>JBBTHR010000001.1:0-1439 GCA_038060295.1 Candidatus Eiseniibacteriota bacterium
AGAATGTCCGGAATGACCAGGATCCCGTTCTTGTTGAGGATCTTGTCCGCCTGCGTCGTGGTCGGGCCGTTCGCTCCCTCGGCGATGATGCGCGCGTGGATGCGGGCCGCGTTCGCGTGCGTGATCTGGTTCTCGAGGGCCGCGGGGATGAGGACGTCGCAGGGAACCTCGAGGATCTTCTTTCCATCGATCGGCGCGGCCCCGGGGAAGCCGACCACCGTCTTGTGCTGGGCGACGTGGTGGACCAGCGCCGGGATGTCGAGGCCCTTCGGGTCCTGGATGCCGCCTCCGACGTCGGAGACAGCGATGATCTTCGCCCCGTCCTTGGCGAGGAGATCGGCCGCGACCGAGCCGACGTTACCGAATCCCTGCACCACCACCGTGGCGCCCTTCAGTTCGAGCCCGATCCGCTTCGCCGCTTCCCGGACGCAGAAGAGAACGCCGCGGCCGGTCGCTTCGCGGCGTCCCAGCGAGCCGCCCAGCGCGAGCGGCTTTCCGGTCACGACGGAGGTGACGGTGTGGCGAGCGTGCATGGAGTAGGTGTCCATGATCCACGCCATCGTCTGCTCGTTCGTGTTCACGTCGGGAGCGGGGACGTCCGACTCGGGTCCGAAGACGTCGATCAGGTCGGCCGTGTAGCGGCGGGTCAGGCGCTCCAGTTCGGCCTGCGACATCTTCGGCGGATCGCAGATGATGCCGCCCTTGCCGCCGCCGAAAGGGATCTTCACCACGGCGCATTTCCAGGTCATCCAGGCCGCCAGGGCCATCACTTCCTCGAGAGTCACGTCGGGGTGATAGCGGATCCCGCCCTTGGCCGGACCGCGGATGATGGAGTGCTGGACGCGATACCCGGTGAAGAGGCGGATCGAGCCGTCGTCCATGTGCACCGGGAGCTTCACGATCGTGACGCGCCGGGGTTCCTTGATGATCTGGAGGAACGCCGGATCGAGCTTCAGCCGCGCCGCCGCCTCCTCGAACTGAAGCCTGGCGTTCTCGAGGGGGTTGAGTTCCTTCTGAATCGAGGAGCCCATGTCCATTCCGGTGGAATCAGTCGTGGTTTCCATCAACGATCCTCTTGCCTCGCACGAACGGCTGCCGGCTCCCGGCCGAAGATGGCCCGGAGCCCTCTAAGTGATTAAAAGACTTCATTTTTAGGCCTCAGGTAGTGTAGAGAAGTCGGGAGGAGCGATCAAGCATGTACTACTTCTATTGGCTGCCCATCGGCACGGATGCCCGCGTCCCACGGACCCCTTGGGTCACATGGTCGCTGGTCGCCGCCAACTTCCTTGTTTTCGCGGCGATCCATCTGACGCCGGGGGCGGTCGCGGCGTCGTATGGATGGGTGTTCAAGGCGGCCCATCCGACCATCGGGACGGCCCTCGCCTCGCTCTTCCTCCACGCCGATCCGCTCCACCTTCTCGGGAACATGCTCTTTCTCT
>JBBTHR010000002.1:0-2127 GCA_038060295.1 Candidatus Eiseniibacteriota bacterium
CCGGACGCGCCTTCTCGACAACCGATTCCTGACCCCCTCGCGAGGGAAGCGATGATTCCGAAATTTCAGGCAGTGATCCTGGCCGCGGGCATGGGGAAGCGGATGAACTCCGATCTCCCCAAGGTCCTTCATCCGGCGCTCGGCACGCCGCTCGTCCACCACGTGCTCGACCACCTCGATCCGCTCGGGCCCGTGCGCGTCATCCTGGTCGTGGGGCACAGGGAAGAACTGGTCCGTGCCTCCTGCGCGCCGCGCGGCGTGCGCTTCGTGACCCAGAGTCCGCAGCTCGGCACCGGCCACGCGGTCCAGGTGGCCTGGGCCGAGATTGCCGCTGCCGCCGCGGACGCCGGGGCCGAGCGCGTCCTCGTGCTGGCGGGAGACATGCCGCTCGTCCGCACGGAGACGCTTCGCCGATTGTTGGAGCGGCACGTGGCCGAGAGGAACGGCGTGACCTTCCTGAGCGGCACGCTGGCCGATCCATCGGGCTACGGCCGCGTCGTCCGCGATGGCGGGGGCCGGTTCGTGAAGATCGTCGAGGAGAAGGACGCGACCGCGGAGGAGCGGGCCGTCTCCGAGGTGAATTCGGGCATCTACTGCTTCGACCGCGCCCCGCTCGAGGAAGCTCTCGCCTCCCTACGCGCCGACAACAAGCAGCAGGAGTACTATCTGACCGACACCCTCTCCCATATGCGTGGGAAGGGGCTCGGCGTCGGTATCGAACCGGCCACGCACGAGAGCGAATTGATGGGCGTGAACACGCCGGAGCAGCTGGCCGAGGCGGAGCGGCAATTGACGGCGGCCGGCCTCGTCCCGGGCGGACGCTACGCCGCGCCGGGGAGCGCGGGGCGATGAATCGGCTCTGGGCGGGCTGGCGGATGGCCTACATCCAGAAGGCGAGCAAGCCGAAGTCCGGCCGGAAGGAGCCCTGCCTCTTCTGCCGCCAGGGCGCCGTGCGCCCTTCGGCCAAGAGCCTCGTCCTGGCCGTCTCCCCCTTGGTGGTCGTCATGGCGAACCTCTACCCCTATAATGTAGGGCACGTGCTCGTGGCGCCCCGGAAGCACCGGGCCTTTCTGGCCGACCTTTCCGAGGCCGAAATCGTCGACCTGGGCGCCTGGCTGGCCCGGGTCGAGCGGGCGCTCCGGAAGGAGTACCGGCCCCACGGCCTGAATCTCGGGATGAATCTGGGACGCGTCGCCGGAGCCGGCGTGCTGGGGCATCTTCACTGGCACGTGGTGCCGCGCTGGAACGGCGACACCAACTTCATGCCGGTCACGGCGGACACGAAGGTGGTGCCGGAGGCGCTGGACCGGACCTACGCGCGCCTGCGCCGGGCCCTCGACGCCGAAGCGGCGCGGGGCGCGATGCGGCGCCGGTAAAGGGCGGCCGGCGACACGATGGCGAAGAAAGCGGCAGGCGGCGGCGCACGCGCCCTCGACATCACGCTGGCCGTTCTCTTCGTCCTCGTGGCCGCGCTCATCGTGTCGACAGCGCTCCGGGTCGGACCCCAGTCGCTGGGGCGGCCGAAGCGTCCGATCCGGATCGAACTCCTGAACGGGAGCGGGCGGTCGGGACTGGCGGGAGAACTGGCGTCGTACCTGAGGGACGGCGGATTCGACGTGCTCGTGGTGAGCAACGCCGACCGCGCCGACTATCGCAACACGCTCGTGGTGAATCGAAGCGAGTCACCCGAGCCGGGCAGCATCGTGGCGGACTACCTGGGTACCCGCCACCTCATCCAGCAGATCCGGGCCCAGGAGATGATCGACGTCACGGTCATCGTGGGCCGAGACGCGCGGCGGTGGACGCAGCCGCGATGACCACCACGGAGCCGCAGTCAGGCTCGGCTAGCGAGGCATAACGATGTTCAATATGGGTCCCTGGGAACTCACCGGGCTCTTCCTGATCGTGCTCCTTCTCTTCGGGGCGAAACGGATCCCGGAGATCGGACGCTCGATCGGAAGAGGAATTCAGGAGTTCAAGAAGGGGATGAAGGAAGTCGAGACCGAGCTGAAGACCAGCGACAAGCCGAGCGCTCCGCCGAGCGGCGACGAGACGCGGAAGTCGTAGCGGGATTCGAACCGATCGCGTTTCGCCGATCCGGGCGGGACCAGAAACAAGAACGAGGCG
>JBBTHR010000003.1:0-17871 GCA_038060295.1 Candidatus Eiseniibacteriota bacterium
CTTCCTTCCCCCGCTTCAGCAGCGCGCCGACGACTTCCTGCACGTGCATGATCGAGTGCGTCGTCTGGAACACGACGCCCATCCGGGGAATGAACTTCAGCGCATTGGCCTCGGCGATCGTGTCGAGCACGATCGCCTTACCGCTCGTATGGGCCACGATGCCTACCACCTCGGGGTGGTGCGCGTCGCCGATCACGACGACCTTGTAGCCGTCGGCGATCAGCCGCCCCGCGTACTCCTGCGCCTTCGTCACGAAGGGGCAGGTCGTGTCGACGACCCGCAGGCCCTTCTCCACGGCCCCCTTCTTCACTTCGGGACCGACGCCGTGCGACCGGATGACGATCGTCGCCCCGGTCGAGAGCTCCTCCAGCGAGCCGGCCACTTGAAGCCCGCGCCGCTGGAATGCCGCGACGACCTGGGGATTGTGGATCAGAGGTCCGAGCGCCTGCACGGTGCCCGACGCCTGATCCAGCGTCTCGTTCGCCATCTTGATGGCGCGCTTCACGCCGAAGCAGAAGCCCGCGTTGTCGGCCACGATCACGTCCATGGGATCGCTCGTCTCCGCCTCTTCGTCACAGCGCCCCGATCGCGTCCATGACGCGCCTCGCGAACGCTCGTCCGCCTTCGTTCGTCACCTCATCGCCCATGGGGGGCATCATCGGCGCGCCAAACGCGATCCGCACCAACTCCTGCCTTAGCATCGAGCGGCGAATCTGGCGCGAACCGGAGATCCGGACCGGGACGATCGGCGAACGGGTGAGCGCCGCCAGCCGCGTAACTCCAGGCTTGGGCGTGAGAAACGCGGAAGTATTGCTCCGGGTTCCCTCGGGAAAGATCAGAACGGCTCCGCCTCTGGCCAAAACATCTTCCGCGCCACGAAGCCCACCGCGGGCTTTGGCTCCCCGATGAATGGGGATGGCATTATACCTGCTAATCAGCCCTCCGAGTAGGCGATTCTCGAAGAGTTCGGCCTTCGCCACGAAGTGAATCACCCGGGGAATCGACGACCCCACCAGGGGGGGATCCCAGAACGAAATGTGGTTGCTGGCCACGATCAGGGGACCGGAGCGTGGAAGGTGCTCCAGCCCCTCGATTCGGAAGCGAAGTCCAAGGACCCCGAACCAGTGGGCGAAGTCGTGGCCGAATCGGAAGATGGCCGTCATCTTCCCCGGCCCCGACATTCCCAGCCTGGCCCAGTAGGTGGCCAGGTCGATCTGCTGCTCCAGGGTCAGCGCGGTCGTGTCCATCGGGATCGCGTCGGGGGCCGCCACGAGGGGGCTCGCCGCCCGTTCCTCGTCGCGGCGATCGCGGTCGCGAATCATCGCCTCGATGGCGGGCAGGTCGGCCGCCTCGCCGCGCGCCTCCAGCTCTCCGTGCCGGCGCCGGGCCCTCGCCTCCACGCTGGCCGTGAGGAAGAGTTTCAGATTCGCCTTCGGGAAGACGACCGTCCCGATGTCCCGGCCCTCCATGACCAGACCGGGAGGCGCCGCCAGCGAACGCTGGAGGCTCACCAGCCGTCGGCGAAGCTTCTGGTGGAGCGCGACGAGCGAAGCCGCTTCCCCCGCCTCCGCGCTCCGGATGTGGGGCTCGACGAGTTCCCCGTCGGCCCGGAGTCCGTCGGGCGCCGCTTCCAGCCGCACGCGGTCGAGGAGCGACAGGATGGCGCGCTCGTCGTCGAGCGCGACCCCCTTCGAGCGCGCCAGCCACCCGACGGCGCGGTACATGGCCCCCGAATCGACGTGGCGAAGCCCCAGCCGCTCGGCCACGGCGCGTGCCGTAGCGCTCTTCCCCGCCCCGGCCGGCCCGTCGATGGCGAGGACGAACGGCTTCATCGCGCCAGCTTCCTGAGCCGCGGGAGGAATCCCGGATCCGATACCGCGGCCGGGGCCGCGTCGTCCACCGTGACTCCTTCCGCCGCCCGAAGTCCCGCTACCAGGAAGGCCATGGCGATCCGATGGTCGCCGCGCGTCTCCACGCTCCCGCCGCGGAGGCGCCCGGCTCCCTCGATGCTCCACCCGTCTTCCCGCTCCTCGATGGCGCCGCCGATGGCGCGCAGAGCCGCCGCGACGGAGGCGATCCGATCGGACTCCTTCACGCGAAGTTCGCGCGCCCCCCGCACGGTGGAGACGCCGCGCGCGAAGGCCGCGACGACCGCGACCAGTGGCAACTCGTCGATGAGACCGGGAATTTCCGCGGGGCCGATCTCGAGCGGTCGGAGCGTTCGGTGGCGGATGCGGAGGTCGGCCACCGGTTCGTGGCCCGCGTCCCTCGCGTCGTGCATCGTGACGTCGGCCCCCGCGCGCACGAGAAAATCGAAGAAGGCGCGCCGCGTCGGGTTCACCCCCACGCCTCGGAGCAAGACGTCCGATCCCGGCACGATCGCGGCGGCGGCGGCAAGGAAGGCCGCGGCCGACGCGTCGCCCGGAACGTCGATCTCCGTTCCATGGAGCGACCCGCCGCCGGTCACGGAGACGGCGAGCCCGTCCCGACGAACGGGAACGCCGAACAGCGGGAGCATCCGCTCGGTGTGGTCGCGCGTCTCGGCAGGCTCGCGCACCACCGTCGTCCCCTCGGCCTGAAGCGCCGCCAGGAGGAGGGCGCTCTTCACCTGAGCGCTGGGCAGACCGGTCTCGACCTCGGCCCCGCGAAGAGGGCGCCCCCGGACGACGACCGGCGCCAGGCGATCGCCGCCGCGCGCGGAGAGATCGGCACCCAGAAGCCGGAGCGGTACGAGGACGCGGTCGACCGGGCGGCGCCGAAGCGACGCGTCGCCGGTGAGAATGGAGAGAAACGGCTGTGCCGCCAAGAGACCCATGGAGAGCCGGAGCGCCGTCCCGGAGTTTCGCGCGTCGAGGACCCGCTCCGGCTCGCGGAACGTGCCGCCGCGCAGGACGATCTCCCCCGCGCTCCCGCGACGGACGACCGTGCCGAGCGCGCGGGCGATGCCGAGCGCCGCGGCAGCGTCGGCTCCGGGATTCGCGCCTCGAATGATCGTGGTTCCCGGGGCCAGCGCGCCGAGGAGGATGGCCCGCTGCGTGATCGACTTATCGCCCGGCAGCGAGGCCTCGCCGCGCAACGGCCGGCCGGGGCGGACGGTCGCTCGGCTCACGCAATCCGGTGTAGCGCTTCGATCAGCCGTTCGTTCTCGAGGCGCGAGCCGATGCTGATGCGCGCGTACTCCGACGGGAGGCCGAAGGAAGTCATGGGCCGAATGATGACCCCATGCCGTTCCAGCGAGCGTCCGGCCTCGATGGCCGAGCCCCGAAAGCGCGCGAGAACGAAATTGGCCCACGAGGGGGTCAGTTCGATTCCCAGCGCGGGAAGTTCCCTCTGGAAGAGGGCGAGGCCCTCGCGCACCAGCTCCCGGCTCCTTGGCACCTGCTCCGGATCGTCCAGGCTGGCGCGTGCCGCCGCCTGGGCTACGCTCGTGACATTGAACGGCAGCCGCACCCGGTGAACCAGCCCCGCCAGATCGACCGGGAAGAATCCGTAGCCGACACGGAGCCCCGCCAGCGCGTAGATCTTCGAGAACGTGCGGAGCACCGCGACGCGGTGTCCGCGACGAAGGTAGTCGAGCCCGTTCGGATAGTCGGGGTCTTCCACGTACTCGAAGTACGCCTCGTCGAGGATCGTGGTGACGTGCGCCGGGACGCGCCGGAAGTAGTCGTCCATGGCGCGACGGCGGACGATCGTGCCGGTGGGATTGTCGGGATTGGAGAAGTAGACGAGCCGGGTGCGGTCGTTGATGGCGGCCAGCATCGCGTCGGGATCGTGGAAGAGCGCCTTGCCCGGCACGCGGACCAGCGTCCCGCCGGAGACGTTCACCGCCACCGCGAACATGACGAACGCGGGGTTCGACATGATCGCCTCGTCCCCCGGCCCGAGATGGATGCGGCAGAGGACGTCGATGAGATCGTTGGAGCCGGAGCCGACGGCGATCTGCTCGAACGGCATGTTCGAGAAGGAAGCGAGCGATTCGCGGAGGTAGAACGAGCCGCCGTCGGGATAGCGATTCACGCCATGGATGGCGGCCTGCATCGCGGCGATCGCCATCGGCGACGGCCCGAGCGGATTTTCGTTGGAGGCAAGTTTCACCGCGCCGGAGATCCCGAGCTCGCGCTCCAGCTCTTCCACCGGCTTCCCCGGCACGTAGGGCTGAAGGGATCGGATCTCGGGGCGGACGCTATCGCTCACGGGCACACTCATTCGGTCGTCCTTCCGCGATGGGACACCGCGGCCCGGCTGCAGTCTATCACCGAGCGCCCCGGCGCGGAAAGCGTGCCCCGCGCGGTACCGCCAGGTCCCGGAGCGCGCCGAGCTCGGCGGAGGTGAGAGCCCGGATGGCGCCCCGCCTCAGGATTCCGAGGTGGACCGGCCCGAAGGTGATCCGGAGAAGCCGGCGGACGTTGAGCCCGGCGCTCCTGGCGAATTCGCGGATCTCCCGCTTCTTCCCCTCCCTCAGATCGATTCGAAGGACGCCAAGCCCTCTCTCGACGCCCTCGAGCAACACCGTCTCGGGCGCGACGGCGACGCCCTCCACGACAGTCCCCGCCGCCAGGCGGCGCATGCGGTCGGGATCGGGCACGGGCGTTACCCAGACGCGATAGCGGCGGAGGATCTCGGAGCGCGGGTGAAGAATCGCCTCCGCCAGCGTGCCGTCGTCGGTCAGCAGGAGGAGGCCTTCGGAATCGTAGTCGAGTCGGCCGATGGCGTGGAGGCCCTGGGCCCTGGAACCGAGTCGCTGATAGATCGTCGGCTTCCCGCCCTGCGAGCGGCGGCTGACGAGCGTCTCGGGCGGCTTGTGATAGGCGAGGTAGCGGGAGGCGTCGGGAAGTTGGACGAGATGCCCGTCGAGGGTTACCCGGTCGCGCGCGGGATCGACCGGCTCGCCAAAGCCCTGTGGCGTGACGCCGTTGACCTGGACGCGGCCCTCTCGGATCC
Organism: Candidatus Eiseniibacteriota bacterium; assembly: GCA_038060295.1. Lineage (GTDB taxonomy): Bacteria > Eisenbacteria > RBG-16-71-46 > SZUA-252 > SZUA-252 > SZUA-252. Next base: position 4,942 of record JBBTHR010000003.1, read on the forward strand.
ACTCGTCCGCCTCGCGCCGCGATCCGCGACCGGCCCGCGCGAGGAAGAGGTTAAGCCGCACCCTCGGGAACGCCCGCCTCGACCGGCGTCGGGGCCGCGTCCTCGTCGGCGAGTTCCATCTGGGCCCGCTCGCGCTCCTCGAGCACGCTTCCCAGCTCCTTCAATTCCGGGAGATCGGAGAGATCGTTGATCCCCATGTACTGGAAGAATTCCTGCGACGTCGCGTAGAGGAGCGGCCGGCCCACCGCCTTCGAGCGGCCCGCGATCAGGACGAGATTCCGCTCGAGGAGCGTGTGGAGCGAACCGCTCGAGTCGACGCCGCGAATTCCGTCGATCTCGGTCTTCGTGATCGGCTGCTTGTAGGCGACGATGGCGAGCGTCTCCAGCCCTGCCCGCGAGAGCCGGACCTTCCGCCGCGAGCGGAGCATCTTCTCGATCCAGGGCGCGCATTCCTTGCGCGAGAGAAGCTGATAGCCGCCGGCGATCTCCACCAGCGCGACGCCGCGCCGCGATTCCTCGAACTCGACGGCCATCTCGTCGAGGAGCGTCCGGATCTCCTCCTTGTCCGGGCCCGCCATGACCTCCACGAGCGTCGCGAGGCCGATCGGCGCATCGCTGGCGAAGAGAAGCGACTCGAGAATCTGCTTGGGGGTCGGCATCGGTTACTCCTCGATCGCCGGCGTCGCCGGCCGGAATTCCAGGTAGATCGGTCCGAAGAGGTCCTCTTGCGCCGCGCGCACGTCGCCAAGCTTGAGGAGCTCCAGCAGTCCGAGGAACGCCGTGATCTTTTCGATTCGCGTCACGAAGAGGTCGAGCATCTCGGCGAAGAGGAGGCGGCCGCGCGTCTTCAAGTTTTCGCGCAGGAGCGACATCGCTTCGTCGATCCGCATCGGCTCCGCATCGATCGTGTGAACGACCGGAGGAACCTGGCGCGCCAGGGCCCCCTTCAGCGCTTCCAGCAGCCGGAAGAGGCTGACCGGAAGCAGCTCGCTCGCCTCGGGGTCCTCCAGCTGCGCCGGAGCCCCGCGCTCGAACCGGAGGCGGCGGTCGGCCTCCAGCCGCTCCAGATCCTTCGCGGCGTCCTTGAAGCGACGGTATTCTAAGAGTTGGCGAACCAGAGTCTCGCGCGGATCGAGCTCCTCCTGCTCCTCGATGATCGGAGGGAGGAGCATCCGCGCCTTGATTCGCATGAGCGTGGCGGCCATCACCAGGAACTCACCCGCGACTTCCAGATCGAGTTCCCGCATGAGATCGAGCATCTCGAGGTACTGCTTCGTGATCTTCGAGATCGGGATGTCGGTGATGTCGATCTCGTCCTGCTGGATCAAGTGCAGGAGGAGATCGAGCGGTCCCTCGAACGCGGGCAGGTTGACCCGGATCGCGGCGCTCGCCGGGGCGGACGCGTCGCCGTCGCTCCCGCGGTTCCCCGGGGCGGCCGTACCCGCGCCGCTCTCGACGCCGGCAGGCGTGGGAGCCGCCGCGGGCTCGGTCGCGGTTTTCGTCACGCGATTGTCGTGGCGCTCGTCGTTCATCCCAGTTTCATCGCCTCCCGGACTTGCCGCATCGTCTCCACCGCCATGGCGCGCGCCTTCTCTTCTCCGTAGCGCAGCGCCTCGCGCACCCGCTCGGGGTGCGCCTCCAGTTCCTTCCGCTTATCGCGGATCGGCTCCAGCGAACGGGCCACGATTCCGGCCAGTTCCCGCTTGTCCGCGACGCATCCGATCGCGCCGGCCCGGCAGTCGCGCTCGATCTGCGCGGCCCCCGCCGGGTGGAAGGCCCGATGATACGCGAAGACGACGCATCCGTCCGGATTTCCCGGATCGTCCTTCCGAAGTTTTTTCGGGTCGGTGAAGGCGGTCCGGACCTTCGCCTCGATCTCCTGCGGCGAGTCGGCGAGCAGGATCGTATTTCCGAGCGACTTGCTCATCCGTCGCCCGTCGAGCCCCGGGAGGCGCGGAAAGTGCGTCAACTTCGGATCCGGAACCGGAAAGACCTCTCCGTAGAGCGCGTTGAAGCGTCGCGCGATCTCCCGTGTCAACTCGACGTGCGGCACCTGATCCTCGCCCACCGGAACGAGCGTCGCCCGGTAGAGGAGGATGTCGGCGGCCTGTAGCACGGGGTATCCCAAGAGCCCGTAGGTAATCGTCTCCTCCAGTTCGAGATCGCGGACCTGCTCCTTCACCGTCGGATTCCGCTCCAGGCGGCTGACGGTCACGAGCATGGAGAAGAGGAGGTGGAGTTCGGCGTGCTCCTTGACGCGCGACTGGATGAAGACGGGGCTCTTCTCCGGATCGATGCCGGCCGCCAGCCAGTCGGTCACCATCTCGTGCGTGTTCGGCGCGATCTGGTCGGTGTGCTCGTGGTCGGTCGTCAGGGCGTGCCAGTCGGCCACCATGAAGAACGACTCGCACTGGTGCTGCATGGAGACCCAGTTCTGGAGCGCCCCGAGGTAGTTCCCCAAATGGAGCCGCCCGGTCGGCCGCATCCCCGAGAGGACGCGCGGCCGCTTCGCTCCGGCGCCGCTCACAGGATTCCTCCCGTCAGCAGCGATCCGATCGTGCGGACGAAGGGCGAGATGATCATGCCGATGACGCTCACGCCGCCGATCGAACCGAGGAGGACGACTCCGAGGAGGAGCATCGGCCCGTACGCGTCGAAGGCACGGTATCGCTCGGCGTGGGCCGCGGGCAGGAGGCCGGTCAGCACGCGCGAGCCGTCGAGCGGGAAGATCGGAATCATGTTGAAGGCCGCCAGGCTCAGGTTGAGGACGACGCTCCATCCGATCATCCGGATCACGGCGTTGGCCGCGGCCCCGCTGAATTCCATCGGAACCGCCGCCGCGACGCGCAGGAGCGTGCCGAAGAGGAGGGCCAGGATCACGTTCGAGACAGGGCCCGCCAGCGCGATCCACATCATGTCGCGACGGGGGTGGTTCAAATAGCGCTCGTCCACGGGGACCGGCTTGGCCCATCCGATGTGGGGAGGCAGGAGGAAGATGATCGACCCCAGCGGATCGAGATGGGCGAGCGGATTGAGCGTGAGCCGGCCGAGTAGCCGCGCCGTCGGATCGCCCAAGCGCATGGCGGCGTAGCCATGGCTCCACTCGTGCACCGTCAGCGCGAAAAGGAGTGGCGGGAGGAGGAGCAGGAACTCGGCCGGGTTGCTAAACACGGGCGCGAATTCCGTCGCGGCCGCGGTTCACGACGCGGCCCGCGGCGAGGCTACTGCCCGCGGCGGGGCTACTGCTTAACGTCACCGGAGGGCGCGAGCGGAGGACCCAGGATGACCTGGCAGGAATACGTGAACCAGCGCTCCGCGGCCGCGCGTACGTCCTCTGGAGTCAGTTTCAGGAGGGCCGTCTCGAACTGCCGTGGGTAGTCGAGCGAAAGTCCCTGAGCCGCGTAGCGCCCCAGATTTCGAGCCCGCACCGCCGGTTCTCCCTGCTTCGAGAAGTAACCGTCCTGAACCCGCTTGAGCTGAACAGTCCATTCGCCCTTGTCGAGCGGTTCGGTGCGAAGTCGCTGGAGCACGGCGATGGCGGTGTCGCGGGCCGCCGCGAACTTGTCCGGAGTCGCGCCGAAGTAGACGCACATCGAACCGCGCACCGGGAAGAGCGTCCAGACCACGCCGGGCGACACGGCTTCTTCTCGCGTGTCCATCCAGTAGGTGATCGGCGACCGGTCCTCCGAGCGGAGGTAGGAGTCGATCATGGCGAAGGCCGGGAAGTCGGCGTCCCTGTAGCCGGGCGCCGGATAGCCGACGACGTAGGCGTGCGCCACCCACGGGCGCTCCTGGACGATGAGCGTGTCGGCCGCGAGCGGCGTCGGTTCGGGCCCCGCCGGCTCGAGCGCCGTTCCCGGGGCCGCGGCGGCGAACGCCTTCTCCAGCTGGGCCAAGAGCTTCTTCCCATCCACGTTGCCGACGAAGACGACCGTCATGTTGCCGCCGACGGCGAGTCGCTTATGGAGCGATAGGAGGTCCGACCGGCGGGCCTCCGCGATGGCGGAGACGAGCCCCTGCGGGAGGCGCTGGTAGGGGGTTCCGGCGTACATCGCGCCGAGGAACTGACCGAACGCCGAGGGGAGCGGACTCTCCGCGGCGAATGTCGCGTCGCCCGTGGCGCGAACTCGCGCGGCCTCGAACGAGGAGTCGGGCAGCGACGGATAGAGCGCGATGTCCGAGAGGAGCGCCGCCGCGCCGGAGGCGTGTTCCCGGTCGGTCTGGATGACAATCTGCCCGATGTCGGCGCCCACGCTCGCTTCGAGCTTCGAGTTGGTGCCGCGGAGGCGAACATGGTAGTCGGAGCCGCTCGATTTCGCCGTCCCCGCGATCATGGTCTGCAGGAGGACGTTTCCAAGCCCCGACATCTCCTCGGTCTCGTAGCGGGTTCCCATGCGGAACGACACGACGCCCGCGACGGTGTAGACCGTTCGCTGCTCCTGCACGAGGATGCGCACCCCGTTTTTCAGGATTTTCTCGAGCGTCGGCTGCCCCGGCTCGAAGATCGGAATGCGCGGGCGCTCGGGAAGGCTGTCGGGAATAGCCCGGTCCTGGCCCTGCGCGACGCTCGCGCCCGAGAGCGCGACGAGGCTGAGAATGGCCGGAAGGAACAGGCGCATCGATGCGCCGATCGGGGTCCGGAAGAGGTGCTGGAAGAGTCGCTTCATTCGCATGGCTAACCCAGGCTAGCAGAAGTTGTTACAACGCGTCAACGACGGCCCCGCCCGGAGGGCCTTCCCTGGCCTGGGCGTTCCATTTGGGACACCCCGCAAAAAGAGGCCCGCCCCACGTAAAGCTGCACGACGGGGGGCCGATGCATTTCGTAGAGGCCGGGGGGCCTTCGCTCGAACCAGAGGGTTCGTCTATGGATCGGTACCCCGATCGCGCCGGACGTGTCCGTCCCGGCGCCAGAATCGCCCTGTTGGGCGGGTTGCTCGCCCTGGAGCTGGCTTGCGCCGCTTCGGCCGACGCGGCCAAGGCCGACGCCGTCGACATGCCGGCGATCGTGGCCGAATTCCGGCAGATCTGCGGCGAATTGGGCCGGGCCCGCACGGAGCTGCGGAGCGGTGCGGTTTCGGACGCCGAATTCGCCGACCGAATCCTCGGCCTCTTCGTCCGGGCCGACAGCCTGCACTACCTGGTGCCGCGCGGAGGGTGGGTTCCGAGTCCCGCAAACGCGGCCGGCACCTTCGCGCTGTCGCGCGCGCTTCGCTACTTGATCGAGTCGCTACGGAAGAACTACGTCGGAATTGCGGCCAGGAACGGGGTCAGCTTCGTGGAAGCGGATCGGGCGTATCAGGCCGCGGTCGCGTGGCGCCCGGAACTCGAGGCGGCCGCCGCTACCGCGGCTCGTTGAGGAAAAGTGGAGCTGGTGGGGATCGAACCCACTACCTCTTGACTGCCAGTCAAGCGCTCTCCCATCTGAGCTACAGCCCCGTCAGGAACGGACGAAAAAGGTACGACGAGCCGTGTCATTCCGTCAACCGCCAAGCGGCTTCCCCATCCGACCGACGCACGACTTGACCCGCCGCGCCCGCGCGGAGAGACTCCGCCCCACGCATCTTCGTCGCAGCCGCGTGCCGCGGCCGCCGGACTTCCCTTCGGGAACCTCCACGTGATGACGTCCGATCTTCCATTCTCCAATCGCCGATACCACTTCAGCGGCGTCGGCGGGAGCGGCATGTCGCCCCTCGCGCTCCTCGCTGCCTCGCTCGGCGCCGACGTGACGGGATCGGACCGGAATCGCGATCGCGGCATCGCGCTCCCGATCTTCGAGCATCTCGCGCGCGGCGGTGTGCGCCTCGTGCCGCAGGACGGCTCGGCCGTTCACACCGGACTCGATGCGGTCGTCTACTCGACCGCGGTGGAGCGTTCGAACCCCGACTTCCGCGCGGCCGAGGACCTCGGCGTCACGCTCGTGAGGCGCGGCTCGTTCCTCGCGTCGATCGCGGCGGCACGCCGGGCGGTCGCCGTTGCCGGGACGAGCGGAAAGTCGACCGTCGCCGCCATGATCGCCCACCTCTTCGTCCGCGCCGGGCTCGATCCCTCTTTCCTGGGAGGAGGCGCCGCGGTCGATCTGCCGGGCGCCATTCCGCCCGGGAGCCTTCGTCTCGGCGCGACCGAGTGGTTCGTCGTCGAAACGGACGAGAGCGATGGGAGCGTCGCGGAGTTCGCCCCGTCCATTTCGGTGCTGACGAACCTGAGCCGCGACCACAAGGAGGTCGAGGAGACGGCCAGGAACTTCGGCCGCCTCCTCGCCCAAACTCGCGACGCGGGGGTCATCCACGTCGGCGATCCGCCGCTTCAGACGGTGGCCCTGCCACCGAGGCTTCGCGTGATTCGTGTCGCGGTGGAGGGCCACGCCACCTGGGCCGCGCCCGATCTGGTGGCGCGCCGCGTCGCGCTCACGGCCACCGGCGTCTCCTTCGACGTCGAGGGGGTCCGCGTGACCGTCCCCTTCCCGGGACGACTCACCGTGGAGAACGCGCTCCACGCCGTCGCCGCCGGAGTGGCCGCGGGCATTCCGCTCGAACGCGCGGCCGCCACCCTCGCCGATTTTGCCGGCGTGCGCCGCCGCCTGGAGCGGGTCGGCGAGACGGGCGGCATCGACGTCTTCGACGACTTCGCCCACAACCCGGTCAAGATTGCCGCGGCGCTCGAAGCGCTCCGTCCCTCGGGCGCGCTCTGGGTCTACTACCAGCCGCACGGCTACGGACCGACCCGCTTCTTCGCCGACGCGCTGGTCGAGACGTTCCGGCAGGGACTCCGCCCCGGAGACCACCTCCTCCTGGCGCCCATCTATGACGCGGGCGGCACCGCCGATCGCTCCATTCGCTCGGAAGACTTGGTCGCGCGGCTCGTCGCGTCCGGCGTTCGCGCCTCCGTGCCACCGACCCGTGAGGAGGCGTCGCGCTGGATCGCCGAGGCGCGTCCCGGCGATCGCGTCGTCGTGATGGGCGCGCGCGACGACACCCTGCCCCTCTTTGCGCGGCGCCTGGTGGAGGTCCTAGAGGCGAGGACGAAGGTCGACGCCGGTTGACGCTGCCGCGGAACGGACGATCGGCCCTAGCCGACGTACTCCGCGATCGTCTTCCCCTGCAGGAAGAGCCCGAGGTAGTCGCGCCCTCCCGCCTTCGAATCCGTGCCGCTCATGTTGAAGCCGCCGAAGGGGTGGATCCCGACGAGCGCGCCGGTGCATCTTCGATTCAAGTAGAGATTGCCGACGTGGAGGCGGCGCTTCGCCTCGGCGACCTTGGCCCGGTCGCGCGAGTAGTAGGCGCCCGTCAATCCGAAGATCGTGCCGTTCGCGATCCCGATCGATTCCTCGAACGACGTCGTCTTGAGGACCGCCAGCACGGGGCCGAAAATCTCCTCCTGGCTGATCCGCGCCGCGGGAGCGATGTCGGCGATCACGGTCGGCTGGAGGAAGTGGCCGGGACCGCTGTGCTTCCCGCCGCCGATCAGAAGCCGCCCTTCCTTCTTTCCGATCTCCATGTACTCGAGAATCGTTTTCTCCGCCCCCGCGTTCACGACCGGTCCGAGGTAGTTCTCCTTCTTCTCGGTCGGGCCGATGGTCATCGTCTTGACCTTCGCCACGAGGCGCTCAAGAAACGTATCGTAGAGCTTCGCGTGGACGATGGCGCGCGAGCAGGCCGAGCACTTCTGCCCCTGAAATCCGAACGCGGCCGCGTAGACGCCGGCGACCGCCGCATCGAGGTCGGCCTCCTCATCGACGATCGTGAAGTCCTTGCCGCCCATCTCGAGAATCGCGCGCTTCAACCAGATCTGCCCCTTCTGCACCTTCGCCGCGCGTTCGTTGATGCCGATTCCGACCGGCATCGAACCCGTGAAGGCGATCAACCAGACTCCCGGATGCTCGACCAGCGCGTCGCCGACCGTTCCGCCCGGACCGGGGAGAAAGTTCACGACGCCCGGCGGGACTCCCGCTTCTTCCAGAATCTCGAAGAGCTTCCACGCGATGAGCGGCGCGTCGCTGGAGGGCTTCAGGATGCAGGTGTTGCCGGTGACGATCGTCGCCACCGTCATCCCGAGCGTGATGGCGCAAGGGAAATTCCAGGGCGGGATGACCACGCCGACGCCGAGCGGGATGTAGACGAGGGAGTTGTTCTCCCCGGGATAGGGCGTGATCGGCTGGCGTTCGGCGTAGCGGATCATCTCCCGCGCGTAGAAATCGCAGAAGTCGATCGCCTCGGCCGTGTCTCCGTCGGCCTCTCCCCAGCTCTTCCCCACCTCGAGCACCATCGTGGCGCTCATCTCGTGGCGTCGCAGACGCAGGATTCCGGCGATGCGGAGCAGCACGTTCGCGCGCTCCTCCGGCGAGATGGCCGCCCACGCCGGGAACGCCTTCGTGGCGGCCTCGACCGCCATCGGAACGTGCTCGGAGCCCCCCTTCGCGAAGGTCCCGAGGCTCTCCGAGGGATTCGAGGGGTTGAAGCTCTGGAACGTCGCGGAGGTCTGGATGCGCTTTCCGCCGATGACGAGCGGGTGCGACGCGGCGGCTTGCGATCGAACGAGCGCGAGCGCCTCTCGCATTCCGGCGTCGTGCTCGGGGCGCGAGTAGTCGAGATAGGTGGTGCTCCGATACTCCGGAAGCATGGACTTCTCCTTTGGGTTCAGGGCCGAGCGCGGTACGATTGCGAGCGAACATGATATCCGCTCTCCTGACCGCTGTCATCCCGGCCCTCGTCCTCCCCTGGGCGCTCCTTCCCCTGCGGTGGCCTCCCCTCTTCGCCCTTCTTCCGATGGCGCCGCTCGCGTGGGTCTACGTCCGGGCGGTGCGCGAGGGACGCGCGCGCGACGCGGCGCTCCTGGCCATGGCGTGGGCCGCCGCGTTGACCGTCTCGACGATCGCCGTCTCCGCGCGCAGTCCGCAGGCGGCGCTCCAGACCATCTGGCACGCCGGAGCGTTCCGGGACGAGATGGTCGGATGGATCGCGACCGGCCGCGGCCCCGAGGCATCGATCGCGCTCTTCCTTCCCCGCCTGCTCGTGGAGTACGCGCTCGTCTGGATTCTCTCCGCGGCGAGCCTTGGCGTGGCGGCGCTGGTGCTCGGCTCGCTGCTCCTCGGCTACATGAACGGCTACGTCGGGTGGGTGGTGGCGAACGCCGATCCCGCCGTCCCCGCCATGACGACGGCGCTCGTGGCGTGGCCCCCCTGGTCGGTGGCGCGCGTTCTGTCGTTCATCCTGGCGGGAACGGCGGGAGCGCTCTGGGGAGCGCGGCGTTTTTACGGGCGAGGCGTGGAAGGCGGGGGGAGCATGATCGTTCGCCTGGCACTCTTCTCGGCGCTCCTGCTCGCGCTCGACATCGGTCTCAAGTGGTGGTTGGCGCCGATCTGGCGGGAGTGGCTCCACGCGCTCCTCGGCGCGAGCGCGGGGATCGAGGCGGGCGGCAGCGTCTAGCGCCGCCCGCCTCGCGCGGCGTTACGGCAGGATGGTGAGCGCCGTCGCGTCGGGGCCCATCGTCGACTCCACGCGAATGTAGTAGCGCCCGGCCCGGAGCGTGCGGCCCCGGTCGTCCTTCCCGTTGAAGTGGAGTTCGCGAAGTCCGGCCGGCGCGTTCGCCTCGTTCGCCAGCACGCGAACCATGCGCCCGTGCACGTCGAAGACCAGGACGCGCAGGCGGCCGTCCCGCTCGGTCTCCACCGCCACCACCGCCTCCGGATTCAACGGATTCGGTCCGCAGCGCTTGATGGCCCGCTTCTGCTCGGGCACCACGCGCGCCATGAAGGTCGCGCGAACCAGACTGCCGTCCTGGAGCCGGAACGAGACGGTCAGCACGCCGTCCGTCGGCTCGGTGAGCCGCTCGAAGAGCCCCTGCAGATCTCGCTTCTTGAAGGTGAGGCGATACTCCGGAGCGCCGTTCTCGTTGGCATCGGTTCCCTTCAGCACGCCCTCCGCGCTCGGAGCCAGCTCGGCGCCGTTCCCGGCGCCCTCCCACGCGGTCAGCCGGAACGACACGGGATCGACGTCGTCGAGCGAGAACGTACCGGCAAGCGGTTCCACGTAGACCCGTTCCCAATCCGATCCGGTCTGGAGCCGGATCTGGCGCGGCTGGCACCACGCGACCGCCTCGGCCGCGCGGCCGGCGTCGGTCGCGACGACGGTGAGCGTGCGATCGCTGTAGCGAAGCGGATCGGTTGCGTCGGTCGCGCGGAGCGTCACGTGATAGACGCCGGCGCTGTTCGCGAGCAGGCCGAGCGTCCCCGCGCCGAGCGTGAGCGTGAGCGCGTTACCCGCGTCGGAGGCCGCGACGGAGAGAACCGGCGCCGCGGCGCCGCAGGCCTCGTCCGGATCGGACGCGGCGAGATCGACCGCCAGTTCCGTGCCGACCACGGCATTGACCGTCGTCCCCTCCGCCGGCGCGCTCCAGAGCGGCGTGCGCGGCGTGTCGGTGACGTGGAGCGTGAAGTTCCGCTGATCGGTGTAGGCGCCGTCGCTCAGGGTGACGGTCGCGGCATGATCCCCCGCGGCACAGTAGCCCGGAGCCAGGTCGAGCCGCGCCGAGGCCGAGCCGGGCGCGCTCGAAAGCGGGGTCAACGTCGCGAAACTGGGGAGCGTGCTCGACCAGGCAAGGATGCCTCCATCGGGATCGCTTCCCTGCAACAACACAGCCGCGGTGGCCGCCTCCGCCACGGCCGGCGCGTCGAACGGCGCCAGCGTCGGAGGGTGCTGCACGGCGGCCCCGGAGACGGTGACCTGGAACGATTGCGAGGTCACGTCGAGACCGTCGGTGACATTCATCGTCATCGCGGTCGTCCCCGGCGGCGTGGAGATGGTCGGCGCGAGGATCATCCCCGAGGTGCCGTCTCCGAAGTCGGTGAACTGACCATAGGCCGGCAACCCGTCCACTCTGAAGACGAGCGGATCGCCGTCGTCGTCCAGCGCCCAGAAGGAGAGAATGGCCATCGTCCCCGGATCGACCGTGCGGTCGGCGATGAAGCCGAGCACCGGCGGCGCGTTCGCGTTGGCGACCGCGATCGCCACATTCTTCTGGTCGAGCCCGCCGAAGGTGTCGTCGGCACGGAACGTCACGGCATAGTTCCCCGCTTGATCGGAGGCGGGAGCCCAGGCGAAGGAGCCGCTGTTGTTCAGGTGATCGACGAAGGTCGCCCCGAGCGGCATGCTGAAGGCCCGCAGTTGTACCGTCTGGCCGTCGGCGTCGGTCGCGGAGACGTCGAACGCGAGCAGCTGCCGTTCGAGGACCGCCTGCGGACCGGGGACGGTCAGCACCGGGACGGCCGCCCACCCCGAAGCGGGGGCGCCGAGGAACGCGAGGAATGAAACGAGGGTTACGGTTCCGACGTAGGGATGGCGAGCCGGGCGGATCATGGTGTACCCCCTGTACGGAATTGGACCCTGCGATCCCCCTCCGTGGGGGTCACTGCTTACGCGTCATGGCTGGATCGGTGCAAGGAGGGGGCCAGAGGGCGCCGGTAGCGATGAACCGGCCCGGCTGCGCGGGGTTAGAAGGTCAGGACGCGCGAAGGCCCCGCCGGCGCGCGTTGCAGGGCGCCCGGAAAAGGCGCATACTTAATGCACTTTTTTGGGCTCGCGAGAGCGGCGGAAAACCCCCGATGAGGAGCCAACGGATGTCGAAGGATGTGAAGAGTTCGTCCAGGCAGGCGAAGGGCCCGAAGCGCGGCGACTCCATCAAGGATTGGGTCAAGACCGCCGCGATCTCGCTCGCGATCGTTGTCACGTTCCGCGGCGTCGTCGCGCAGGCGTACCAGATTCCGAGCGGGTCGATGGAGAGCACGCTTCTGGTCGGCGATTTTCTCTACATCAACAAGATGCTCTACGGCTCCGAGATCGACCTCGGCTTCGGTGGACGCCGCTTCTTCTACCACCGCTTCCCCGCGTTCCGCCAGCCGAAGCCTGGCGACATCATCGTCTTTCGCTACCCGCCGAATCCCCGGCAGGACTTCATCAAGCGCTGCGTCGCCGTGGCCGGGCAGACGATCGAGATCAAGGACAAGGTCCTCTACGTGGACGGCACGAAGCGCCAGGAGCCGTTCACCCACCACGACGATTCGCGCATCTATCCGCGCGAGATCTCGGCTCGCGACAACTTCGGCCCCTACGTCGTCCCCGCCGGCAATGTCTTCATGATGGGCGACAATCGGGACAACAGCCTCGACAGCCGATTCTGGGGCCCACTTCCGCTGGCGAACATCAAGGGGAGGGCGATGTTCCTCTACTGGTCGTGGGACGGGGAGAAGTTCCGGCCGCGGATGGAGCGGATGTTCCACGGGATCGCGTAGGGGCCGACGACGCTAGAAGTAGACCCTTACCTGTAAGCGGGGGCCAAGGCCCTCGGAGGCGCTGAAGCTGTCGTCGACCAACTCATCCCGGGATCTCGTCGACGTGTACTTCTCGATGCGGCGCAAGTAGCGAGCCGTGATGATGTTTGCGTGCGCCGCTAGCGAGACCGGCCACTTCTCGAAGAAGTACTCCGCCCCGATCGCGAGTCCTCCCTCCACCCCCCATTCGGAGCGGCGGTACCCCGAGAAATAGGGCGCGCTTCCGCCCGAGCTCTCCGTGGAGACGGATCGAATCGCTCGCAGCGTGACATCGAAGTAGGGTGAGAAGTGCTCCGTCGATCTCACGAACTTCCGAATTCCCGGTCCAATCGAGATCGAGAATCCATCGCGCCCCCGCGAGTCGGTGATGAGCGTGTCGGGGAGCGTGAGGTCGCGAGAGATGTCCGTGTCCCCCACGGAACCGCTTGCGTTGACCAGGAGAAGCCAGGCGGTCTTTTCGCTCTTTCCGTAGATCAGGGCGGCCTCTGCGTTGGTGCTCAGCAGGTCCCCCGTGTCGATCCCCAATCCGTACTTCCCGTCGATGGGAACGGCGTGGGCGGTGGACGGTGCGGCGGCAGAAGTGTCAATTTCCGCGAGGAGGAGGAGCG
>JBBTHR010000004.1:0-20039 GCA_038060295.1 Candidatus Eiseniibacteriota bacterium
GCCGTCACCGCCGCCGACGCGCTCCACGGGCCCGAACGTCTTCCGCTTCTACCAGGAGTTTCCGCACACGCTCGATCCCGCGCACGCCGCCGACGCCTACTCCGCGGGAGTCGTCGCGCAGATCTACAGCCCGCTCATCGGAATGACGTCCGACCTCGAGCCGACGCCGCAGCTGGCCGAGAGCTGGACCATCTCGAAGGACGGACTTCGCTACGTCTTCCGCCTGCGGCCCGGGGTGCACTTTCACAACGGGCGCGAGGTCACGGCGCAGGATTTCGCCTTCAGTCTGACGCGCCTGTTCCAGGAGCCGTTCCTCTCCGTGGGGCTGGCCGCGAACTATCTCGACGCCATCGCCGGCGTGGCCGAATTCACGCAGGGGATGGCGAAGGAGATCCGCGGCATCCGGGCGCTCGATCGTTACCAGCTCGAGATCACCCTGAGCCGCCCCTACCCGTCGCTCCTCTACGCGCTGGCGCTCGATCAAACGAGCGCGGTCCCGCGCGAACTGTTGGACGCCGGGGGTCCGCTCGCGCTCGAATCGAACCCGGTGGGCACGGGGCCGTTCCGCTTCGTGCAGCTACAGGCAAACCAGGCGGTCACGCTGGCGGCGAACGACGACTACTTCATGGGGCGGCCAAAGCTCGACAGCCTTCTCTTCATCGCCCCACCCGGCGACGTCGTGGAAGCGGGCGCGAACGCGCTTCTAGACGGCCGCGCGACGCTTAGCCTTCTTCCGAGCAACCGGATCGAGGAGTTCCGCGCGCGACCCGGGCTGGCGGTGCTTCGGTGGCAGGATCTGAGTCTTTCCTTTGTCGGCATGAACGCGTCGATCGCGCCGCTCAACGACGTGCGCGTCCGGAGAGCCGTGGCGCTGGCGATCGATCGACAGGCGATGCTGAACACACGCCCGGAAGGGAAGACCCTCGCGCAGGGAATCTTGCCGCCGGGTATCACCGGATACTCGCCGGCGAGCAAGGTGCGGCCTCGGGACGTTCGCGCCGCGCGCGCGCTCCTGGCGGAGGCGGGGTATGGACCGACTCGCCCGCTCCCCACGATCGAGCTCTGGAAAGCCCTCGGCGGCGCCAACCTTCGCCAGGTCGATTCGGTCATGGTTCGCTCGCTGGCGGACGCGGGGATCACCGTCCAGATCCGCTACGAGTCGTGGGCGGTGCTCGACAAGGCGATCACCAACCGCCAGGTGCCGATGTTCGGCCTGGCCTGGATCGCCGACATCCCCGATCCCGAATCGTTCCTCCGAAGCCTGGCGTACTCGACCAGCGCCTCGAACTACTTCCGCTTCGACGCGGCGCGGGTCGATTCGCTCCTCGACGCGGCCCGCGCCACGCTCGACGCCGACGCGCGGGCGGATCTCTACCGCCGCGCGGAGGAGGCAATCCTGCGCGATGCTCCCTTCGTGCCGCTCTACTACACCGTCAGTTTCATCGGAATGAAGGACAACGTGGCCGGCCTCGAGATGAACCCCCTCGGGATCTCGACGCTCGCGATGGAGAAGCTCCACCTCACGGAGCCCAAGGATGGCAGAGACCGCCGTGACGCATCCCGCTGAGCGCCCGATTCCATTCTGGCGCGGGCTCCAAGCGCGGATCTTCCTGACCTTCGCCGTCGTGGTCGTCGCCCTCGTGGCGGCGGCCGTGACGTTCATCGTCCGCAGCGAATCCGAATCGCTCCAACGCGAGACGCGGAAGCGCGGCATCGCGGTGGCGCGAAACATCGCCTGGCTCACCACTCCCTCGCTTCTCTCCTACAACTACGTCGCGCTCAATCAAGCCGCCAGCCGCTCGCAAGAGGGGAGCGAGTTCGCGTACGTCGTAATCTACGACAAGGAGGGGATGATCGCGGCGGACAGCCGGAACGACAACTCGTTCGGCAATCCTCCGCGCGACGCCGCCGACTTCCTGGCCCATGCGACGCGGGAGGAGCGCTGGCGATTTCTTTCTCCCTCCAGGCCGGGCGACTCGCGACTGCTCGAGATCTTCCTGCCTGTCTACGTTCAGGGATACGCGGTGAAGTGGGGCACCGTCCGGATCGCGGTCTCCCTGGAAGGCGTCGACCGCGAGGTTGCCGACTTGACGCGAAACCTGATCGTGGCCGGCATCCTGGCCACGATCCTCTGCCTCCTGGCGGCGCGCGCGGCTGCCGGAGGAATCACGCGGCCGATCCAGCGGCTCGTCACGGCGACGCGCGCGATCGCGAAGGGCGACTATTCGCAGCGCGTGAATCTCCGTTCCGGCGACGAACTCGAAACGCTTGCCTGGCACTTCGATCACATGGCCGAAGAAGTGCAGCGGCAGCAGATCGAGGTGTTCGCCAGCCGGGAAAACCTCTCGCGGCTGAATCAGACGCTGGAGGCGGCTGTCGAGGCGCGGACCCGAGCCCTGGTCGAATCGGAAGCGAAGTACCGCGTCCTGGTCGAGAGCGCGCCGCAGGGCATCGCCATCGTCCAGGCGGGAAAGGTCGTCTTCACGAATCCGGCGCTCGAGCGGATGACCGGGCGAACCGCGGCGGCGCTTCGGATGGAGGGGTTCGAGGCCGAATCGCTCTTCGCTCCCGAGTCGCACGAGGCGGTCCGCGAGGCGCTCCGGAGCGAAGCGGCCGACGGTCCGCAGATTCCGGTGGAGATCGAGCACGCCGGGGGACGCCGCGTGCACGCCGAGTTCCAGGTGGCGCCGCTCGTGTTCCAGAACGAACCCGCCAGCATGCTGCTCCTCTCCGACGTATCGGCGATGCGGGACTTGCAAGAGCGGCTGGCGCGCGGCGAGAAGCTCCGGGCGCTCGGCGAGCTGGCCGCGGGCGTGGCGCACGACTTCAACAACAACCTCGGCATCATCCTCGGCCGCACGCAACTCCTGCTGATGAAGACTCAGGAGCCGGAGCTCTCCTCCGGGCTGAACGTCATCCGGCAGGCGGCCATGGACGGCGGCGAGGCGGTGCGGCGCATCCAGCAGTTCACGCGCGTGCGGGAAGATCGCGCGCACGAGGCACTCGATCTGCCGAGCATCGCGGAAGAAGTGGTCGAGATCACGCGCGGAAAGTGGAAGAACGACGCGCAGCGGCGCGGCGTGAAGGTGGACGTCGGCGTCGACGTGTGCGCCGCGAGGCCGATACTAGGCTCGCGCGCGGAGATCCGCGAAGCGCTCACGAACCTCATCTTCAACGCGGTCGACGCACTGCCGCACGGCGGCGCGATCACCATCCGCTGCCGCGGCGAGCGCGACGAATCGATTCTGGAAGTGATCGACGACGGAACCGGGATGGGCGACGACGTCCGGAGTCGCATGTTCGAGCCCTTCTTCACCACCAAGGGGCTCGCGGGCTCCGGCCTTGGCCTCTCCATGGTCTACGGAATCGTGTCACGCCACCGGGGAACGATTGAAGTGGAGACCGCTCCGGGCGAGGGGGCGACCATCCGCATGCGATTCCCGGCCACCGAACAGTCGGGCTCCGCCGCGGCGTCTCCGATTCGCGTGCAGGCGCCCTATCAGGCGAAGATCCTCGTGGTGGACGACGAGACGGAGCTGCTCGGCGTGCTCCGCGACGCCCTGGAGCGCGGGGGGCACGCCGTCACGACCGCGTCGTCGGGATCCGAGGGGATCGCGCGATTCCGGGAGGGACGCTTCGACGCCGTGCTGACCGACCTCGGGATGGCCGACGTGAGCGGCTGGGACGTGGCGCGCATCGTGCGGAAGGAAGGAGCGGCGGGAATCGTCCTCGGGCTCGTGACCGGATGGGGCGCGACGATCAGCGAGGAGATGGTGCGGGACCACGGTGTCACGTTCGTCGTGAGTAAACCGTTCGACCTCGAGGACCTGCTCTCCCGCGTGAATCGCGCGATCGCCGCGCGCGACGCTACTCCGACTCGATCCTCTTGATCCAACGGACGTCGCCCGACTTCAGGCGGCGCTCCCGGAATCCCATGGCCTCCAGGAATCGCCCCCCATCGTCGTATCCGGGGGGGACCTCCGCCGTGATCGCCGTCACGCCGAATTCGTCCACCAGGAACCGCTCCACCAGCTCCAGCGCCGCGCGCCCGTAGCCGTGTCCCCGCTCGGACTGAGCGAGCACCAAGCCGCGTAGCACCGCAGGAAGCTCCGAGGTGCCCACTTCCACCTCCAGCGTCCCGATGAGAGCCTTCGTGTCGTTCCGGCGCACCGCGAAGTAGTAGCGATTCTCGTCCGAGATCGCGTCCTCGTAGAGCATCTCGATGGCGACGGGGTCGAAATCGCTCGTGCCGAGCAGGGCCTCGAAGTAATCGGGCGCGTCGAGGTAGACCTTCCAGATCGTGGGGAGATGCTCGGGGCCGGGCACTTCGAGATAGACGATCGGTCCGTCGAGGCGCGTCGTGGTGGAACTCATCGCAGCAATACCGCCTTTTGAACGCGGGTCCGTGCACCGAACCGCAGCTCGAAGAGGTAGATGCCGGCAGCCGCCGAGCGGCCCCGGTCGTCACGGCCGTCCCAGGAGATCGCGTGGGTCCCCGCCGGCCGCGCGGCGAACCGCAGCGTCCGGACGACGCTGCCATCCGGACGGTAGATGCGTACCATGAACGGTCCGTCGCGGTCCAGGGAGACCGCCAGGTTGGCGTCGGGCCGGAACGGATTCGGATGGATCCGGCTGAGCGCGAAGACCCGGGGCGCCGGCTCGGGCACCAGAGCGGGGATGGCGACGCGGATCGGTCCCGCCACGGCGTCCGGACCGCCTTCCCGCGAGGCGCGCAGCGAGTAGTCGTAGACACCGCCGGGCGCGACGTTCACGTCCTCGGCGTCGCCGATTCCGCTGAACCGCGGCAGACGGATGATCGTCGTGGGGGGAAGTCCGGCGAACGCCCGGTCGATCGAAAGGGCCACCTCGGCGTTGCCGGGCAGCGCCCATTCCAGCCAGACGCGCGGAGGCGATGCGCCCTCGACGGCCGTCGCCGTGAAGCGCTCGATGGCGATGTCGACGGGCGCGCAAGGTGCGTCGCCGTTCACGGTGACGTCGTCGATCCACCAGCCCGACCCGTCGTTCGGCGGTTGGGAGCGGAATCGGAACCCGATCTGCACCACGCCGGAGTATCCGTCCAGTGGCACCACGGCCTCCGTGAACGAGGCCTTCGTGCCGCTGTAGCGATCTCCGGTCGGGTATCCGCCGGCCGGCGTCAGCAGATTCCATGTGAGACCGACGTCGGCCGAGATCTCCACCGACAGGCCGTCGAAGGCGTACTCGCAATCGTACCGATGGAAGAAGCGGAGCGTATCGGTCGCGCCCGGGAGCCGGATCGGCGGGCTGATCAGCCGCGCGTCCTGGGTCGGCGCGTAGGAGCCGACGGGCCCCACCGGTCCGAGTTTCCAGGCCCACGATCCGAAGCCGGTGTTGTTGGAGCCCTGCTCCCGGTGCCACTCGCTCACGCCATCGCAGCCGTTCGCGATGCCGAGCCACCGGGCGGAAGTTCCCTCGAAATTCTCGCAGATCCCCGTGCGGGTGCCGATCGGCACCTGGAAGCTGTCGGCGAGGACCTGGTTGAACGGGGAGCGAACCCGAATCGTCACCATGGCGGCGCCTGGATCGGGGGCTAGGTTCACGTCGGCGAAGAAGACGGCGCCGGAGTCGGTCTCCCCGCCCGCCAGGGTTCCGTAATCGAGCGAGTCGGCATAGAGGGTGAGATACGGCCCCGTCGAAGAGAGGAGGACGTGAAGCGGCTCGGTCGGCGTCGTACCCAGATTGGTGAGGGGGCAGCGCATGCGGACCGATTCGCCGCTCTCGAGCAGGCCGTTCCCGTTGTTGGGAGTTCCCACGACCGGCGCGTCGTCGATCCACAGCGGATCGCGCCGCACCTGAAGCCCGGTGACCAGGAGATCGGCGGTGATTGTGCCGGCGCTCTCCGCGATGTTCCGAACCGCGACCTGTGTGTTGAGCCCCCCGCAATCCCGGTCGCTGTTGGGGCAGGAGAGGCCCTCGAAACTCACCCTCGCCCCAGTTCCCGGCCACGGGTCGTAACCGTCTCCCCGATTCCCGACGACATTGGGACTCCCGCCGCAGATCACCTGCGAGGCGAGCTGCCCGGAGCCGATGTCGAGGTTCTGCTCGCCCAGGAATCCGGAAGGAATGCGCGACCCGCCCCCTTCTTCCACGTCGAGCATCTTTCGTTCGGGAATCGACTGCCCGATGACGGTGTCGTCAACGTGGTAGATCATGAGGCCGTGCGCCGGTCCGGTTCCCGGCTCGATCGAGGAACGGACCAGGGCAGCGTCGAAACCGATCGGCTGGCGGTTCTCGATCAGGAAGTACTCGGAGTCCTCCGTTCCGTTCGTCCAGAGCCGGAAGACGACGTTCGACGTTTCGACCGGCGGGAGCGAGACGCCGAGCGAGTCCTGCGTCACCCAGACCGGCGTCACCCAGCCGAGCCGCGCGAGGGACCAGGCCGAGTAGTGAGACGGCGTCGAGCCGAGAGCCTGGCCGGGGAGGTGGTTGTAGAGGCCGGAGCCCATCAAATCCCATTCGCCCACGCCTTCGTTCGCGTCCGCGGTTCCCGACGTGTCGTAGAGATCGGGGACGCCCAGGACGTGCCCGAACTCGTGGCAGAAGACGCCGATCGAGACGAGATCCCCCGCGGTCGTGAAGGGCGCGGTTCCGGCCCATTCCTCGGGCTCCGTCGTGTAGGGGAAGACGACGACGCCGTCCGGAGAAATGTAGGGAGAGCGGAGGTTCCACTGGTGCGACCAGATGTCGTTAAGGTCGGCCGTCTCCTCGCCGCCCGGCCCGGCGTGCACGATGAAGAGCGCGTCGAGCGTTCCGTCGTCGTCGCCGGAGTTCGGCACTCCGTCGGGTCCGTCGTTGTCGAACTGGGAGAGATCGTAGTCGGCTTCGGCGAGGAGGACCGCGTCGGCGGCCATCTGTTGCGCGTTGGCCGGCCCGCCGAATCCTCCGGCTCCCGCCGTGTACTCGGCGTAGGTGAGTGGCGCCGTGTACCAGCGGGTCACGACGCCCGAGATGTCGAACGCGCTCCGCGAGACCTCGCGATAGTAGTCGCGAACGCTTCCCGTCGGGCGCGTGCCGACGCTGAAGAGGAGGTCCTCGTAGTCCGCGGGAGAGTGGTTCAGCGTGTCGGCGGGGTGATCGGTGAATTCGAGGAGGATGACGAGCGCCTTGTAGTGCGTCGGACCGCTCAGGCGGACCCGCGGGGCCCCGTCGACGCCGAGCGGCTTGGCGGCCGCGAGCGACTGGCGCAGGCGGGAAGCCGCCGCCGGTCCCCGACGGGAGGCGATCTCTTTCCAGGTCTGGATGGGGGGCGCCGCCGAGGCGAACGATGCCTCGACGAGCAGGCAGGCTCCCAGCACGAGCCCAATTAGGCGCACGATGCGACTCCCTCCGGCGGGGAAATAACGCGTGGCTGCTTGGACTTACGGGGTCGCGGTCCGGCTGCGCCCGAATCCGGTCCGCTCCTGCCGCCCCCAGCCTCCACGTCCCAAAATCATATCCAGGACGGCGCCCAGGCGGAAGAAGAGAGTGAGGATGCGGTACGAGAAGTTTTCGATGATGCCGATGGCGATCATGAGGGAGAAATCGCCCCACGATCGGTAGAGCCCGAAGGATAGTTCCTCGAGAAGGACAGCCGAGACCGAGAGGAACGCCCCCGAGATCACCGAGAGGAAGAGGAACGCCCAGAACCAGAGGGGCGAGAGGAAGCCGAGAAAGAAGGCGATCGGAATCAGGATATAGCCGACCAGCTCCACGATCGGACCGAGGAATTCGAAGAAGATGTAGTACGGCATGCCCACCCACCGAAGCGATCCCGAGTTCTTTCGCCAGAGGATGCTCTTGTGAAGCCAGAGCGATTGCATCAGGCCGCGGTGCCAGCGGCTTCTTTGCCGGGCCAAGGCGCCGAGATTCTCCGGAACTTCCGTCCAGCAGATCGGATCGGGGAGGAAGACGATGGCGTAGGGCCGCCGCTGCTCGCGCATCCGCTGATGGAGGCGGACGACCAATTCCATGTCCTCGGTCACGATGTCGCCGCGGTAGCCGCCGACCTCGATCACCGCGTCCTTCCGGAAGAGGCTGAAGACCCCCGAGAGGAGGAGGAGGTTGTTCATCGCGGAGAGGCCGAGCCGGCTCGCCACGAAGGCGCGAAGGTATTCGACCACCTGGAACGCGGCCAAGATCTTCTGCGGCAGCCTCGGCTCGATGACGCGGCCCCGCTCCACGCGGCAGCCGTTCGCCACGCGCACCTGGCCGCCGACCGCGATGACGCGCTCCGGGTCCTCCAGGAACGGGCGGACGACGCGGAGAAGCGCGTTCTCCTGGAAGATGGAGTCGGCGTCGATGGAGCAGAAGAGGGGGTAGCGGGAGAGATTGATGGCGCAGTTCAACGCCTCGCTCTTTCCGGCGTGTTCCTTGTCGATGACGGTGAGGTTCGGATAGGCCGGGGTCTTGTAGATGCCGCGGATCGCTCCGCGGAACGGGAGACTCTTCCGGTAGACCGAATCCCGCCGCTCCAGGCGGAACTCCCGCACCAACGTCTCCAGCGTCACGTCGGTCGAGCCGTCGTTGACGACGATCACCTCGTGCTGGGGATAGTCGAGCGAGAGGACCGAATGAACCGCCTCCGCGGCGTTCGCCGCCTCGTTGTGCGCCGGCATGATGACGCTGATGGGAAACGTGAAATGCGATTTCGCCAGCGCCTCGTAATCGGCGTAGAAGTTCTGCGCCAGGCGGCGCCGCATGTCGAAGTACGAGAGGATCAGGAGCGTGAAGAGAACCAGCTGGAGCGCGCTGAAGTAGATCAGGATCGCGAAGCTGATCGTGTCCACCGTCCCGATCACCCAGGCGGGCGCGGTGTGCGGCGTCATGGGCGCCCTCCCGTCGGGGCGGGGATAGGCACGCCGAGCGACAGGAGGGCCTCGACCGCGCAGTCGCGTGCGAAGCGGTCGTCCCCCTGGAGCGTCTTCAGGAGGACCGGCTTGGCCGGATCGCCCAGGCGGACCAGCGCGTCGAGGGCGTTCTTCCGCACCCACCACGACCGGTCGCGGAGCGACTCGCCGATGGCCGGGGCGTAGCTTCCGTCCCCGAGCTTCCCCAGCGATTCGGCCGCGTGCGCGCGGACGTACCAGAGCGGATCGCGAAGAAGCGGCTCCAGGAGCGGCGCCGTGGCGCGCTCGCCGATCTGGCCCAGCGCCCAGGTGGCGGAGGAGCGGACCTCGGAGTCGGCGTCCAGGAGCGCGTCGCCCAGCGAGCGGACGGCGCGCGGATCGCGAATCTCGCCCAGGATGCGCGCCGACCAGAAGCGCGCCTTGGGCGAACCGTCGCGGAGCGACCGGATCAGGAGCGGCGCGGTGCGGGGACCCATCTCGATGCAGATGGCCGCGATGCGCGCGGAGATCGCCTGGTCGTGCTTGCCCAGGAGGGAGACGAGCGCTTCCTCGGCGGCCTGGAGCTTCATCCGCCCCAGGGAGCGCGCGGCGACGTTCCGGACGTCGGCGTCGCGGTCCTCGAGCGCCTGGAGGAGCGTGGGAACCGAGACGGGGACTTTCAGCTCCCCGAGGATCCGGAGCGCGCGCGCCCGCGTCCATTTCATCCGGCTCTTCGCTTCGCGTAGATATCGCGCCACGACCCCCATCTCCTCCAGCGCCCGCACCACGTCGAGGCGGAGCGTCAGCTCCAGCTGCGCCACTTCCTCGGCGACCATCTCGCTCCAGCGTCCCTGGACCGCCTCGACGATCACGCCATAGGCCACGGACCGCTCGTGCGGGTCGGTCAGCAGAAGGAAGGCCTGCCGCAGCCGGTCCATCGTCGCTTGCCGCGAGTTCGCCTCACGGAGGGAGAGGATCTTGTTCACGATGGCGGCGCCGGTCGTGAGGACCACGATCCCGAGCAGGATGCCGAGCGTGACGAGAAGGGCGTCGTATTCGATCATGAGCGGCCGTCCCGGGTCACCATCGCGCCGAACCGGTGAGGCCGACGTACCAGGTTTCGTAGTCGTTGTTGTCGACCGAGTAGGACGCTTCCAGGCCGAGGGGGAACCGTTCCGCGATCGTGCCGTTCAGGTAGCCGCTCATGGAATGGGCCACGATGTCGTCGAAGTTCGACGAGACGAGGCGCGAGAGTTCGTACCGGGCGCCGTAGTCCACGTCCCCCGGCTCCGCGTAGCCGCTCAGCGAGAGACCGCCGGCGTGCCGCGTGCTGGCGAGCGGCGTGAAATACGAGGGAGAGCGGCGGTCCCAGTCGGCGAACGTGAGGCCGTAGTCGAGCCGGACGCTCGGGCGACCGATGTGGACGCGATAGCCCACCGTGCCGCCGGAGCGCCAGCGCCGGTTGTCGTCGGACGTCTCTCCGCGCGTTGCCGCGAGCAAGGCGGTTCCGCGCGCGTTCCACTGGTAGCCGAGCGTGCCTTCGACGTCGGTCAGGTGGCCCGGCTCGAAGCGGAGCGTCCCCGTCGGGGCGTGCCAATCTTTGAGTGAGAGGAAGGTCCGCCGCGCCGTGATCCCGGGAGTCCAGCGTCCCGCGTAGCCCCAGACGCGCGCGTTCCATCCGGTGAAGGCGTCGCCGCCGTTTCGCGGATAGAGCACCTTCGCGCTTCTCGCATCGAAGCTCCGCCATTCGCCGGCCACCGAGGCCTGGAAGGGATGACCGCGGAGGAACGAGGCGTCGAGTCGCAAGCTTCGGCTCTCCAGGTCGTAATTGAGCGTCGTGTCTCCGGGCGCGGTGCGCGTGTTCCGCTCGAAGAGCCTCGTCCGCGCGACGCGCGCTCCGACGCCCACCGAACGGCCGAGCGTGGCGCGGGCGGCGCCGAAGGGGCCCGTCTCCTCGATGGTGAAATCGGGAGCGCCGCTGGCGCGCTGGAGTTCGTGCGAGGTCGTCACGCCCAGGGTCGTCGCCGGCGCGAGCGCGCGATCGATGGCGTGGCGCTCCTCGGCCAGCGCCTCGGCGTCGGCGCCGAGCGCCGCTGCTTTCGCGGCGTCGCGATCGGCCGCCGTCGCGGCCCCGCGCCAGCGCGCGATCGTGGCCTGGCCGAGCCAGGCGTAGACGTCCGAGCGGTTCGCGCGGAGAAGGCGGCGATACTCCATGGCGGCGCCGGGCAGATCTCCCGACCACGAGAGAACGCGCGCGTAGCCGGCGCGGTCGAACGTGGCGTCGGGGTGCGCGGCGAGGAGTTCGTGGTAGGTGGCGATGGAGGCGTCGTAGCGGCGATCCCACGCGAGGACCCGCGCGAGGAGCGACCAGGCGGTGGTGTCGCCGGGGCGGATCACGAGGGCCTGGCGAAGATCGTCGGCCGCGGCGTCGAATCGTTTCTCGTCGGCCAGGAGCCGCGCCGTGCGGATCAGCGAGTCGGCGGCCGCGTTGTTCCCGCCGTCGCCAGCGGCCATGGGCGTGGGCTGCGCCGCACTCGTATCACTCGCGGCCGCGGTCGCTGCCGTCGAGTCGGAGGCGAAATCGTCTTCGGGCCATGCCTCGGCGCTGAACGCGAACTTGGCGAAGAGCAGAGCGAGGACGGAGATGAAGAGGACGACGGCGCGCGTGCGCCCTGGGGCGAGGTCGCGGCGAGCCCGGCGCTTACGGGCCCTCATCCACGCTCGAGTGCGTTTTCTGTCCACGGGCTTCCATTCCCTCGAAGGCCTCCCGGACGAACCGGGCCGAACTCTTGACTCGCTCGATAGTTGTCGGCATTTCCCAGGCGTTCCACACCATCATCTTGTCTCCGGGCGTTGTCACGGTAATCGATTTGCCCGCAACGCTTTGGACGGTTCCAGGCGGGCCCAGGAAGCGCACCTCCGCGGGGGCCGTGTCGCGAGCGCCCTCCGTGGCGGGCCCGAGGGAATCGGCGCGCGCGCCGGGCGCGGTGGAGGCCCAGGCAAGGAGTGCGATACCCGGCGTTCGCGTGGTCTCGATCTCCGGCGTTCCGTCGCGGTCGTCGATGACGGCATGACTCGACGGATCGCCGACGCCCAGCAGTCCCCACGGAATCGCGATCTCGATCGTTCGACGCGCGGCGTCCATTCGCCACTCGGCGTGCGGGTCGTACGCGGTTCCCGATTCCGCTCCAGGCCAGGCGGCCGCGGGGGCCGGCTCGCGGCCGTATCCCAGTCGCCCCGCGTTCAGGTATCGAGCCGCGTGGAGCTGGCCTCCGCGGGAGACACGCTCGCGATTCGTCTCGACCAGAAGCGGCAGGTAGAGCCCGTCGTCGTTCGCCACGGGGCGATAGGGCGCCCGGAGGAAGGAGACGTCGTTCCCACGGCGGACGCGCGCGAACTCCGAGTAGCGGGTGGCGGCGTCGGCGAAGAGCGCGGCGCGGCGGTTTCGGTCGTCGCCGGAACCGAGCGCCGGCTCGATCAGCAGCAGGTACTCGGCGCCGCGAGACCACGTGGCCCGAAGGGGCGGCGGAAGGCGCCGGTCGCCGCGCGCCGCATCGAGCACGTCGAACGCGACGCCGATCGAGCGGACGTCGCGCGCGGAGGCCCCCGGCGCGAGATCGAGGCGAAGGTAGAAGCGCGCCTGATCGGAGGTCGCGTAGAGCGCGCGCAGGAGGTGCGGTCCCTTCGGCGCGAGGGCGGAATCGGCGGACGCATAGGGCGCCACGCGCTCCCAGTCGGCGAAATCGCCGTCGATCCGGATGGCCGGCGGGGGATCGAAGGCGATCAGGCCGTAGCACTCCTCCGGATCGAGCAGGTTGTGCCAGAGCGGGTCTCGATCGCGCGGCCACTCGCCGCGCTGCACCATCCAGTTCACCTTGAACCACTCGTCGAAGAGCGCGAAGAGGAGCGAGCCCGACGCGCCGGAGGCGGCGATGTCTTCCAGAAGTCTCACGTCGCGGCGACCCTGCTCCTCCTCCGACGCTCCGCCGTGGTGGATTCCCTGCGGCTGGAGGTGCGCGACGCCGCGGCTCGTCGGCACGCCGTATTCGCCGACGAGGAGCGGAATGCCGCGCGTGTGCGATTTCAGATCGGCCAGGTAGCCGGCGTAATTGCAGGCGCCGTGCTCGTCGCGGAACGCGCCGTAGCCAGGATCGAGGTTCAGGAAGTCCGGGTAGTAGGGATAGACGTGGTAGTTGGCGAACGTGCCGAGGAAACCGGAGGCCTCGGAGGGCGGGGTGAGCGGACGAATTCGTAAGGGATCGACGCTGTAGGCATCCTCGTCGTGCTCCGCCTCCGCGCCGGCGCGCTCGCTCTCCGTCGGGTGCCGCATCGGATCGAGCGTCGGCCAGTTCACGAACGAGACCGCGCGCGCGAGTCCGTAGTTCCGCTTCTCGTAGCGCGCCGCGACGTCGCAGACGCGGCCGAGCCAGCACTCCATGGCCGTGCCCCGCTCCACCGCGAGCATGGCGCCGCGATAGCGGGTGGAGTCGGGATTCAGGCGCTCCGTCTCCCGCACCGCGTACGGCTCCCACTCGCGCCCCAGGAGCCACCCGGCCAGCCACGGCGACACGTCGGTCTCGTAGCGGCCGGCGGCGTGGCCGGGCCGGGGCTTCACGACGGCGTTCCCATGCACGGCGTCGATCGCCACCCGGATCTCCCGCTCGAACGCGCGCCGGTAGGAGGGAGTCCAGAAGTTGTTCGTCGCCGGTAGCTCCGTCCAGACCTCCTGGAAAAGCCAGAGGGGAGCGTCGGGATGCGCCTCGTTCTCCGCCCGGAGCGCGCGATAGAAATCGGGGGGGTGGAGGGCGTAGACGCGGATGGCGTTGGCGCGCAGTTCTCGCGCGAAGCGGAGCCAGCGGCGGTAGTCGTCGTAGCCGATGGCGAACTCGCCGGGAAAATGCCCGGGCGAGCCGGCCCCCAGGTTCACGCCGCGGAAGAAGATCGGCGACGCCGTCGCGGCCGAAGGCCGGCCGGCATCGGCCGCGACGCGCGGGCGAACGATTTCGAACTGGTCCCCTCGCGCGAGGACGTGGGCCGCGCCCCGGGGGGAAGCCTCCGGCGTCGGCCGGATCGTGGACCAGAGCGAGGGATCGGCGCCGGGGACGCGCGCGACCGGGGCCGCGGCCGCGCCGGCGAGCGCGGGGAACGCAAGAGACGCCGGGACCGCGAGGAGCGCGATCGTGGCGACTACCGCGAGGGGGCGAAGCGTTCTGCCGGTCATCCGTGATTCATCGGCTCCAGGGTTGCGCTTCTGGAGCGGCGCGCCGGCAAGAGGCTAGGGAAAAATGGCGCGGAGCGCGGCTTCGTGGTTCTCGAAGGAATCGAGCAGCACGTCGGGCGAGTGGTCGGCCAATTCCTGACGACTCACCTGGCCGGTGGCGACGGCGACCACGCGCGCGCCGATGGCCCGCGCGCAGGAGATATCCTTGGGCGTGTCCCCGATCACGGTCGTGTCGGCCCCCGAGAAGTCGCGGCCGATCAACGCGCGCGCCTTCTGGAGGGCGATGGCCGCCAGGACCGACCGGTTATCGTGGTCGTCGCCGTAGGCCCCGAATCGGAAGTAGGGCTCCAGATTCCATCGCTGCAGTTTCAGCTGCGCGCCGCGGAGGACGTTGCCGGTCAGGAGTCCGACCAGGACGTCGTCCAGCTTGTTCAGCCGCTCCAGGAGTTCGCGAACGCCGGGAAAGAGACGGGCGCCGTCGTGATTCTGCATCTCCATCTCCAGATGTTCCACGTAGCGGCGGAGGCACTCGTCTCGCCGCTGATGGATCACCTCGTCGGCGATGCCCGCCAGCCGCATCAGCTCGGTGACGCACTCCGGGTCGGTCATCCCCGCGAAGCGGAAGGTGCCGACCGGCCCCACCGTGGCGTACGTCTCCCGCAGCGCGCGCGCGAAGGCGATCTTGGGCGCGACTCCCTCGCGAAGGAGCGTGCCGTCGATGTCGAAGAGGACGAGGCGCATGGGGGGGGTGGAACGGCGAAGGCTAGTTCGACTCGACGCGCAGCTTGCCTCCGTCGCGCGTGAGCACGAGGGGAGCGCTGTCGACGCCGAAGCCGCGCCTGCCGGGATCGGCGGTGAAGCGGAGACACTGGACCACGACACGTCCGTTGCGTTCCTTCGCGACGTCGGAGACCGAGTAGGCCAGTCTCTGGCGCCGGCCGATGGTCCAATCGCGCAGATGGGCGCGCGCCTGGCGAAGTTCGTCCGAAACGCCGAGCGACACGGCCGTGTCGAGGACTCCGCCGCTGTCCCATGACATGGATGCCGTGGTCTGGCGCGAAACGCAGGTCCAGGCGCCGCTTGTACCGGCGAAGACGAGCAATTCATCGCGGCTTTCGACCACCTGGCCCGCTTCGTCGGCGAAGAGCAGGAAGGCCGTCGCCTGGAAGCGCCCGGGGCCGGCCGATTCGACGCTCTCGTTCTTGAAGTCGAACGCGACGAGACGCGCCCCCTTCGGTCCGTAGAGTTCCTCCGCCGTGGCGCCCCGCGGCGCCATGGCCGCCAGCTTCACGGCACGCCCCGTGGCGCGCGCGGCGCTCCCTTCCTGGCGCGCCGCGAGAAATTGTTCGACGGCGTTCACGCGGGATTGATCGACGGAAGGCGGGGGAGGCGGCGCCGGGCCGAGGCGGATCTCGGTCGCGGCACCCGTGGGGGCGTCGAGAGCGGGACCGGCTCCGGCGAAGGCCGGAACGGCGGCGACGAGGACGAGGAGCGCGAGCGAGGCGGGTCGCATAGGTTAGAAGTGTAGCACCACGGCAGGGTCGGTCAAGTGGCGTGCGGGAACGTGTGGTTGCGGGAACGCGCGGGAACGCGCGGGGCCGCGCGGGGCGAGGCGCGCCGGTTCACGAGGCGGGCGACCCCTCGGAGCCGGGCGCGAACACGATGGGCGCGTGCGGCCCGCTCCAGGCCCGGCGTCCCACCTACGGCCGGACGATCAACTTACCCACCTGGCGTCCTGGCGCGCCCGTGGCGGCGCCGGCGGCGGGGTGCTCGACGAGACGCGGATTGTTCGTGTGCGCCATCGCCTCTTCCCGGGAGATCTTCCCCGAGGCGAACAGGTCCATGATCGATTGATCGAGCGTCTGCATTCCGTGCTGCGACCCGACCTGCATGACGCTGGCGATCTGCGTCGTCTTCCCTTCCCGGATCAGATTTCGCAGGGCCGGAACGCCGACCAGGACCTCCAGCGCGGCCGCGCGGCCCTTGCCGTCCGCGGTCGGGAGGAGCGTCTGCGCGATCACCCCCTCGAGCGACTCGCTCAGCATGGTGCGGATCTGCGACTGCCGGTCGGCCGGAAAGATGTCGATCAGGCGGTCCACCGTCTTGGCCGCCGAATTGGTGTGAAGTGTGCCGAAGACGAGATGCCCCGTTTCCGCCGCCGTGATGGCGAGCGCGGTCGTCTCCAGATCGCGCAACTCGCCGACGAGGAGAATGTCCGGATCCTCGCGGAGCGCGCTCCGGAGCGCCGCGGCGAAGCTCTCCGTGTGGGAGCCGACCTCCCGCTGCTGCACCAGGCACTTCTTGCTCTCGTGAACGAACTCGATCGGATCCTCGATGGTGATGATGTGCCCGTCCCGGTTCTCGTTCACGTAGTCGATCATCGCCGCGAGCGTCGTCGACTTGCCGCTCCCGGTCGGGCCGGTCACCAGGACCAGGCCGCGCTCCCGCATCGCCAGTTCGCGGAGGATCGGGGGCGTTCCCAGCTCGTCCAGAGTGCGGATCTTGGCCACGATGACGCGATAGACGGCCGAGATGCCGCGCCGCTGGCGGAATACGTTTGCCCGGAACCGGGCGAGCCCCGGTATTTCGAAGGCGAAGTCGATCTCGGCGCCCCGCTCGAACTCGCGGCGCTGATCGTCCGACATCACCGAGTAGACCAGCTCCCGCGCCTGATCCTCCACGAGCGGTTCCGCCTGCGAGCGGAGCATCTTGCCGCGAAGACGGACGAGCGGCGGCTGGCCCGTCGAGAGGTGGAGGTCCGAGCCCCCCGCGTCGACGGTGGCCTTCAGCAGGGACTCCAAATTCAGCGTCATCGACTCTTCCCCCCACGCGCGAGCGCGTCACGATCGTCGTCGGTTAGGAGCGTCACCTCGAGGCATCCGGCGCGTCCCTCGGCGTTCTCCGGCGAGGCCCAGGCGGCGGCCCCTTCGTGACGGCAATTCGGGAGCATCACCAGCGCGAACGGGCGGTCCCGCAGCACGGCGCGTCCCGCGGGCCGCGACGCGAGATAGGAGAGGAGCGCCTTCCCATCCAGCCAGTCGGTCCTCGCGAAGACGAGTCGCCCGACCGTCGCTCCGCAGAGGACGTCGGCGATCGCCTCGCCCCGGAGCGTTCCGTCCAGCACGACCACGTCGGCCCCGAGGCCGAGGGCGAGCGTGTCCCAGCACTCGCCGCCCGAAACCCCGGAGGCCGTGTGGACGCGGACCGCGTCGCACGGGTAAGGCGCGACCGACCCGTCGTCCAGAACCAGGATCCTCCGCTCGTTCCGCGCGGCCAGCGCGGCGAGCGACGCCAGAACCATCGATCCGCCCGAACGCGGCGGGCCGCTCACGAGGACGATTCCCTCGGGCCCGTCGACGAACTCGCGGATCTCGGCCTCGCCGATCGGCGAGAGCCCCAGATCGGAGAGTTCGGGAGCTTCGTGCGGGAGCGGACTGATCCGGAGCACCGTGGCCACGCCCGCGATGGTGCGCGCGTGAAAGACCTCCAGCGCGACGCGGCCGCCCTCCAGATCCACCGTCACGACGCCGCGCGCGGTGGTCGCGGCGCCGTGATCGAGATCGGGAATGCCGAGCGCGTGGAGTCGCGTGCGGAGGTAGAGCGCCGTCTCCGGCAACTCGTTCGCCTGCGTCTCCAGGCCGCGGTCGGTGCGATAGGAAACGGTGAGCGAGGAGACGCCCGGGATGAAATGGATCTCCGACGCTTTCCGGTCGCGCGCCGTGTGCAGGTGAAAGAGGAGGAAGTTTCGGCCGCCCCGGTCCCAGACGATGTCGCTGGCAGGGCTCTCCGGTCCGGTGGCGAGACTGGCGGCGCGCGCCTCCGCGGGGCTCGGGCGTGCCGGGCCCAGAATGGTATCGAGCGCGCGGCGAATCGACGCGGGCCCTCCGATCACGAACGAGACCGCGCACTCGGCGGCCTCCTGAAGCGAGGCGACCGCTTCGCTGTCGGAAGGATCGGCGCACGCGATCGTGACCCCGTCCTCCGGCGAGCGGAAGAGCGGAACGGCCTGCGTGCGGCGAAGGAGCGATTCGGGGAAGCGGCGCACCAGCTCGCCGTCGATGGCCTGCGGCTGGACGTCGGCGTAGGGGATGCCGAGCTGCTTGGAGAGCGCCCAGACGATGCTCTCCTCGGTCGTGAAGCCGAGTTCGACCAGCGTCTCGCCGATCATGCGGCCCGTCTCGATCTGGCGCGAGACGGCCTGCTCGATCTGCTCGGTCGTAACGAGGCCGCAATCCGTCAAGATGGACGTCATGCGGCGCGTCGGACGGGACGTCGAGGTCACGATCTGCCTCCGGTCTGAGGTAACGACGGATGGAACCCGGCGACGCAAATCGCAATGTGCGTGCCACCCACCAGCGGCCGTCTCGGGGTGCCCACCTCCTCCGGCCCCGGCGGGCGGAGCGGACGCAACGGCAGGAGGTTGCGCGCCGCCGCCGAGCCTCCGCCGCGGCGGCGCGCGCGGCTCCGGGACGGGCAAGATCGAGCCGATTTTCTACCGCCGGCCAGTTCCATGCCGCCACCGGCCTTGCGGCGCCGCGCCATGCAAGGGTAGAGTCCCGACGATTTCACGACGTCCACCTGGGGATGCGAGGGAAGGGAATCCATGAGCGGAGCGACCGCGAAGAAGACGAACAGCGGCGGCAAGCGTGCCGCCCCCGCCAAGTCGCCGGCGCCGGAAAAGGCGCCCCGGAAACCGGCCAAGGTCGTGCGGCTGACCGCCGCCGACATGGCCGAGAAGCAGCGCGAGATCTCGGTCAGCGAGTTCTTCACCAAGAATCGCCACCTCCTCGGATTCGACAGCCCCGCGAAGGCGCTCCTCACCACGGTGAAGGAAGCCGTCGACAACGCGCTCGATGCGTGCGAGGAAGCGGGAATCCTCCCCGACCTCCTGATCGAGATCCAGGAGATCAACGAGACGCGCTACCGCGTGGCGGTGCAGGACAACGGCCCCGGCATCGTGAAGGCGCAGGTGCCGCGAATCTTCGGGCAGCTCCTCTACGGCTCGAAGTTCCACCGCCTCCGCCAGTCGCGCGGGCAGCAGGGGATCGGCATCTCGGCGGCGGCCATGTACGGACAGCTGACGACCGGAAGGGCGATCGCCGTCGTCTCCAAGCCGGGGGTTGGGAAGCCGGCGCACCGCTTCGAGATCCAGATCGACACGCGGCGGAACGCGCCGGTCGTGGTCGCGGACCACGAGGTGCAGTGGATCCCCGCGCACGGAACGCGCGTCGAGCTGGAGATCGAGGCGACCTACAAGAAGGGGCGGCACTCGGTCGACGGCTACGTGGAACAGACCGCCATCGCGAATCCGCACGCGCAGATAACCTACGTCGACCCGAAGGGGGAGCGCGCCGAGTACCCGCGCGTGGCGCGGGAACTCCCGACGCCGCCCAAGGAGATCAAGCCGCACCCGCACGGCGTGGAACTCGGCATTCTCCTCAAGATGCTTCACGAGACGAAGGCGAGGAATCTCCAGGGATTCCTCACCAGCGAGTTCTCGCGCGTGAGCGCCGCCTCCGCCGACGAGATCGCCAAAGCCGCCATGCTTCCGCCGTCGTACTCGCCGCACAAGGCGGCGCGCGACCAGGCGGAGGCGCTCTACAAGGCGATCCAGGTGACGAAACTGATGGCGCCGCCGTCGAATGTCCTCTCGCCGATCGGCGAGGAACTCCTCCTGGCGGGAATGAGGAAGCAGGTGGAGGCGAAATTCTACGCCGCCACGTCGCGATCGCCGTCCGTCTATCGAGGCAACCCCTTCTGTGTGGAGGCGGCGCTCGCCTTCGGAGGAGAATCGCTCCCGGGCGACGAGCTGATCACCATGCTCCGCTTCGCCAATCGGGTGCCGCTCCTCTATCAGCAGTCGGCCTGCGCGGTCTCGAAATCGGTGATCCAGACGAACTGGAAGGCCTACGGCCTCCAGCAGTCGCGCGGCGCGCTCCCCACGGCGCCGATGCTCCTCATGGTCCACATCGCGT
>JBBTHR010000005.1:0-2465 GCA_038060295.1 Candidatus Eiseniibacteriota bacterium
CGATCAGCTCCGCGCGCGCGCCGAAGCCGAGCTTCGCGAGATGAAGGAGTAACGCCGCATGATCGTCGCACTCCAGATGGTGCTCATACTTCTCGTCGGCGGGTTCGTGCTGGCGCCCGTGGTCCGGCAGTGGGGCCAGCGGATCCCGCGTGAGGCCGACGTGGTCAACCGGCGCCGCTCGATCGACGAGCGGAAGAACCGACTCTACCGGCAGCTCGTCGATCTCGACTTCGACAAGGATTCGGGGAAGATCTCCCCGGAGGATCACGCGCGGATGCGCGAGGAGACGATGTCCGACGTTCTCCTGGTGCTCGCGGAGGAGGAGCGGCTCGGTCTCGCGTCTCCCGCGGCGCCCGAGAGCGACGGCCACGCCGCCCCGGCATCTCCCAATCAGCGCGTCGAGCGGATGATCGAGGAAATGAAGAAGCGGCAGGCCGCTTCATTGGAGGCATCCTAGTCATGAATCGCCACGTCCTCGCGCTCCGCGCGCTCATCGTCGCCGCACTCCTGGCAGCCGGTTCGCTGGCCGGGACCGCGCACGCCCTCGTGATCGAGGGGCGCGTCTTCAAGGGCTTCGACCGCACACCCGCCGCAAACCAGAAGGTGACGCTCCACGTCGTCCGGGGCGCCGAGGAAGTGCCTGGCGCGACCAAGACGACCGGCGCGGACGGAAAAGTTCGCTTCGAGAACATCCCGGATGGGAACGGACTCGAGTTCTACATGGCGACCGAGTACGCGGGCGCTTTCTACACGGAGGGCCCGATCCGTCCCGGCCCCGACGGCTCCTACCGGCAGGAACTCACGGTCTTCGAGGTGGGGAAAGAGATCGACAAGGTCGAGGTCTCGAATCACCACATCATCATCGAGCGGAAGGACGACGGCCTCCACGTCAACGAGATCATGATCGTGGACAACTCGGCGCCGACCGCCTACCTCGGCTCTGGCGCCAGCCACGCGGACAAGGCGGGCATTCGGCTCGGGCTGCCGGCCTCCATCAAGGCGTTCGAACCCGGCATGGGCGCCGAAGAGGGGACGCTCGTGGCGCAGGGACGCGAGCTGATGAGCCTCCGGCCCGTTCCTCCGGGACAGCGCCCGCTCTCGTTCACCTATCACGTGCCGCTTTCCGGCCGGATGGACCTCTCCCACCGGTTCTATTTCCCGACGCGGACCTTCGTCGTCATGATCGACGATCCGCGCCTGAAGCTCGAATCGAAGGCCCTCACCTACGCGGGCTCTCGCGAGCAGGGCGGCAAGAAGTACGAGATGTACACCGGGACGAATATGGAAACGGGGAAGGAAGTCGCGATCCGGGTCATCGGCGCGAGCTTCTGGTCGAATCCCGCCATCTATCCGTGGCTGGCGGTTCCGTTCCTGATCGCCGCCATCCTGATCGCCGCCCGGCGGATGTCGGTGCGCGCCCCGAGCCCCGCGGCGGCGGGCGGCGCTCCGATTCCCTCCGGGCCCCGCGCGGCGCCGGCCGTAGTGGCCGAGGCCATGCCCGGCGCCGCGTCGCGAAACGGCGACGACCTGGCGCAGACCTACGCGTTCCTGATCGCGGCGCTGGATCGGGGTCGCGACAAGGGCGAGGTCTCGAACGAAAGCCACGCGCTCGTCCGCGGAAATCTGAAGCGCCGACTCGAACTCATCCTGTCCGACGAGCCGGCCCCGCGCGGGCATTGATCCTCCGCGCCGAAGGGATCCGGAAGCGCTTCGACACACGCGTCGTTCTGCGCGACGCGGCGATCGAGATCGGCCCCGGGAGCATCACCCTCCTCCTCGGCGCGAATGGCTCGGGGAAGACGACCCTCGCCAACATCCTGGCGACGCTTCTCCCCCCCGACCGGGGCGCGGTCACCGTGGACGGCGAACCGATCGCCCGGAAGCGCGGCGCCGCCAGGCGCTCCATCGGATTCGCCAGCCACCGCCCGCTCCTCTACCTCGGCCTCACGCCGCTCGAGAATCTCTCCTTCTTCGGCGGTCTCGCGGGCGTTCCGTCGCCGGAGCGCCGGGCCATGGAGCTTCTCGAGCGGCTCGGGATGGCACCCTTCGCCCGCGCCCCCGTGGAGCGCTTCTCGCGGGGGATGCTGCAGCGGATCGTGCTGGCCCGCGCACTCCTCACCGACCCGAAGATCCTCATTCTCGACGAGCCGTACACGGGTCTCGACGAGACCGGCGTGGCGGTGGTGAACGAGGTGCTCCGGGACGCCCGCGAGCGGGGGGCCGGAAGCCTGGTCATCACGCACGAACCGGAGCGGGTCCGACCGCTCGCGACGCGGATCCTCCGGATGCACGGCGGCCGCGTGGAAGAGGCCGCGTGAGGACGCTCCTCGCGGTCACGATGAAGGACCTGCGGCTTCACGCGCGCGACGCCCGCTTCCTCGCCACGCTCGCCCTCTTCAGCGCGTCGCTCGTGCTCATTCTCAGCGTGGCCTTCGGCCCGATCTTCAACGACCCGGCCCGCGAGG
>JBBTHR010000006.1:0-73243 GCA_038060295.1 Candidatus Eiseniibacteriota bacterium
GGAGGAGTTCGCTCCGCGCCAGTTCCAGGAGCGCGCGCGAGGTCCAGGCGGGAACGGCAAGTCCTTCGAAACTCGCGACGGCGCGGCGGAGGAACGCGACCGACTGGTCGAGCACTCCGCGCGACTTGCCGCGGCGGGCGCGGCGCCGCCACGAGATGCCGGCGGCGATCTGAAGCCGCGCCAGCTCGTAGCGGATGCCGAGCGTGGTGAAGAGTTCCCCTGCCTCGCTCAGGGCGGCGGCCGCCCCTTCGAGATCCCCCGCCTCCACGCGGATGAGCCCATAGAGGCGAAGCCCGCACCCTTCCTCATAGCGGTCGCGCAGCCGGCGCGCCAGGTCGAGCGTGCGGTCGGCGTAGCGCGTGGCGGCGTCGAGATTCCCCACCGCGAGCTCGAGATCGCCGAGCCGACGGATGATCTGCACGGTGAGATCCGACTCGGGGGCGATCTGCTCGGAGAGCGAATACGTGGTGTCGTAGGCGCGGCGGGCAAGGTCCAGTTCGCCCCGCTCGGCGTAGATATCTCCGATCGCTTCCTGAACGACCACCCGTTCCCGGGCGTAGCCGCGCTCCTCCGCGATCGTGAGCGCCTCGCGGCTCAAGGCGAGCGCGGTGGCATAGTCGCGGCGGCGGCGGCGGACGATTCCGAGGCAATTTGTCGAGCGGCATCGCCCCGGCTGGTAGCCCATCTCGGTGTAGACGTTCAGCGCGCGCTGGTAGTGCTCCTCCGCCCGATCGAGTTCGCCCAGCTTCTCGTGGACGATGCCGAGGTTGTGGAGGAAGGTCGCCGAATCGAGGAAGAAGCCGGCGCGCTCGCCGATGCGCAGCGCCTGTTCCAGGAAGCGAGCCGCTTCCTTGAACCGGCACTGATTCTTGTGCACCAGCGCGAGGTTGTTGTAGGCCGCCATCATGCCGGCGGGATAGCCGGCGCGGCGGAACGTGGCGATGCTGCTCTCGAAATGTTCGCGCGCCGTCTCGCCGTCTCCGGTCCGCAGCGCGACCAGGCCAAGCACGACTTCGGCGCGGCCCAAGTCGAGATGGTGGCTGGTGTCGCGGAGGAGTCGGTAGCCGAGGCCGGCGGAGCGGTAGGCCGCGCGATATTCGCCGCGGTCCTGAAGCACCATCGCCAAGCTCACCGAGAGGCGTCCGACCTGCTCCCGCGTGACCTGGGGGCGAAGCCGTTTGTGCAGATCGTGGAGGGCGTCGACCGCTTCGGACAGATCTCCGCGGTGCCGCAGGCACTCGACGATTCGGAAGCCGATGCGGAGCATCACTTCACGGTTCGCCGCGGCCGCGCGACGCGCCTCGAAATCTAGCGCGCGACGGTAGTACTCGAGGGCGACCGGGAAATTCTCGGCGGCGAAGTAGAGATCGCCGAGTTCCTGGGCCCGCTCGTCCGCGACCGCGGGCGGAGCTAGCTCCACCCGCGGCGCGGTGCTCGCGGATTCCCTCGAGGGGCTATGTGCGCGGTCCTTGGGGACGATTCCGTCCATTACCGGCCCTCATGAACGATGCTCGGAAATCGGGCTGCTGACCGACGACAGCGTCAAGACTCGACGCGTCAGTACCAAGTCCAGCGAGTCCCGAAACCCCAACGCACCAGCGACAGGTACGTCCTCCAGATGCTCCACGTCCGTTGGCTGGTCACCGACACCGTCGACTGCCGAGAGGCGTCGTACGTCGTTTCGCCGATCGAGCGTGCCTTCACAACGGTCCCATCTCCGTCTCCACTGACGGGACCCGGGTTGTTAGGATCTTCAGGATCCTTATCCCAGTTGAAAGGTCTCGCGAAGGACGGCGAGGGTGTGACCGCCGGGAGGGCGCAGAGCAGGGCGAGGACAATGCCCAGAAGCAGGATGCGTTGTGTGACCCGGATCCTCATTCCTTGCTCCTTGTCGGTGAATCGACGCCGGCATATCCATCGATTCCCGTTCCTGAGTACGGAAGGCTCGCTTGCGGGTGGCGTGATTTCGAGTGCGATACCGAAATCTTGGAGGGACATCCCCGCGTAGGGGGCCCCCCGCCAGCGAACAATTCCGCTAGTGAGACAGGATACGACTGGCCACGGCGGGTGTCAATAGTCGAGTACCCCTAACGTGCTAATTCCCTCGGATTTCCACCCGACCCGCGCGAAATCTAACGGCCCATGGCGCGCCGGGCCTCGCTCAGGACCAGCCCATAGCGAAGTCCCCGGGTCGAAACGAACAGTCCCCCGACCGGAAAGCGGGTGACGAACTCCGAGAGGATGACCGAGCCAGCCGGGATGATGTCGGCGCGGCCGCGGCTCACCCCGGGAAGCTCCCGGCGAAGCTCCAGAGGGGTCGAGCAGAGATCCCGCTCGATGGCCAGGACCCGGTCCCGGCTCAGGAAGTGATTTTCAATCCGGGAGGGGTCGTACTTGGCGAGACCCATGTCGAGCGCCCCGAAGGCGGTCACGGTTCCCCCGACACCGACGGCCCGCTCCACGGGCCCCGCGCCGAAATCGGCCAGGCGCTCGGCGAACGTTTGCTGGACCAGGTTCCGGACGGCGTCCAGTTCCTCCGGCAGGGGCGGATCGTGGTGGATGAGCCGCTCCGTCAGGTGGACGCATCCCAGCGGCAGGCTGATCAGCTCCCGCCCTTCGTCCCCGGAGCCGACGATCACCTCAGTGCTCCCGCCGCCGATGTCGACGACGACGGTGGCCCCGCTCTTTCCGGCCAGACCGCTCGAGACGGCCAGGAAGACGAGCCGCGCCTCTTCTTCGCCGGAGAGGATTTCGACCGGGTAACCGATCCGCTCGGAGAATCGAGCGGCGACGGCGGGACCGTTGGTGGCGGAGCGGAGCGCGCTCGTACCGGCCACGCGGATGTGGCTGGCGCCGCTGTACTCGGCTTCCTGGACGAATCGCTCGAGGCAGTCGAGGGTGCGCAGGACGGCCGGCTCGTCGATGACGCCGGCTCGGTCTAACCCCTCACCCAGACGGGAGATCTCTCCCATTCGGTGGGCGGTTCGGAGGCGCTGCTGGGGGTCGACGTCGGCCACGAGCAATCGAACCGAGTTGGTGCCGATGTCGACCGCGCCAATGCGGACGGTGCTCTCTGTAATACCAGGCGTGGCTAGAGCCCTCTCGCGCGAAGGAGCATCGCCGTCAGCCGCTAGTTGACGGCGGGAACGGGCGGACCGTAGCATAGGGTGCTATGACTGTAAAGCCGGAACCCATTATCCTGTCGCAAAATGGCGGCGGAGGTGCCACACCTGACCCCCGCGAGAACCTGCTCGGGCTCTCGGTGCAAGAGCTGGAGCGGACCGTTCTCGCCCTGGGGGAGAAGCCGTTTCGCGGCCGCCAGGTCGCCGAGTGGCTCTACGGACGGGGCGCGCGCGACTTCGCGACGATGGCCAATCTGCCCCAGCCGCTCCGCGCGAAGCTGGATCAGCACTACCGCATCGGATCGCTCCGCGAGACGACGCGCCGCGAGACGCCCGACCGAAAGACGCGGAAATTCGCCCTGGCGCTTCCCGACGGCGGAATCGTGGAGTCGGTCTTCATGTCGACGCCGAAGCGCGTCACCTTCTGTCTCTCCTCGCAGCACGGCTGCGGCTTCGGCTGCCGCTTCTGCGCCACCGGCCGGATGGGACGAGGCCGGAATCTGACGGCGGGCGAAATTCTGGAACAGGCGCTCCGCCTCCGGCGCGAATTGCCGGCGGGCGTGGACGACTTCAACGTGGTCATGATGGGGATGGGCGAGCCGCTGGAGAACTACGACGCCGTGATCACGGCGCTGGGGCTCCTCACCTTGCCTGCCCCGACGGGCG
Organism: Candidatus Eiseniibacteriota bacterium; assembly: GCA_038060295.1. Taxonomy (GTDB): domain Bacteria; phylum Eisenbacteria; class RBG-16-71-46; order SZUA-252; family SZUA-252; genus SZUA-252. Next base: position 3,789 of record JBBTHR010000006.1, read on the forward strand.
TCGGGATCACGCCCAAGCGGATCACGATCTCCACGGTCGGACTGGTGCCGCAGATCATGCGGCTCGCCAACGAAGGGCACCGCTACCGGCTCGCCGTCTCGCTCCACGCGGCGACGGACGCGGCGCGGTCGAAGCTCATGCCGGTGAATCGCACGTTTCCGCTGGCGCCGCTCATGAAGGCGGTGAAGCACCACGTCGAGGCGACCGGCCGGCGCGTCACGTTCGAATACATTTTGATCGAGGAGATCAACGACTCGGTCGGCGACGCGGCGAAGCTCGTTCGGCTGGTGGGACAGATTCCCTGCAAGATCAACCTCATCCCCTACAACCCGATCGGCCCGGGGAAATTCAAGCGGCCCTCCGCCGAGAAGATCCAGCGATTCGTCGACTACCTCGGACCGCGCGTGGCCGCGGTGACGGTGCGCTACAGCCAGGGGGTCGACATCGGCGCAGCCTGCGGGCAGCTGGCCGGCATGGCGGTGGAGCCCCCGCGCTAGGGCGCGGAGCGCCATGTTTCGCACGCTGCGGGGGCGGCTCCTCGCGCTCTTCTTTCTCGTCGCCCTCATCCCCAGCCTCGGCCTCACCTTCGCGGTCACGCAATACCTGGCCAAGAGCCTCTCCGCGCTCCAAAACCCCGAGACGGAGCGGGCGCTGGGACAGTCGCTGGAGGTGATCCGCCAGGGGATCGAGCGGCTGGGAACCGACGCGCGGCAGCATGCCGAGGTGCTGGCCCTCGACGCCGAGACGATCCGCCTCTTCCAGGCGAAGCAATTCGCCGCGCTCGAGCGCTTCCTGCGCGAGGAAGCGCGGAGCCGCGGGCTCGACTACATCTGTCTCTACGACGTGGGCGGCGAGGCCGAGCGGCGCCTCTTCGGCGCCCGCCTCGGACCGCGCATCACGCTCCCCACGCCCGATCGCGCGTCGCTCGTGGGGGCGCGGGAGGAGGGCGGCATCGTCTCGGGTGGCGAGGTGCCGCGACAGGTGAGCGGCGTCGTGGCGCTCGGCGCGAGCCACGTGATCCTCGCGGGCTACCAGCTCGATCCCGAAGTCTCGTCCGAGATCGAGGCGCTCCAGAAGAACCTCACCATGTACCGGCGGCTCGGGATCTACACCTCCCTCTCCCAGCGCGGGCTCTGGATCTTCGCCGCCCTCTGGACCGCGATCCTGGGCTTCGTCTCCTTCGCGCTGGCCGTCGCCGTCTCGCGCGGCATCGCGCACCCCGTGCTGGAGCTTCGCTCCGGGATGGAGCGCGTGACGCAGGGAGACCTGGATCATCGCGTGGCGCCGCGCGGCACCTCCGAGGTGCGCTATCTGGGCAGCGCCTTCAACCGGATGGTGGACGAGATTCAGTCGTCGCGCCGCTCGCTTATGAAGGCGGAGCGGCTGGCGGCGTGGCGCGAGGTGGCGCGCGCGGTGGCGCACGAGATCCGAAATCCCCTCACGCCGATCCAGTTCGCGCTCCAGCGGCTGCAGGAGGAATCCCGCCGCGACGAGGGGCCGCGCGCCGAGGTCGTTCGCGAGAACGCCGATTCGATCCTTCGCGAGGTCCGCTCGCTCCAGGAATTCGCGACCGCCTTCTCCTCGGTGGCGCAGCTTCCCGAGCCAAAGCTCCAGGCGTGCGATCTCTCCGCGCTGGTCGAGGACGTGGCGCGACTCTACCGCGGCAGCTCCCCCACGACATTCCGCGTTGAGACCGAGGCATCCGTTCCCGTAGCCTGGGCCGACCCGGGCCAGGTCCAGCGCGTCCTCGTGAATCTCATCAAGAACGCGCTCGACGCCATGCGCGGGCGGGGCGAGATCACGCTCCACGTGCGGCGCGACGACGCGCCGGGCGGCGGCGTGCTCCTGGAAGTCGCCGACACGGGGCCGGGCATGGACCCCTCCACGCTGGACCGGGCGGGGCGCCCGGGCTTCACCACCAAATCGAGCGGGAGCGGATTGGGCCTGACGCTGGTACAACGAATCGTGGAACAGCATGGCGGCCGCTTCGCGTTGACCTCGAGCCCCGGCGCGGGAACGCGCGCCACCGTCGCCCTCCCGTCCGCGCCGGACGGGGGCGCCCCGGCTTCCCCCATCGGCGCGGAGCCCCGCCGATGAGTGGAACGCCGAAAACGCGCGTGCTCGTGGTGGACGACGAACCGTCGATCCTCCTCGAGATCGCCGGGACCCTGAAGCGCTACTACGACGTCCTCACCGCCACGAACGCCGAGGACGCCGAGCGGATCCTGGCGAGCGAACGGGTCGACCTCCTCCTGACCGACCTCCGCCTCCCCGGGAAGGATGGCCTCGCGCTCCTGGAAGCCGCGAAGGCCGCCGTGCCCGATCTTCCGGTGGTCCTTCTCTCGGGCCACGGCACGATCGAGGAAGCGGTGAAGGCGATCCGCCTCGGCGCGGCCGACTTCCTGGAAAAACCGTTCGGACCGGAGCGGCTCCAGGTCACGGCGGAGCGCGCCCTGGAACTGCGCGCGCTCCGCCGCGAGAACGAGCGGCTTCGCGAGCGGGTGGGCGGCGTGGACGAGATGATCGGGAAGAGCAAGGTCATCGAGCAGATCCGCGCCGAGATCGCCAAGGTGGCGAAGACCGACGCGAAGGTGTTCGTCACCGGCGAGAGCGGTTCGGGCAAGGAATTGGTGGCCCGCGCCATTCACCGCCTGAGCGGGCGGGCCCGCGGGCCGTTCGAGAAGTTGAACTGCGCCGCCCTCCCCAAGGACCTCGTGGAGAGCGAGCTCTTCGGCTACGAGAAGGGCGCCTTCACCGGCGCCGCGCAGCTGAAGCGCGGTCGCCTGGAGGCGGCCGACGGCGGGACGCTCTTCCTGGACGAGGTGGGCGACATGAGCCTGGAGACGCAGGCCAAGTTCCTTCGCGCCATCGAGACCGGCGAGATCGAGCGGCTCGGCGCGACCAAGACGATTTCGGTGGACGCGCGAATCGTCTCGGCGACGAACAAGGACCTTCCCGCCGAGATCCAGTCGGGGAAATTCCGCGAAGACCTCTACTACCGGCTGAACGTGGTGCCGATCCATCTCCCGCCGCTTCGGGCGCGCCGGGACGACGTGCGGCTCCTGGTGGAGCACTTCGTGGCGCGCCTCAGCGTGGAGCACGGGCGCCCGCCGCGGGTCGTGACGCCGGAGGCGATGGAGCGGCTCTCCCGCTACGGCTGGCCGGGGAACATCCGAGAGTTGAAGAACCTGATCGAGCGGCTCCTCATCATGACGGACGGCGAGTCGATCGGACCGACCGAGGTGGAGGAAGTCCTTCCGCCCGACGACGACGAGGGCCCGCCCAGCGAGATCAAGCAGGCGCGGGACAAGGCCGAGCGCGACACGATCCTCTCCACGCTCCGCCAGTGCGACTGGAACGTGAGCGAGGCGGCGCGCCGGCTCGGCATGGACCGTGGCTACCTCCACCGGAAGATCAAACGCTATGGGCTCACGCGCGACGCGTCGGGCGCCTGACGTGACGCTCGCGAGGGGCGCCGCGGCGGGGGTGGTGCTGTTCGTGCTGGCCGCGTTCGTCCCGGTGGCCGCCTGGGCGTATGAGTACCTTCCCACGGCGCAGCCCGCCGAGTGGGAGACGCTCGCCACGGGCCTCCCCGAGGAGTATCGCGTCGGGCCGCTCTACGGCTTCCGCTACAACCGCGTCGACGGACCCGCGCCCACGATCGGCCTGGCGGTCCGAAACGAGGAGAACCCGCTTCCCCTCCTCCGCGCGAATGCCGCCTACGCCTTCTCGCGCGAGCGGCTCCTCGCCGAGTTCGGCGCCGACGTTCCGCTGGGGCGCCACCGCCACGTCACGATCGGGGCGACCGCCTACCGGCGCACGGCCAGCGAGGACGCCTGGATCGTCGGCGAGACGGAGAACACGATCTTCGCGCTCCTCTTGCGGAAGGACTTTCGCGACTACTACGAGGCCGAGGGATTCGAGGGCCACCTCGTCGTCGAGACGGGGCGAGACGCTGCCTTCTCCGCCGGCGCGCGCCTCGAAGACCACCGTTCCCTCGACGTCGAAACGCGCGTCGCCGTCTGGGGTGTGGACGACCGCTTCCGCGCGAACCCCGCCATCGATCCGGGCGAGGAGGGTTTGGTGTGGGGGTCGTTCCGCGTCGGACCCACCACGATTCCCGCGAAAGGGGGCTCTCGCGTCGTGGTCCGATACGAACGCGCGGGCGCCCCGATCGAGCGCGACTTCGAGTATGGCCGCGTGTTCGTCCAGGGGAACTTCCGCCAGCGTCTCGCGCCGGGCCAGGGATTTCGCGCCCGCGCCATCGTGGCCTCCACGCGCTCGGGGCGCCTACCGGCGCAGAAGGTATGGGATTTGGGCGAGATCGGCACGCTTCGCGGCCAGCCCTTCAAGGCGCTGAGCGGCGACCAGTTCTATCTCGTGAACGCCGAGTACTCGTATCTCTTCCGGAAGAACCTCCACGCGCTCCTCTTCGTCGATTGGGGAACCGCGTGGTTCGGCCGGGGGGCCTGGAACGAGTCGCGCCCCGTGCTCGACGGCGGGATCGGTGTCCGCGTGGCGGAAGGCCCCGCGACGATCACTCTGGCGAGGAATCTGCAGCGGAGCGACGCTCCATTCCTGGTGGGCGTTCGCCTGGGAGGGACGTGGGAGTGACGCGCCTCGCTCCTCGGCGTTCGGCGCGCACGGCGCTGGCGCTCTTCGTCGTGTTCGCGCTCTCGCCCCTGGCCGCACCGCGACCGGCGCGCGCGGGCGACGACATGGGGCTCGCCATCGATTTGGTCGAGCGGGTGGGCGACGCGATCTGCGTCTCCTATCACGCCGACCAGCCCTTCACGCCGCGCCTGGAGGACCCGCTCCTTCGAGGCATGCCCGCCACCGTCACCTTCGAGGTCGGAGTCTGGCGGAAGCGCGCGCTCTGGTTCGACAAGCTGGTCGTCGCCTACCGGAGCGAGCACAAGGTCGCGTTCGACCCCTGGTCGAAGACGTTTCGAATCCGCTCGGGCGTGAATCCGCCCCGGACGCGAAGCGTCGCGAACCTCGACTCCGTGCGATCGACGCTCTTCGCGGCGCGCCGCCTTCCCGTCGCGCGCCTCTCCACGCTCGACTCGACGGCCGCCCACTACGTCTCGGTGAAGGTCGTCATCCGTCCGCTCTCAGCCGACGATCTCGGCGAGATCGAGGACTGGCTCTCGGGAAGCGATCCGGGACAGGGAGAGGATCGGGGCCTGCCCGCCTATCTCCTCGAGTGGGCCGTGAACCTCTCGGGGCTCGGCGACCGCTCGGCGCAGGCGAAGGGCCAGCGGTTCGTGCCGGGGCTCCTGGCGCCGAGTCCCTAGCCGCTACGGCGCGTCCGAAGATCCGTCCGGCGGCGGAGTCGTCGTCGGGCCGGCCGGGCCCGGCGCCGGCGCGGGAGGAGGCGGCGGGGTCGTGGAACCCCACTGGCTTCCCATGCTCGCCGAGTAGCCGCCGTAGACGCGCCCCGTCCCCTTCCCGAATCGTCCGATGATGAGCGCACCCAGCCCCGCCGAGGCCACGATGAAGCCGAGGAGTCCGGCCGCGAATCCGAACGCCATGCCGACCGGGTGGAAGGCGAAGAAGCTGAGCGCTCCGATCACCTCGGCGGCGGCCTTGAGCACGGCGATCAGCAGCACGCCCGCCGCGATCGCCAGAAGCGGCTTCGTCGCGACGCGGGCACCAAAGATCCGCCGGCCGAGGAACATGGTCCCCGTGAGGTAGGCGAGGAACGCCGCGTACATGGCGCCCGTCACGATTCCGATCACACCCAGGACCAGCGCCACGACCAAGAGGACGGCGACCGGGATGCCGATGATCGTGATGCAGAGGATCACGATCGCGATCACGCCGGTCAGGATGAGCGCGATGATTCCGGCCGGGACCGCCAGCACGAGAAGCACCCAGCCGAGGAGCCCCATCGCGATCGACTTTCCGAAGCGCTCGTGGACCACGCCCGCGGCGTGTTCCAGCCGCTGGCGGAAGATCAGAAGCGAGATCCACGCCAGCAAGAGCGTGATCATCAGCCCGACGAGGAGCTTGATGAGCCACGCGCCCGTGCCGATGAGCCCCGCGGCGCCGATCATCGGCCACTTGCATCCCATCCGCCCGAAGTCGAACTTGCCGACGGATACGTCGCTCCCGCCGATGCTCGCGCTGTCGCTCGTCTGGACGCCGCCGCCGCCCAGGCTGACGACATCGCCTTCGACAACGCCCTTCCCCTTCACGTGGACCGTTCCGCCCACGGAGACGGCGTCACCAGTCACGCGGCCCAGGACCGTGATCGACCCGCCCATCGCGACCACGGAGCCCTCGATGACGCGTCCCTCGGAGATGGTGATGTCCTCGCCGAACCGGACGAGGTCGTTCCCCTCGGAGCGGTCGAAATCGGGCGGTTCCGGAACTGCGGGCGGCGCGGGCGGCTCCGGGATGCTGTTGGTCGCCCCCGTCGCGGTGGAAGCGGACTTCTCGGTCTGACGTTTCGCCCGCTCGACGATGCGATTCACCTTCTCGCGGGCCCGGGCCGAGGCGCTGGTCGCCTCCTCGCGGACACGAACATTGAATCCGCTCTCGTCCGACGAGGCGGAGTCGGCGCTGCTCTTCACGGTCGTCTTCGTCTGCGCCAGGACCGCGGAAAGCGGGGCAAGAAGCGCGAACGCTAGGACGAGAATGGCGACAAGGAAACGGGGCGACATCGAGGTACGCGCGATACACGTCCAGGAATTAAAGCGCCAAGCACGCATGGCCGATCCCTCCTTCCTGGCGGCGGGACGGTCGCAGAAGCAAGTAGAGCGCGACCCCCAGGGTCAACAGCACGAGTCCGGTTGCCTGCGCTTCCGGCGAGCGGAGCGAGACGATCACGGCGCGGGGAATGGCGGCGAGCGCTTCCATCGAGAGCCAGATCTGGCGCGCGATGGGCTCGTAGAACGTGACGTCGATCGCGATCCACTTCGGGATCGCGATCATCCCCTCCACGCCGGAATCGAGGGCGCGGGCGAGGGCCGAGGCCGGATCGGGAAGTCCCCACTGCTTCGCGATGCGCGGCCAGAAGACGAGACCGCCGATGGTGCCGGCGAAGGAAAGCGCCAGCGCCCCCGCGCCGAAGCGCGCCCAGCGGGCCCGCGCGCGGTCGGGAGCGGTCACGGCGCGAAGAACGCGCTCCTCGAGCCCCGCGGGAACTCCGATCCCCGGCAGGGTCGCGACGCGGCGCGCGATGGCTCGGTGAAACTCCAGCGTCGCCCGGCAGCGCGCGCACTCTTCCACGTGCTGATCCAGCACACGGGCCACCGCGGCGTGGAGCATGCCGTCGGCGTACGCCGTCAGCTCGCGTTCGCAGGCTTCGCAGGTCAGGTTGGCTTTCACGTCGTCGGTCCTCGGGCGTTGAGTCTTCGTCGCAGGATCTCGTGGGCCCGGTGAAGTCGCACCTTCACCGTGCCGAGCGGGATCCCCATCGTTTCCGCGATCTCGTCGTAGGGCATCTCCTCCCGGTATCGCAGGTGGAGAATCGCCCGGTAGTGCTCCGGCAGTTCGATCACCAGGGCCTCGAACCGCTCCGCGGCCCATTCGAGCCGCATTCCTTCGGCGGGACCCGGCCCTGGATCGGCCGGCTCGATCGTCGGACCGTCCTCGCCGGAGAGGTCCTCGAACGAGACGGGCCGGCGCTTCCGGCGCCGGATCGCGTCGAGCGAGAGGTTCGACGCGATCTTGAAGATCCAGGATCGAAACGGCCGTTCCGGGTCGTAGGAAGCGAGGGAGCGCAGAACGCGGATGAAGGTTTCTTGCGCGACCTCCGCCGCGTCGTCCGCGCTTCCCGTGATCCGCCAGGCCAGATTCACCACCGGAGCCTGATACGCTCGGACCAGCTCACGGTAGGCACGCTCGTCCTTGGCGAGGCACCGCCGGATCAAGTCCCGTTCGTCGGTCGCCACTTAGTCGCGATCCATGTCGGAACTGTCACGTTCTGTACGTCGATGGGGGTGGCGAGGTTTCGCCATCCTGGAGGCCTCCGGGGCGGCCGGGGAGTCGTTCCGGCTCCGTCCGGCCTCACGGGGCCGCACCGTAGGGCGCCCTCCGGGGTCCGTCAAGGCTTTTCCCTTGACGCCACGCGACTTGAGCGCCTAGCGTCCGGGCCGTCATGACTCAGATTGTCTCCGTTTTCGCGCGCGAAATTCTCGACTCCCGGGGCCAGCCGACCCTCGAGGTGGACGTGGCCCTCCAGGGGGGCGCTTACGGCCGGGCCGCGGTCCCGTCCGGGGCTTCGACCGGGTCGCGGGAGGCGCTGGAACTGCGCGACAAGGATCCCAAGCGCTACGCCGGCAAAGGCGTGTCGCGCGCGGTCCAGAACGTGAACGAGATCGCGGCCGCCCGGCTCGTCGGCGAGGACGCCTCCGACCAGGTGGCCGTCGATCGCCTTCTCCTCGACCTGGACGGCACGCCGAACAAGTCGAACCTCGGCGCGAACACGCTCCTCGGCGTCTCGATGGCCTGCGCGCGCGCGGCGGCCGACGCTCACGGGCTGCCGCTCTACCGCTACCTCGGCGGGGCGAACGCGAAGGTGCTTCCGGTGCCGCTCATGAACGTGGTGAACGGCGGCGCGCACGCGGACAACAACCTCGACATCCAGGAATTCATGATCGTGCCGCTCGGCGCGCCGAGTTTCTCCGAAGCGCTCCGCTACGGCGCCGAGATCTTCCATACGCTGAAGAAACTCCTCCACGAGAAGGGACTCGTGACCGCCGTCGGCGACGAGGGCGGCTTCGCTCCGAACCTCGGCAGCACCGCCGAGGCGCTCGACTTCCTGGTGCGCGCCATCGAGAAGGCAGGCTACAAGCCCGGCCAGGACGTGGCGCTGGCGCTCGACGTCGCGGCGTCGGAACTGTGGGACGACGGAACGTATCACCTCGACGGGAAGAAGGGGCTATCTTCGAGCGCCGTGGCCGACTATTTCGACGGTCTGGTGAAGCGTTACCCCATCGTCTCGATCGAGGACGGCATGGACGAGAGCGACTGGGCCGGCTGGAAGGAGCTCACGAAGCGCCTCGGCGGAATCACGCAGATCGTCGGCGACGACGTCTTCGTGACCAATCCCGAAATCTTGAAGAAAGGGATCGAGGAGGGCGTGGGGAACTCGATCCTGATCAAGCTGAACCAGATCGGCACCGTGACGGAGACTCTCGACGCGATCGAGATGGCGAAGCGGGCCGGCTACACGACCGTCATCTCGCATCGCTCGGGAGAGACCGAGGACACGACGATCGCGGATTTGGCCGTCGCGGTGAACGCGGGTCAGATCAAGACCGGCTCGCTGTCGCGGAGCGACCGGATCGCGAAGTACAACCAGTTGCTCCGCATCGAGGAGCAGCTGGCGGACGAAGCGTGCTACGCCGGCGCGGGCGCCTTCCGGCGCGTCCCCGGCGCGACCCGCTGAGCATGCTCGACGCGAGAGGGTCCGGGGCATGATGCGTTCCCCCTACCAGAGTCCGAAGGATGAGCCGCCGTCGCGTTTCCTCCGGCGGCGACCCGACGAACGGAGAAAGCTCCGCTACGTCTACCTGGGACTCGGCCTCGTCGGCACCTACCTCGTCTATTGGTTCCTCCTGAGCGACACGGGACTTCTCCGCATCGCCTCGCTCCGCCGAGAGAACGAATCCTTACAGGAGAGGCAGGTGGTTCTCTCCGAGCGGGTGACCGATCTCGAACGGCGACGCAAGGAGCAGGCGAAGGACCCGCTCCTCGAGGAACGCGTGGCCCGCGAGCGCTTCCACCTGGTGAAGAAGGACGAGATCGTCTACCGCTACCGGGAATCCGCTTCCGACACGCTTCGCTGACCGACCCCTTGGATGCTCCGAACCCCCTCCGGGAAAGGGCCTTTACAGAGGAGCCCGGATGCGAGAATATACGCCTGCGGGGTGGAGCAGCCTGGTAGCTCGTCGGGCTCATAACCCGAAGGTCAGAGGTTCAAATCCTCTCCCCGCAACCATAGGACCGACAGGGCCGGGAGCCATCCCGGCCCTTTTTTCATCCCCGCGGCGCCCCCTGCTGGCGACTCCATCGGCCCGAAACTACGGGGGCGTAAGTCCCTCGCGCAAGAAGGACCGGAGCGCCGCCCCTTCGCGCTCGCGAAGACTGGCGCATTCGGTCACCGAGGCGGCCATTTTCAATAGCTCGGCCTCGGTGCCCGCGGGAAGGTGCGCAGGATCGGCGAAGAAAACGCGCGCGGCCTCGAGCCGAGTCAGGTCGCAGCCCGACGCGAACCAGGGGAGGTAGATGGCGTAGAGTGCGGGGATCCGCTTCACGATCTCGTCGTAGTGCGTCGCGACCCAGTTCCAGACCTCGTCCTGATGCTCTGGCCGGCCGGCCAATGATCCGAGGAGGCCGCTGTGCTCCTGCGGCTTCAGCGGCCCGCTCAGGTTGTAGGCGAAGGCGCGCGCGCGCAGCTCGGGGGACTGGAAGGAGCCGATGGCGTCGAGAAGGCGTCCCCGCTCGCTCGGGACGGGGTCGCGCTCGAAGTGCTTGCAGTAGACATCGAAGAGTTCGGCGTCGCCGCCAAGAGCGGCGATGCGAAGTACGGGGCCCTGCATGGAGGGATCGACGGCCTCGCCCGCCAGGTAGCGTGCGGCCTGCGCTCGCGCAACCACGTGCAGCTCGGTGTCCTGGCCTTCGTCGGCCAGCATGCCGAAGAGTTCGGGGCGGAGCGACGAGACCGACGGCGATTCGCCGGGCTTCGCCTCGAGGCCGATCCGCTTCATGGCGCCTCCGAGCACGCGGCGGACGTACTCGGCGAAGGGGTCGCGGAGATCCTCGGTGATGAAATACGTCCGGATTGCGCGAACACCATCGGCCACGGCGCTGACGACGGAGGGATCGGGATCGTCGCCGAAGCCGAGAAGGAGCTTCGCGTACTCGTCGCTGGGAGCGGCCCCGCTCAGGAGGAGTGCATAGGCGTTCAGAAGGAAGCCGAACCGCTCGCGCGGGGATAGCACGTGGACCGCGTCGCCGGCGAGCCGCGTCATGGCCTGCCCCTCGACGCGCCACCGGTAGTAGCCCGCGTGATCGGCGTTCATCTGGATCCACGCCGGCGGCGCGTCGAGACCCGGCAAGTTCACGGTGGTCTCCGCGCCAGTGAGGAGAACCTGGTGCCGCGCCACGCCCTTCGGCGTCGGGTACTTCATCGAAACCGGAATCTGCCAGAGGCGCGCCACCGAATCTCGAAGTCCATGGTTGAGGAATCGCTGCTGGCGGAGGTGGATTCGGCCGTCGCTCAGGAGTTCCCCCCGGACGATCGGAATGCCGGGCTGATTGAAGTAGGTCGAACCCATCGCGCCGACGTCGCGGCCGGAGGACTTCGACAGAGCGCGCCAGAGATCCGCCTCCGTCGCGTTCCCCCACTCGTGTTCCTTGAGATACGCCAAAACGCCCCGGCGGAAGTTATCGGGACCGAGCCACGACTCCATCATATCGAGGACGCTCTGCCCTTTCTGGTAGGTGAGCGCGTCGGCGGTGGAAAGAAGATTCCCGACGGTCGTCACCGGCTGGCGGATGGTTCGCGCCGTGAGGCGGGAGTCGTCGGTGTAAGCCTGTTCCGTCTCCGCCAGACCCGTGACGTCCGTATCGAGCTCCGGAAATACTTCCATGACGATCTTGTCGCCCATCCACTCGGCGAACGACTCGTTGAGCCAGAGATCGTCCCACCATGCCATCGTCACCAGATCTCCGAACCACATGTGGGCCAGTTCGTGCGAGGTGAATCGGGCCAGTTGTCGCTTCTGCGACACGCTCATGCTCTTCGGGTCGAAGAGGAGGAATTGGTCGGAGTAGGTGATGGCGCCGGGATTCTCCATGGCGCCGTAGGTGTATTCGGGCACCGCGAGGAGATCGAGCTTCTCGTAGGGATAGGGGCGCCCGAAATACTTCTCCAGCGCCGCCAGTATCGGAGGCACCATGGCCACGACGGGCCCCGTGAGGTGGCTCTTCCCCTTCACGGTCGCGATGCGGGTCGGAATCGACGTCCCGGTCACGGGCGTGAATTCGAGGCGCCCGACGGCGATGGCGAGTAAGTACGACGGCATGGGCTTCGACGTACGGAACGCGATGGTGCGCCGCCCGCCCTCGGATCGATCGCTCACGACCGGCGAATTGGTGACCGCTTCCTGCCCCGCCGGAATCGAGAGCGTGAACTGATACGGGATCTTCACCGACGGCTCGTCGAGGCAGGGGAACGCGGAGCGCGCATCGCACGCCTCGAACTGCGTGAACGCGTACCAGTCGTCGCCGACCCGGAGGCGGTAGAGCGACGAGGCTCGCTGGTCGAAGTCGTTCGTGAAGGCGATCTCGAGTGTGTATCGGCCGGGAGCGATCGGCGCTCCGTCGGTCCGGCTGGCGCGGATGAATCCCTCGTCGTCCTCGGCTCCCGCGCGAAGTGCCGTGGCGCCGCGTGCGCCTCGGAGCGCGATCGAACCGAGCGTGAGTTTTTGCGCATGAAAGCAGAGGTCGGGGCGAGCCTTCGAGACCGTGAGCTCGATCCGCACGGTGCCGGAGTAGTCGGCCCGCGACGGGTCGAGATCGAGCGCGATCGTCTGCGAGGTCGCTCGCACGTCGAGCGGGAGCCGTTCGAGTGCGGCGCGTGACGTCGCGGCGGGAAACAGGCCGGCCAGGATGGCGGCCAACGCGACCGCGCGGGCGGAGCCAAGAATCGCGTGTGTCACGACGTCATGGCGCCAGGTCATCGGGGCTCCCCCAGGGGTGTCGGGACGGTCGAGGCGGGCATCCTCGCACATTCGGAGAGGCCGGGCACCGGGAAGGATAGAGTGCTATAATCGCCGGGTTGCAGAAAGCGGTCAGGGCGGCCCTGGAGACATCTTGCGTAAGGAGCGATAAGGCTATGTCCCTAAACAACTTGAAGATATATTTGCGTCGACTTTTCGGCGGCGCGGCCGCAGTTGGTGTGCTGGCGTTGAGCGTGGTGGGCTGTGGCGACAAGGCAACTGGTCCGGTCAGTTCCGTTCCCCTCACGCTGGTGGCGCAAGGAGTGGGCGGAAACACGGCCCGCTACCTCGCGCCGGCCGGCTCTCCGCTCACGGCCTCGAGCGCAGCCACCGACACGATTCCGGTCACGTTCACGAAGGCCTTGCTGGTCGTGCGCGACGTCCGGCTCGTCTTCCCCGGCGACGACGATGCGCAGGGGCAGATTCGCTTCCGCGGACCGTTCGTCATCGATCTGCTGAGCGGCCATGCCGCCCGCCTCGATACGATGATGGTGCAGCCGGGCGACTACGCGCGAGTGCAGGGGCATTTCCAGATGCTGCGGTCGGGCGACGCCGACGCTGCCGAATTCCCTGGCCTCGTGGGCTCGACCGTGTGGCTCGAAGGAACGATCGACGGCGAGGGCGGCGGTCCGTTCTCGTTCCTGGCCAGGATCGACAACGAGTTCCAGATTCGCGGCCTCTTCCGCGTGGCGGCGGAGACCCCGGCCACCGCGTTCGTCGCCTTCGATCTCTCAAAGTGGCTCTCGGACGCGAACGGTCGCTTCCTCGATCCGCGCGACTTCGAGAACGAACAGGCGATCAAGAGCGCGATCCGCCATTCGATCAAGGTCGGCATGGACGACGATCGCGACGGATCGATGGACGACGACATGCACGAGGAGGACGGCGACTAGTCGGACTCCCGTCATCACAGGGCCGGGCGGCGGAACATCCCCCCGCCGCCCGGTCGATACGCCGGAAACGGAGGACGTGACGCCATGATTTCGCGCACGACCGCATGCACCCTCGTTCTCACCGCGGCGATCGCGGTATCCGCACTCGGACTTTCGGGGCTCGCCCCACCCGCGTTCGCGACCGTGGAGAGCGCTTCTGTCGTTCCGACCACGCCGACCGTTTGCGATTCGGTTCGGCTGGTGGTCGCGGGGACGCTCTCCAGCCCCTGCTACACGATCCACGGGTTTAGAGTCGGAGCGCCGGAACTGCTCCCCACGATGGGACCGATTCCGACCTACCGAATCCCCGTCCGAATTCGCGCCGAGGAGCCGAATCCCGCGATTGGAGCGCCCTGCCCGGCGGTGATCGAGCCGTATCGACTCGCGGAGGAACTCGGCAAGCTCCGCTTCGGCAACTACTGGGTCGACGCTACCGAATACGTCCATCCCTTCCCCGCCGATTCGACCGCGCCGATCGACTCGAGCCGGATCCGCTACACCTTCTTCGTCGGTTCGGACAGCTGTCGAACCGGCGAGGGGTGCGTCCTGCTCGGATTCGGCGCAACCGGGTTCGACTATCCGCGACTCGACGGCTGCACCGCGCGGGCGAATCCGGGCGAGCGCGCCTGCTTCGACGTCACGCTGATGAATCCCGTTCCGGTGGGCGCTCTACAAACCGAAATCGTGATTCCACTCCGGAGGCTCGATCCGCTGCTCGATCCCTCGACTTTCCTCGTTCCGGTTTCCGTGATCGCCACCCCTCGCGCCGCCGGATTCGAGGCGGCGTGGACGGCGGACGGCTCGACCGCGAAGATTGTCCTCTACTCCACCACCGGCGCCGCGATCGCGCCCGGCCGCGGGGCAGTGCTCCATGTCTGCTACGCCGTCAAGGCCGAGGCGCCGGAATTGGCCTACCCGCTCCGCTTCGGGCCATCGCTCGTCTCCTCGCCGGGCGGTGAGGCCGTGCCCTTCTGCCCGACCTTCGCCGAGATCGAGGGACGCATCTGCGTCGGCGTTTCTCGCTGCGACTTGAACGGCGACGGCGTGGGCGACGTGCGCGACATCGTCCGCATGGTTCGCTGCATTCTCGCCATTCCATCCGAACTCTGCCCCGACTCGCTCCGAGCCGAATACGACTGCAACGGCGACGGGGCACTAGACGTCCGCGACGTTGTCTGCTGCGTGCGGGACATCCTTACGCGCGACGGAGGATGGGGGCCCGATCCCGGTCCGAGCGGCGCGCCGTCACTCGACGTGGCGCGCGTCGGCTTCGAGGGAGCGGCAACGTGGACGAACCCGCTCGAAGGGCGGGCCGTCATCGCGATCGATGGCGGCCGGGCGTTCGGCGGCGTTCAGTTCCTGCTCCATTCCCGCGGCCTCTCGCGGGTGCGCGACATCGCCATCGAGGACCCACGAGGAATGTTGGCCCTCCAGTGGGACGTGGGGATCGGTGGTGACGCGCGCGTGATGGTTTACAATCGCGGATTCATCGAATCGGGCGCGGGCGCGGCGTCGCGCGCGGCCGGTCTGGCCGGTGAGGTTGTCCCCATTCGACTGTTCCTGACGCTCGAACCCGTGGCCGAAGGGGCCGCCGACGGCGGCCTGGCGATTCGCTCCCTGCGAGGCGCCACCTACGAAGGTGCGGCGCTGAGCGTCGAGGGCGGCACGATCGACCTCCACGTCCCGGCGAGTTCCGTGGCGGGAGTCGCGTCGATTCTGCCGGCGCGGCCGAATCCGTTCCTTGGCGACACCGAGATATCTTTCGCCCTGCCGAGCGACGCGCGCGCCTCAGTGAGGCTCTTCGACGTGGGCGGGCGGCTGGTACGGACGCTTCATGACGGCTCCGCCACCGCCGGAGTCCATCGCATACGCTGGGACGGCCGGGACGACCGCGGCCGAACCGTCGGCGTCGGCATCTACTTCGTTCACTTCACGAGCGGGAGTGTCGTCCGGACGGAGCGGATTCTCCGGCTCCGGTAGCGCTCGAGTTGCGATAGGATGACGGTGTGTTTCCCGACCCGCGGGACCCGATCGTTCAGTTCCTGATCTGGACCATGCTCTTTCTCGCGCCGCTCTGGATGCTCGGCTGCTAGCCGGTAACCAGGGCGGCGCTTTCTTCGGGGCTCCGTAAGACCGTGACGTTCGTGTCGAATCCCACCATCGCCATCGTCGGCGCCGGCGCCAGCGGCGTCATCGCCGCGGCGGCCCTCCTTCGCTCGCTCCGCCGACCGGCGCGCGTGGTTCTCTTCGACGGCCGCGGCTCCCGCGGCGCGGGGCTCGCGTACGGCACGTCCGACCGCGATCACGTCCTGAACGTTCCCGCCGCGAGGATGAGCGCGATCGCGGAGGAGCCAGATCACTTCCTCCTCTGGCTCCGCGGCGAGGGGAGCGATCAGGCTTCGGCGTGGCGCACCCCCGCCGTTCAGGAAGCCTTCGTGCCGCGCGGCCTCTACGCGAAGTACCTGGAGGACATCCTCCGGGCGTCGCTCGAGCGCTCCGACCCGGGCGTGGTGCTCGAGGTGCTGAGCGAGGAGATCGACGACCTGGTGCGGCGCGGCGCGGGGTGGCGCCTGCTCGGCCACAGCGGCGCCGCCTGGATCGCGAGCGTCGTCGTCCTGGCCCTCGGCTACCGGCCGCCGGGACTTCCGAGCGGGATCGGGGCGGCGCTGGCTGGGCATCCTCGTGCGATTCTCGATCCGTGGAGGCCCGGCGCCTTCGACGGCGTCCTCCCCGACGACTCGGTGCTCGTCCTCGGCGCGCACCTCACGATGATCGACGTCGTGCTGACGCTCGATCGCCAGGGGCACCGCGGCGGCATCGTCGCGGTTTCCCCACGCGGCTTGATGCCGCTCTCGCACGGCCCCAGCGACGCGGGGTACGTCGCGATCGATCTCGATGTTGCTCCCGTGACGGCGCGCGGACTTCTCCACCGCGTTCGCGCGGAGATGGCCACGGAGGAATCGCAGGGCGGCTCGTGGCGCTCGGTCGCCGACGCGGTGCGGCCGCTCGTGCCACGGCTCTGGGCCGCGATGACGGCGCCGGAGCGGACGCGTTTCATTCGCCACGTCCATCCCTACTGGGAGATCCACCGGCATCGGATGGCCCCCGCCATCGCGAGCCACGTGGACGCCATCAAGGCGGAGGGGCGACTGCGCGTGGTGGCCGGACGTGTCGCCTCCGCGACGGCTCATGCCGACGGCTTCGCGGTGGACGTGCGGCCTCGGGGCGGAAGCGCGGTCACGACGCTTCGCACCGGATGGATCGTGAACGCCACCGGCCCGACCGTCCGCTACGCCGAGGACCCGACGGTATTCCTGAGTAGGCTCTTCGAAGGCGGGATCGTACGACCGGGGCCGCTGGGCTTCGGTCTCGACGCGAAGCCGGGCGGCGCACTTCTCGATGCGAAGGGAGATCCGCACGCGAATCTCTTCACGCTGGGGCCGCCGCTCCTCGGATCGCTCTGGGAGACGACCGCCGTGCCGGAGATTCGCCTGCAGGCCGCCGACCTCGCGCGCACGCTGGCGGGAACGATGGGGTTGGACCTCCGCTAGCTCGCCTGGCTGAGGCGGTGCCACACGTCGCGCAGCAGCGCGATCGAGCCGGGCGCATGGCCGGCGTAATGATTGTTGAAGTAGCCGAAGACTTCGATGTTCCGCTCGAGCAGCGCGGCGAGCGCGGGAACCCACCGCTCCATCTCCCCCTCGCGATCGACGATGATCTTCTCCCACGAGTCGGTCCTCGCCTCGATCCCGTGGCGGTCCCCCAGCCAGCGGACGTAGGCGAAATCGGCCGTCACCGGATCGGGGCCCTGGAGCAGGTCATCGATGGCCGGCATCCACGGATGGTCAATGAGCGCGAAGGCGACGCCGTGCGCTCGCAGCAGGGACAGAAGCGGCTCCGCGACCCATGCCTTGTTCCGGATCTCCACCGCGAAGCGGCGGTCGCGCGGGAGGGAGGCGAGCACCGGCTCCAGCCTCTCGAGGAACGGCTTGGCCGAGGCGAAGACATCGCGCCGGAAGTAGGGAAACTGGAAGAGCAGCGGTCCGAGTTTCTCCCCCGCCTCCTCCATGGCGCCGAGGAAGAGTCCGATCTCCTGCTGGGCGCCGACGAGGAGTTTCTCGTGCGTGATGACCTGGGGCACCTTGGCCGCGATGCGAAAACCCTCTGGCACCTTCGAGGCCCAAGTTCGCACTTGCGCCGCCGAGGGAATCCGGTAGAAGGTCGCGTCGATCTCCACCGTTTCGTACCGGCGCCCGTAATCCCCCAGGAAATCGCCGGGCTTCGTTCCGACAGGATAGAAGGAGCCGACCCAGGACGGATGGCTGAAGGACGAGGTGCCGAGATGCAGGCGCGGAGGGACCGGCGCGGCGTGCGACGGAGGCTCGGGCGATGGCATGCGGTCCGGTGTCGAGTAAGTCATGGACGGTAACGTTACCGCCAGCGAGGGCGGGGCTCAAGGGCGAGTCGAGGGCGCGGCGCCGCCGGCGCGATTTCTCTGGGGCGCGGGGACCTCGGCCCATCAGGTCGAGGGGGGCAACGATCGAAACGACTGGTGGGAGTGGGAGCAGCGCCCCGGCGTCATCAAGGGCGGGGCGCGCTCGGGAAGCGCCTGCCTCCACTGGGAGCGCTTCGAGGAGGACCTCGACCTCCTCCGCGCGCTCGGCCTCGACACCTATCGCTTCTCCGTCGAGTGGAGCCGGCTCGAACCCGACCCGGGCCGCTACGACGACGCGGCGCTCGCCCACTACCGGGCGGTAGCCGCCGCCTGCCGCGCGCGCGGCATCACCCCGATCGTCACGCTCCACCACTTCACGAATCCGCGGTGGTTCGCCGGACTGGG
The DNA here is from genome assembly GCA_038060295.1 of Candidatus Eiseniibacteriota bacterium. Lineage (GTDB taxonomy): Bacteria > Eisenbacteria > RBG-16-71-46 > SZUA-252 > SZUA-252 > SZUA-252. The sequence goes on from JBBTHR010000006.1 coordinate 22,298, forward strand.
GGGCTGGGAAACGCACGCGAATCTCCCCCACTTCGCCCGCCTGGCGCGCTGGGTCGGCGCTGGCCTCGGCGACCTCGTCGATCACTGGATCACGGTCAACGAGCCGGAGGTGCTCGGCTTCTACGGCTACGCCTCGGGCATCTGGCCGCCGGGCGTCGCAGACCGGTCGCGCGCGCTGATCGTGATCGCGAATCTCCTCGAGGCGCACGCGCTCGCCTCGCACGCGCTCCGGGAGTCGGACAAGGTGGACGCCGACGGCGACGGGCGCGCGACCTGGATCGGCGTCGCGAAGCATTGGGTGCTGCTGGAGCCGCGACGGCGCTGGAATCCACTCGATCATCTGGCGTCGGCCGCGCAGCACCGCGTCTTCAACGAGGCCGTGGTCCGCGCGCTGGCGGGCGGCCCGGTCGATCTTTCCATCCCCGGCGCGAAGCCGGTCCGCCGGCGCGTCGATTCCATGGCCGGATCGTCCGACTTCCTGGGCCTCAATTACTACACGCGCTGGATGGTGACGCTCTTCGGGAAGGACTCGCGGAGTGCGAAGCGAGGAGCGCCGGTGAACGACCTGGGCTGGGAGATTTACCCCGAGGGGATCGAGCGGGCCATCGCGGAGTGCGGCGCCTTCGGGCTTCCGCTCGTGATCACCGAGAACGGCATCGCCGACGCCGCCGATCGGTGGCGCGGCGCGTTCATCCGCGCCACGCTGGCGGCGGTCGATCGCGCGCGCGCGGCGGGCGCCGACGTGCGCGGCTACATCCACTGGTCGCTGATGGACAACTTCGAATGGGCGGACGGTTACGAGGGACGGTTCGGGCTCTGCTCCGTGGACTTCGACCACCCCGAGGGGCCTCGCCGCCCCCGTTCGAGCGCACGCGTGCTGGCCGAGGAGATCGCGAAGCGCCGCGGCTGAGCGCTATTCCCGGGCGCGACCGGCCCCGGCCAGCGCCGCCGCTCTCGGCGCCGTCGCCCCCCCGACGTGGCGCAGCATGCACGAAATCCCACACTGTTGCCGCGCCGCGCACGGCTCGACTTCGGCCGGTTCCGAGCCACACCGATAACCCACGCACGGACAACCGCTTAGCGACGAGTGAAAAGCGCCCCCGTGGCACGCGGATTGCAACCCTACACGCCGAGGCCCTGGCTAGGGCTCCTAATTCCATCGTTCAGGAGGACACCATGAAACGCAGCCTCTACGCCTTTGCCGCGGCCGCGGTGCTCGCGGCGACCGTTACGGCGACGGCGCACGCCGGCACGAGCGTCGATTTCCGGATCTCGGTGGGCGACCGCTACGACGGCGCGACGCTCGCGTTCCGGAGCGAGCCCGAGGTGATTCTCGTTCCGGACACGAAGGTCTATTACGTCCAGAATCGCGATTGCGATCTCTATCGGTACGGCCGTTACTGGTATTTCGTCGAGGACGGATTCTGGTATCGCTCCGCCAACTGGCGCGGTCCGTTCGTTCACCTCCGCACGGCGTCGGTTCCACGCTCGGTGGTCGGGGTTCCGGTGAAGTACCGCCGCCACTGGAAGAACGGCCCACCGCCGCACGCGGTGGCTCAGGGCTACGACAAGGACCGGGGCGACAATCGCGGCCGCGGAAAAGGCCACAAGAAGCACAAGCACTAGGCTACGATCCGTCGTCTCGTCGAGAAGATGAAATGAAGGGGGCCGCCAGCGCGGTCCCCTTCCTCATTTCCCGTACGTGGCGGTCTCCGTCGCCGCCTCCCTGCTGCGAACGGCCCCTCCCGGCGCCACGGCGTAGCTCTTCGCCCTCGCCGCCCACCAGCGCTCCAGCAGCGGCGCGATCCGGTCGGCCACGATCGCGAGCGCGATCCCCGCCAGGATATCGACAACCCAGTGATGGCGGAGATAGACCGTCCCCACGATCAACCCCGCCCCGAAGAAGAGCATCACCGGGAAGAACCAGCGGAGGTGCCGCCACGAGAGGAGAATCGCGAGGAACATGACGCCGCAATGGAGCGAGGGGAAGGCGCCCTTGGCGGTGAGCGGCACCGCCGCCGTCGCGGCGCGCGTAGCATCGAGGATCGGTAGCATCCCCTGGAGCGGCGCTCCGAACAGCTCGGGGATCATGTACCGGGGCGGCCCCGCGGGAAGGACGACGTAGCCGATGTATCCGATGTAGAGACAGATCACGATGCTCACCAGCGTCTCGCGGAACGACTGCCACTCGCCCCGGAGATAGAGCAGGAGCCCGAGGAACGGCGGCAAGACGTAGAAGAGCCAGTAGCAGACCGTGAAGAAGTCGGTCAGGAGCGGATGCGCGAACTGCTGGGCCCAGACCGTCGGCTCCACGCCGAAGAGCTTCACATCCCAGTCGTGGAGCGGCTTGGTGATGTCGGGCGCGTTGAAGAAGGCAATCATGTCGTGGAGATTCGCGTATACGTTTGTCGCGAAGAGAAACGGAAGGACGTCCCGCGCGAAGGTCCACTGTGGTTTCGTTCGCACGACCCAGAGGAAAACGACCACGCTTCCGGCCAGGCAGACGAGGCGGGTGAAGGCGTCGGGGTAATTGGCCGCGGCGCCCTGGAGCGGCATGCCGCCGCCGAAGGCCGCGATGGAGGCGAGGGCGTAGGCCATCGGGACGAAGAGGAGCAGCGTGGCGACCTCTTCCGGCCGGAACGAGAAGAGGAGCCGGGCGAATCCGCCGCGGGCCGCGGTACGCTCCTGAACCACGCCGGAGCTCGGGGTCGTCACCGAGTCGGTACGCTCGCGCCGGCGGTCGCCGCGGCGGCCTTCCCCTCGGATGAACCCCGCGCCGCCGGCGCCCCCAGTCGCACGCGCGCGTCGAGCGCGATGGAGGGCGAATCCCCGGGAAGCGCGAGTACGGGGTTGAGATCGAGTTCGAGCAGTTCCGCGTGGTCGCTCGCGAGGAGCGAGACGCGATGGAGCAGATCGAGGAGCGACGCCTCGTTCGCCTTCGGCGCTCCGCGGAATCCGTCCAGAAGCGGATAGCCACGAATTTTCCGAACCATCTCCTCGGCGTCGGTGTCGGTGAGCGGCGCCAGGCGGACCTGGACGTCCCGCAGCAGCTCCACGGCGACGCCGCCGAGTCCGAAGAGAACGATCGGGCCGAACGCCGGATCGCGCGTCATGCCGACGATCGTCTCGACGCCGCCCGAGAGCATCCGTTCCACCGAGACGCCCTCGAAGACCGCGCCGGGCTTCGCCCTCTCGAGCACCGCCTGGAGCTCGTCGAAGGCCTGCGCCGCTTCCTCCTCGCTCCGGACGTCGAGCCGCACGCCGCCGACGTCGCTCTTGTGCACGACCTGCGGCGAACGGAGCTTCATCACGACGGGGAAGCCGATCGACTTCGCCAGCGCGGCCGACTCGCCGCGCTTCGCCGCGACGCGCGTCACGTTGAGACGGATTCCGTAGGCGCCCAGCAGCTCGCTCATGGGTCCCGCGGGCATCCAGCCGCCGTCCTTCCCGCCGCCGGGCATCGTCGCGCGGGCCTCCGCGATCGCTTTCTCGGCGCGCCCCCGATCGATTCCCGATAGCGCGGGCGTCTTCCCTACCGGCCCGTTCTTCCAGACGCCGTACTGCACGACGCGGGCCAGCGCCTGCGCCGCCGATTCGGGGAACGAGTAGGAGGGGATGTGCCCGGACTGGAGCGACTTCAGACTCTCCGGCACCCCATGGCTTCCCATGAAACAGGAGAGGATCGGCTTCGTGTGTCCTTCCGCTCCCGCCAGGATCGCCTTGGCGACCTCCTGCGCGCCCGTCACCAGCGGCGGCACGAAGATCACGATCACCGAGTCCACGTTCTTGTCGGCGTGGAGGAGGCGCACGGCCTTCTCGAACGACTCGGCGTTCGCCGAGGCGATCATGTCCACGGGGTTCCGCGTGCTCGCCTCGGCCGGCAGGAACGCGCGGAGCGCCTTCACGGTCTTCGGCTCGAGTGCCGGGAGCTCGAGCCCCATCCCCTCGCAGGCGTCGGCCGCCATGATGCCGGGACCGCCCGCGTTCGTGAGGATCGCGACGCGGGGACCGGTCGGGATCGGCTGCGACGCGAGGAGGAGCGCGGTATCGAAGAGCTCCTCGATCGTGTCGGTCCGGATGACGCCGCTCTGGCGGAAGAGGGCGTCCACGGCGATGTCGGAGCCGGCGAGGGCGCCGGTGTGCGACGATGCCGCGCGCGAGCCGCTCACGGTGCGCCCGCTCTTCACCGCGAGAATCGGCTTCCTCCGCGCCACACGGCGCGCGATCTGCGTGAACTTGGCCGGATTGCCGAACGATTCGAGGTAGAGGAGGATGACGTCGGTGCCGGCGTCCTGCTCCCAGTACTCGATGAGATCGTTGCCCGAGACGTCGGCCTTGTTGCCGACGCTCACGAACTGCGAGATCCCGACGTTCAGCATGCGGGCGTAGTCGAGGATGGCAAGTCCGAGGGCGCCGCTCTGCGAGGAGAAGGCCACGCGGCCCGGCATTACCTGTAAAGGAGCGAAAGTGGCGTTCATCATCACGGCGGGGTCGGTGTTCAGGATGCCGAGGCAGTTCGGGCCGACCAGGCGCATCTTGTAGCGGCGGACGATGTCGCGGAGCGCGGTCTCGCGCTTGGCCCCTTCCTCGCCGATCTCCTTGAATCCCGCCGAGATGACGACGAGCGCCTTCACCCCCTTCTTGCCGCACGCCTCGACCGCTTCCAGCACGCCCGCCGAGGGAACGACGATGATGGCGAGATCGACCTCGCCGGGCACCGCCTCGATGCTCGGATACGCGGGGAGCGCCTGGACGTGCGTGGCGTGGGGATTGATCGGATAGACCGGGCCCTGGAAGGGCTGCTGGGTCAAATTGTGGAGAATCGCCCCGCCGATGGCGTCGCGACGGCGCGAGGCGCCGATCACCGCGATGCTGCGGGGACGAAACAACGGTTCGAGCGATGCAGGCATTCTGGATGTCACCTCCCGGGGCGCCCCCGTGGCGCGACCGGCGGGAAGTGTATCACTTCGGGGCGTATTCGCGGGGTGGGCCGGAGACGGGCGACTACGCCAGACCAGCCTTCCGTCTCGCCTCTTCCACCTGGCGAGCGAGCGCGACGTCCTTCTCGGTGATGCCGCCGGCGTCGTGGGTCACGAGGGAGAGGGTGATGTCGCTATAGCGGATGTCGACGTCGGGGTGGTGGTTCGCCACCTCGGCCAGCTGCGCCACGGCGTTCACGAAGACGACCGCTTCGGGAAACGATGGGTGCGCGAACTTCTTCCGGAGCATTCCGCCGCCGACGCTCCAGCCAGGCAGCGAGGCGAGCTCCTTCGCGAGATCGGTTTCGCTCAGTCGCGGCATGGCGCCTACCAGCGGCCCAGGAGATCGGGATCGGGCATCAACTCGGGCGACCAGGGATCGGGAAGGATTTCGACTTCGGCGTCCTTTCCCGTCACTCGCTTCATCACGTCCTTCACCTGCTGGACGATCTGCGGAGCGTAGGGGCAAAACGGCGTGGTGAGGAGCATCCGGACCACGGGCGGCTCCGCGACGAGGTCGACTTCGCGGACCATGCCGAGTTCGATGATGGTGAGATGAATTTCGGGATCCACCACCTCTTCGAGGGCGGTGCGAACTTCTGCTTCGGTGGCCATGCGTTCTCCTTCTCTCTAGTCGGGGAGCCCGATCAGGAGATCGTCCCCCTCCACGCGCACCGGGTACGACTCCACGGGGGCGATGGCCGGCATGCAGGTCGCCGCCCCGGTCTTGATGTCGAACCGCGCGCCGTGGCGCGGGCAGATCACTTCCTGGCCGTCCAGCTCGCCTTCCGCGAGCGGACCGCCGTCGTGCGTGCAGATGTCCTCGATGGCGTGGTAGGCGCCCTCGAGACGATAGACCGCGATGTGGCGGTCCTCGATCTCAAAAACCTCGGGACGTCCGTCCGGAACGTCTCCGGCGCGCCCCACCTTCACGAACCGCGCGGTGCCGGCGCTCATGACTCGTCCTCCACTTTCAAACCCTGGATGCCGTAGACCCCGACCTTCAGCGTCTTGAGCGCGAGGAGCGCGCACTTGAGCCGAACGGGGCCGAGCTCGATGCCGAGCAGCTCGAGAACGTCGTCGCGATTCAGCGCCTTCACTTCCTCGAGCGTCTTGCCGATGATCTCGTCGCTCAGCATCGACGCGGCCGCTCGGCTGATGGAGCAGCCCGTGCCGCTGAACTTCACGTCCTCGATGCGTCCGTCCTTGATCTTGAGATCCATCCGGATCCGGTCTCCGCAGAGCGGATTCGAATCCTCGGCGCTGACATCGGGATGATCGATGGTTCCCCAGTTGCGGGGGTTCTGATAGTGATCGAGGATATTCTGCCGATAGAAGTCGTCGAAGCTCATCGGTGAAATACCGCTTTCACCTTGAGAATCCCCGCCGCGAGCCGCTCGATCTCCGGGGCGTCGTTGTAGACCGCAAAGGAGGCGCGCGCCGTGGCCGGAACTCCGAGGCGCGCGTGAAGCGGCATGGCGCAGTGATGTCCCGCGCGCACCGCGATCCCCTCCAGGTCGAGAACGCCCGCCACGTCGTGGGCATGGATGTCGTCCACGGTGAAGCTCACCACCCCACCGCGGTCTTCCGTGAGGGGCGGGCCGTAGACGGTGACCCCCGGAATGGCCTGGAGCAGGCGCATGGTCTGGTGGGCCAGATCCCGACCGTGCGCGTGGATCGCGTCCATGCCGATCGGGGCGAGGTAGTCGATTGCCGCGGCGAGGCCGACCGCGTCGGCGAAGTTCGTGGTGCCCGCCTCGAACTTGGCGGGAGGATCGGCCCACGTGGAGCGCTGGAGCGTAACCTCCCGGATCATCTCGCCGCCGCCCATGTAGGGCGGCATCGCTTCCAGATGCTCCCGCTTCGCCACCAGCGCGCCGATCCCGGTCGGACCGAGCATCTTGTGGCCCGAGAAGGCGAGGAAATCGGCGCCGGTCGCCTGGAAGTCGACCGGCATGTGCGGCACCGCCTGCGCGGCGTCGATGAAGACGAGCGCGCCGGCGGCGTGCGCGCGGCGGGTCAATTCGGCCACGGGATTCAGCGTGCCGAGCGCGTTCGAGACCCACGTGAAGGATACGATCTTCACCGGCCCGTCGAGCAATGAGTCGAGGTTCGTCAGGTCGAGCCGGCCCTGGCCGTCCACCGGGATGTGCCGGAGGATGGCGCCCTTCTCCTCGGCCAGAAGTTGCCAGGGAACCAGGTTCGAGTGGTGCTCCATCTCGGTCGAGAGAATGACGTCGCCGCGGCCGACGAACTTCCGGCCCCAGGCGCTCGCCACGAGGTTCACCGACTCCGTCGTCCCGCGCGTGAAGACCAGGTCGCGCGCCGACCGGGCGTTCACGAAGCGCGCCACCGTCTCGCGCGCCCCTTCGTAGGCGGCGGTCGCCTCCTCGCCCAGCAGGTAGACGCCCCGATGGACGTTCGCGTTGTGGAGCCGGTAAAAATCGTCGAGAGCCTTCAGCACCGAGGCCGGCTTCTGCGTCGTCGCCGTATTGTCGAGATAGGCGAGCGGCTTCCCGTGGATCATCCGCTCGAGAATCGGGAAGTCCCGGCGAATCGCCGCCACGTCGAGGCGCCGCGCGGGCGCGGCCGTCGGGGCCATTTAGCCATCCGCCTTTCGTTCCACCGCCGCCGTGACGAGCGCGCGCAGGGAATCCGCGGGGATGCGGTCCAGCACCGGCGCGAAGAAGCCGCCGATCACGAGGAGTTCGGCCTCGTGCCGCGTGAGACCGCGCGACATGAGATAGAAGAGCTGCTCGTCGTCCACCTGGCCGACCGTCGCGCCGTGCGTGCAGCGGACGTCGTTCGCCTCGATCTCGAGACTCGGGATCGAATCGGCGCGCGCCTTGTCGGAGAGGATGAGATTTCGGTTCGCCTGGTAGGCGTCGGACCGCTGCGCGTCGGGGTGGATCTTGATCAGGCCCTGATAGATCATGCGGGCCCGGCCGCGCAGCGCTCCCTTGAAGAGGAGATCGCTGACGGAGTGCCCGACTTTGTGGTTCTGGTAGGTGTGAAAGTCGAAGTGCTGCGTCTCGCTGCCGAAATAGCAGCCCGAGAGCTTCGCCTCGGCCCCCTCGCCCTCCAGGAACATCTCGAAGTCGGCCTTGCGGAGTTTTCCGCCCAGCTCGGTCACGGTCCAGTGAAAGCGGCCGTCCCGCGCCACGCGGGCGCGCTCGGTGCCGAAGTGATAGACGTTTCCGCCCCAGCGCTGGAAGGTGGCGAAGTGGAGCGTCGCCCCCTCGCCCACCGTGAGTTCGGTCACGCCGGCGCAGACGCCGTTTCCCGGCTCGCCGGCCGAGACATACTCCTCGATGACGGTCGCCTCGGCCCCCGCCTCGAGCGCCACCACGATGTGGGGGAACTGGGCGAGGTGCGGTGTTTGCCGCGAGACGACAATTCGGACGGGGCGCTCGATCTTCACGCCCTTGGGAACGTGCAGGAAGGCGCCGCCGGTGCGAAGTGCCGCGTTCAGGCCCGTGAAGCGGTTCTCGTCCGGCCGCACGGTCGCACCGAGATAGCGTTCGACCAGCGTCGGCTGGAGCCGGGCCGCCTCGGCGATCGGCGCAAAGGTGATCCCCTTCGCGGCGAACTCGGCCGAGCGTTCGGCGTAGACGGTCTCGGAGTCGATCTGAACGAGCAGCGCGGAGCGCTCCTCGGCGGGGCCGATCGCCTCGTGCAGCGATTCGGGAAGCGCCGCCGCCGTGGCCACCGTCGGATGCGCGTCGCGGAACGGCACCAGCTCGTCCCATTTGAAGCTGGAAATATCGGTGCGCCGCCAAAGTTCTTCCAGACGGGTCGGGAACGGCGTGTCCTGGCAGTAGGCCCAGGCCGCGGCCCGCCGCTTCGCCAGGAAGTCGGAATCGCCGCTTCGCGTCGCGAGCGCGGAGATATCCCCCTGCGACATCGACCCGATCCGCGGCGCGACTTCCGTTTCCGGAGCGCCGGCGCGGGCCGGGGGTGTGGTCGTCGTTTCGGTTGGATTCACTCGTGTCTCCTCGTTCACGCTGCCGGAAGCAGGGCGGGTCAACCGACCGAGCCTTCCATTTGCAGCTGGATCAGGCGATTCATCTCGACGGCGTACTCCATCGGAAGTTCCTTCGTTATCGGCTCGATGAATCCGTTCACGATCATGGCCGCCGCTTCGTCCTGCGGGATTCCGCGGCTCATCAGATAGAAGAGCTGCTCGTCCCCGATCTTCGACACCGTCGCCTCGTGCCCGATCGAGACCATGTCCTCCTCGATCTCCATGTACGGATACGTGTCCGAGCGCGAGTCCTCGTCCAGGATCAGCGCGTCGCACTTCACCGTCGACTTGCATCCCTTCGAGCCCTTCGTGACCTTCACCAGCCCGCGGTAGCCCGCGCGCCCGCCGTCCTTGCTGATCGACTTCGAGATGACGTTGGACGTCGTGTTCGGCGCGGCGTGAACGACCTTGCCGCCGGCGTCCTGGTGTTGTCCCTTGCCGGCGAACGCGATCGAGAGGATTTCGGCGTGGGCGCCGCGGCCGACCATGTAGACGGACGGATACTTCATGGTCAGCTTCGATCCGAGGTTTGCGTCCACCCATTCCATGGTGGCGTCCTCGTGGGCCATGGCCCGCTTGGTGACCAGGTTGTAGACGTTGTTCGACCAGTTCTGGATCGTCGTGTAGCGGCAGCGACCGCCCTTCTTCACGATGATCTCGACCACGGCCGAGTGAAGCGAGTCGGTGGCGTAAATCGGCGCGGTGCAGCCCTCGACGTAGTGCACGTAGGCGCCCTCGTCGACGATGATGAGCGTCCGCTCGAACTGCCCCATGTTCTGCGCGTTGATACGGAAGTAGGCCTGGAGCGGAAGGTCGACCTTCACGCCCTTCGGCACGTAGATGAACGATCCTCCAGACCAAACCGCGCTGTTCAGCGCCGCGAACTTATTGTCCGACGGCGGAATCACGGTGCCGAAGTACTCCCGGAATAGATCCGGGTGCTGCTCCAACGCCGAGCCGGTGTCGAGGAAGATGACCCCCTGCGCGGAGAGCGACTCCTTGATCTTGTGGTAGACGGTCTCGGAATCGTACTGGGCGCCGACGCCGGAGAGGAACTTCTGCTCGGCCTCGGGAATCCCCAGCTTGTCGAACGTCCGCTTGATGTCGGCGGGAACGTCCTCCCACGACTTGCCCTGCTCGTCCACCGGTTTCAGGTAGTAGTAGATGTCCTGGAAATCGATGTCGCTGAGGCGTCCGCCCCAGGTCGGCATCGGCTTCCGCTCGAAGTGCTCGAACGACTTGAGACGGAACTCGCGCATCCACGCGGGCTCCTTCTTCATCTCGGAGATCATCGTCACGACGTCCCGATCGAGGCCCTTCCGCGACTTGAAGACCGGGGCGATGTCGTCGTGGAATCCGAACTTTTCCCGGTAGCCCTCGCGGATATCGAGGACCGGCTGCTGCTGCGGCTGGTCGCTCATCGTGTTGCTCCTTGCCCGAGGGCGGTTAGGCTGCGCTCGCTTCGCGGATCTTGTCGTAGCCCTGCGCCTCGAGCTCGTGCGCGAGCTCCGAGCCGCCGGACTTCACGATGCGCCCGTCCACGAGGACGTGGACGAATTGCGGCTTGATGTAATTGAGAATGCGCTGGTAGTGCGTGATGAGGAGCACGCCCAGGTCGGGCCCGGCCAGCGCGTTCACGCCTTCGGACACGATGCGGAGCGCGTCGATGTCGAGGCCCGAGTCGGTCTCGTCCAGCACCGCGATCTCGGGGCGAAGCACCGCCATCTGGAGGATCTCGGCGCGCTTCTTCTCGCCGCCCGAGAAGCCGTCGTTGATGTAGCGGCCCGCAAACGACTCATCCATCTTGAGGAGCGCCATCTGCTCCTTCACGAGCGCGCGGAATTCCTTCGGCGGCATCGGCTTCTCCTCGCCCGCAGCCTTCCGGCGCGCCTGGAGCGCCATCCGGAGGAAGTTGGCGACACTGACGCCGGGAATCGCCGTCGGATACTGGAACGCGAGGAAAAGTCCCTTCCGCCCGCGCTCGTCCGCTTCCCACTCGGAGATGTCCTCGCCGTGGAAGAGGATCTTGCCCGAGGTGATCTCGTACTTCGGATTCCCCATGAGGGCGTTCGCGAGGGTGCTCTTGCCCGATCCGTTCGGGCCCATGATCGCGTGGATCTCTCCCTTGCTGACCGAAAGGTTGAGGCCCTTGAGGATCTGCTTTCCCTCCACGGCAACGTGGAGGTCCTGGATCTGAAGCGTCGGGGTCATTCTGTGTTCTCCTTCATCGGGCGCGGCATCCGCGCTTGGTCAATGGCCGGAGCCGGCCGCTATACGTTGAAGCTTTCCCCGCAACCGCACGCTTTCTTGGCGCGGGGGTTGAGAAACTGGACGCCGGAACCCAGGAGCCCGCGCTGGTAGTCGACCGTGGTTCCCTCGAGAATCGCGAGCGAACGCGGATCGACGACGACGGTCAGCCCGTCGTATTCCAGCACCAGATCCCCCGGACGCGCGGACGTGGTGAAGACCATCACGTAGTGGTACCCCGAACAGCCTCCCGCCTTCACGCCGAGACGGAGAATCTGGCCTTCCTTCCCTTCGCGCACGCGGGCCTGCTTGACGTACGCGACCGCTCCGGGCGTGAGCACGACGGTTCCGGCCGCGGCGTCGGGCCGCGTCTCGGGATTCGGAGTCGTCGCTTCGCTCATCGAGTCTTCGTTCCGAGGGGGATCGTGATCCCGCCCCCGTTGGCGCTGCCCTGCGGGCGCGTCGCGATGTGGAAGCCCGCGACGAGCGCCGGCTCTTCCTTCACGCCGTGATCCTCCGGACATTGCGGACAATCGTCCTCGGTGGTGCGGACCGGCTGGCACTGATCGCAGGCGTGGAGATAGTGGAGCGTCTCGACCAGCTCCTGCTCCAGCGCGCGGAAGCGCTCGAGTTGCTCTCGCGTCTCGGTGAGGCGCGCCAGGAACGCCTCGCGCAGCACCCCCATGGCCTTCGGCCCGTAGTGGGTCGTCTGCCATTCGCGAAGGAGCCCCTGGATCTGGTGGAGGGTGAATCCGCTCTCCTGCAGCAGTTCGATCCAGCGGATCTGGCGGAGCGCCGTTTCGTCGTAGAGGCGAAACCCGCCCTGCGAGCGGGCGGCGGGCGTGAGGAGACCAAGCTCTTCATATAGATGTAGAGCTCGGACCGACTTCCCGGCCTGTTTGGCGAGGTCGCCTACCTTGTGGAGCTTGCTCTGATCGATCGTTTCCATGGCCTCACGTGCAGTTAGATGCGTATCGTACCCTTACGTGTACGTTAGAGTCTATTTGAAATTTCGGCAGGTTTCGAGGGGAGGTGAGCGGAAATCGTCAGCGTCCGGTCGTTGTCGTGTAAGTAGTTATAAAATAATAAATTATGGACATATCCCCGGCCCACAAGGGGGCCATGAGACGCATGATCCTGGAAGCCACGCCTCCGGGGGGCTACTTTGGTGGTATCTTGGGACGCCGGTTTTCGGATGGATCCAGTGACAGCCCAGGAGGTTGATCGTGTCTCGACACCCCGCTTATCGACTGACCGTGATCGCCCTGCTGGCCGTCGGCGTGGCGCTTGCCACGCACGGCTGCGGCGGCGATGACAAGAAGAACCCGACCTCGCCTGGCGGCGGTGGCGGCGCCGCAGACGTCACGATCAATATCGTCGGAATCGCCGGGGCGAATTCATTTTCCCCCAGCCCCGACACCGTCACCGTCGGTCAGACGGTTTCCTGGAAGAATAACGACGGCGTAACGCACACCTCGACCGCCGACGGCAGCGCCTGGAACACGACCAACATCGCGGCCGGAGGGACCAGCACCCCGATCGCGATGAACACGAACGGAGCCTTCCCCTACCATTGCACGCCCCATCCGACCATGACCGGCATCCTGGTGGTCAAGCCATGACCGAGGTGATGCGCATACTCCACGTCTTCGGAGCGGTCGTGCTGATCGGAGATCTGCTGTTCGCCGGCTTCTGGCTATCGCGCGCCGTCCAGCGCGGCGACACGGGGCTTCGCGCCTACGTGCTCGCGACGATGGCCTGGACCAGCAAGTCGTACGCGCTTCCCGCGATCCTGGTCAACTTGATCGCCGGGCTCGCGCTGATTCACTTCAAGGAGACGCCCATGGCCACCGCGCTCTGGCTCTGGATCGCGCTGGTCCTCTACGTCGTGGTGACCGGGTTGTGGCACGGCGTGCTGATTCCGAGGCGGAAGAAGATGGCGGCGCTGTTCGGGGAACCGGAGAAGGGTGCGAAGGCGGTCGTGGCGGCGGGGGCGGCGGGAGACTTCGACTCCATGGCGCGCGCGTGGCTTGGCGTCAACGGCGTGACCGTTTTAATCCTTTTCGTGATCCTCGCGCTGATGGTTTGGAGGCCGACGCTTTAGATTTCGCTTTCGGTCGGGGCCTCGGTTTTCGTTGCGCGGCCGCGCTCGGCTTTCGCTTCGCCTTTTTCCCCATCATTTTCTTCGATTTCGACTTGGGCTTCGGCGCCGCGGCACTCCGCCTCGGCGCCGTTCCCTTTTCCACCGTGGTCCAGCGCACGAAGGGTAGAAGCCGCGGCACCCCGCCATGCGTGCCGAGCGGCGTCGGGCGTTGAAGCGCCCCGACCGCCGTGATCCGCGGAACACCGAGCGCCGAGAGACGCGTCTCCAGCCGCTCGCGTCGGGCGCCGCGCTCCTCCACGGCGATCGCCTCGAGGTACCGCTCCGATCCGGCGATGGCTCGTACGAATTCCTCCACGTCCTTCACCGCGTGTACGCGGACCACGCGGTGGCGCGGCCCCGGCTCGAAGCGGGCGCTTCCTTCCGCGATCACTGTCCACTCCGTCCCCCGCTCCGATTCGAGCACGCGCGTCACGCGGCCGGTCGCGGCCTCGAGCGCCGCCTGGGCACGAGAGAGCTGGACCGACGCGGCCTCGGCGGGGGCGGGTTCCCGCCGCGGGAGACGACGCGCCGCCGCGTCCAACGCCGCGCCGAGCGCTTCCGCGAACGCCACCGGCGTCACCATCCCGCCGCGCTCGACGTAGTAGGCGTGCGGCGACAGACATCCCTGCTGATCGTAGAGCGCCACGTCGTGCGCCGCGCGCGCGGCCAGCGCCTGGAGCGCTCCGCGCCGCATCGCTCCCGCGCCGATGTAACCGACGCTAACCTTGGGACCTTGCAGCACGACCGCCGCGCCGGGTCGAGCCGCGTGCCCGATACTCGTGATCGCCGTCTCCCCTCCGAAGGCCAGGACGGCGGGGGCGCGCTCCAGCGCCACGCGATCGAGTTCCGTCTGCCCTCCCTTCCACCAGACGACCGCCATGCAGGCGCCGAGATCGGGATCGACCTCCGCGATCGCGCCGGCCAGGAGCGACGCGAAGAGCGGCTCCTGCGCCGCCGTCTTCGCCACCAGCGCCGACTTGAGGAGGAGCGCCGAAAAGAGCGGGAGGACCGGTACCGTCGGAACATTCCCGGCGTAGATCTGAAGCATCCACTCGGGACCGTGCGCCCGACGGCGCGTACCGCCCGGCCCGGGCATCGGGCGGTCGAGGGTGCGAGCCGAGCCGAGTTCGCCCGCGAGCCAACGCGACAGCCCGCCGCGCGCGAGGGGCTGGAAGGCGTCGTCGAGCGCCTGCGAGACCATGGGGGCCGAAAACGTCCCTGTCCGGCCGAGCGCGTCGATCGCTTCGCGCCGTTGCCTGGAGCGCGGGTCGAGGTAACGCTCCACGACACGATCGAGCGAGCGAATCGTCGCGGCGATCGGACGCGCGGCGAGATGCTTCGCCCGCGCCGTGCGGAGGTGCTCGATCCACTGCGCGAGTACCTCGGGCGTGAGGAGCGGGAGGCGGATTTCGAGCGGATCGGGCGGCGGCCCGAAGCGCTGGAGCGTCGTCTCCACCGTTCCGGCGAGTGCCGGCGGAAGGTAGAACGCGTCGAGCGGCCGGTTCATGCGCCACCCTCCGCGAGGAATTTCTCGAACTGGAGCGAACAGCCGCGCACCTCGGCGCCGAGGAGGCGACCTTCCAGGTGGAGCCGGTCGCCGATCCGATATCCGATGTCCTCGGTCTGGATCGCTAGCGGGATGTCGACGTTGGCGAGGTCGTAGTGAACGAGGATGCCGCGTTCGCCGTCGGGTTGTTCCTCCAGCGTCTCGGGATGGAGCACGCGAGTGCGGACCCACGGCGGGATCTGCTTTCCGGCGAGGCGCGGGCGGCCCTCGTGGTGTGCCAGGAGATTGTCGTCGTAGAACTGGCTCCCGAGTTCCGCCATGCCGTACTCGTTCACGAGGTGCGAGGGGGGAATGCCGAGGCGGTGGGCAAATGCCGATTCGATTTCTTCGCGCTCATACTCCGCGCGCTGCCCTTTCGCACCGCCGGTGTCCATGGCGCGGGATCCGGCCGGGAGCGAGAAGATGCGGTCCACGCGCTCCAGGTGCTCGAAATAGGCCATGAAGAAGAGGGACGTGCCGAGGAGGAGCGTCGGTTCGCGTCGCGACTCCACGCGTTGGAGCACCGAGTCTGCTTCGCTCCAGCGTGGGTCCCCACCGCGCACGAGGTAGACCGCGGCCGCCGCGAACTTCCCGACAACCTTGTCGACCATGAACCAGAGCGAGGAGCGCGGCGCTTCCACCCAGCGCGGACCGAAGACGATTGCGGGGAGCCGCGCGGCGTCGGGGAGGAGGTGGCGTTCGAAGCTCCGGAGCAACGAGGCCTCATAGGCGGCGGTGGAACCGAGGCGAACACGGCCCGGCTTCGAAACCGAAGTGCCGCTCGTCTCGAAGATGGCGGCTTCGCTCCCGAGCGGCGCGGAGCTCATGTCGTGGCTCTTGAAGGCGGACGCGGGGACCGGCGGGATATCGCGCCAGTCGGTGACGGTCTCGGGAGTGCGGCCCAGATAGCTGCAGTAGGCAGCGTAGGGAGGGATGTTTCTCGCGTTCTGAACGAAGCGGCGAAGAAACCCACCATCGATGCGTTCCACTCGCTGCTCCGCCAGCCGGCTCCAATCCAGCCGTTGAATCAGGTCGATGACGTCATGCCTCAAACCGGCGTTCCCCCGCACGCCAGCCGTGCGGCGTCTTCCGGGTCGCGCGCGATGGAGATCAGACTAAGCACCGCTTCGTTCACCTCGAACCGCCGCGTCAGGAAATCCATCAACTCCTTCCACGGATCCCCCAGCAACACCAATCCCTGCGGGCCGTCGTCGCGGTCGAACATCAATAGCGTCCAGACCCAGAGCAGTTCGTTCAGCGTCCCCACACCCCCCGGCAGCACGATCGCCGCACGGGTCCCACCCAGCAAGCAGCGGAGCCGCGCGTGGAGGTCGGGCGACTCATGCACCTCGTCCAGGTAGGAATTCGGCACCCGTGCCTCCGAGAACCACTTCAGCGTGCAGCCGACGACGCGCCCACCCTCGGACTTCGCGCCCGACGCCACTCCCTCCATGATCCCTCCGTACCCCCCGCAACGGATGATCGCCCCGCGCTTCGCGAGCGCGCGTCCCAGCGATTCGGCCAGGCGGTAGTGGGGCGAGGCATGCGAGGCCTGGCTGCTGCCGAACACGGCGACCGACACGGCGGACATGGTGGCCTCCCCTTGTGCTAGGATCGTTCGGATGAATCCCACCCAGGCGGCGCAAGAGCGCGCCCGAGTCCCGAGAGTGGTCCGTCTGGCCCTCGCCCAGGTGAATCCTGTCGTCGGCGACCTCCCCGGAAACGCCAAGAAGGTCATCGAGTTCATCGAGCGCGCCCGCTCCCAGGGTGCCGAATTGGTGGCGTTCCCGGAACTGGTCCTGACGGGGTACCCCCCGGAAGACCTCCTCCTCCGTCCGGAGTTCATCGAGCAGAACCAGGCAGCCCTGGACGAGGTGGTCCGGGCGACCCGCGGGATCACCGCCATCGTCGGCTTCGCGCAGCGGGCGGGCGACGTCTACAACGCGGCGGCCATCGCGCACGACGGTCGACTCGCCGCAGTTTATCAGAAGAGCCACCTGCCGAATTACGGCGTCTTCGACGAGGTCCGCTACTTCCGCCCCGGGCGCGACCCGTTCGTCTGCGTACGCGGACCGCTCCGCTTCGCCGTGAACATCTGCGAGGACATCTGGACGCCCTCCGGGCCGACGGCGCTGGCGCTCTACGGCGAGGCGGAATTGGTCATCAACCTCTCGGCGTCTCCGTTCCACGCCGGGAAGTCGATCTCCCGCGACCGCATGCTCGCCACGCGCGCCGCCGACGGCGTGGCGTTCGTGGCGTTCGTGAACAACGTCGGCGGGCAGGACGAACTCGTCTTCGACGGGAACAGCCGCCTCTTCGGACCCCGCGGCGAGGACCTGGCGCGCGCCGAGGCCTTCGAGGAGGACCTGGTTCTCGTCGACCTCGACCTCGACGCCGTCTTCCGCGCGCGACTCAAAGATCCGCGGAGCCGCGAGGCCGCGCAGACCGACAACGGCGAGGCGGCCCTCCGCGCGGTCACGCTCTCCGACGTCGCCGCGCCTGCTCCCAAGCCCCTGCTCCCTCCGCGCAAGACACGCACGCCGGAAGGGGCGGAGGAGATCTACCGCGCCCTCGTGGTCGGAACGCACGACTACATCGTGAAGAACGGCTTCCAGCGCGTGGTGCTCGGGCTCTCGGGCGGCGTCGATTCCGCGCTCACCGCCGCGATCGCAGCCGACGCCCTGGGGGCTGAAAACGTCACCGTCGTCTTCCTGCCGTCTCCCTACACCTCGACGGAGAGCGCCGAGGACGCCGAGGCGCTGGCGCGAAATCTGGAACTAGACTACCGCACGCTTCCGATCGGCGACGAGATGGAGTCGTACCGGAAGACGCTGGCCGCCGTCTTCGCCGGGCGCCCCGAGGACACGACCGAGGAGAATCTCCAGTCGCGCATCCGCGGCAATCTCCTCATGGCGCTCTCGAACAAGTTCGGCTGGATGGTCCTCACCACCGGAAACAAGAGTGAGTACTCCTGCGGCTACGCGACGCTCTACGGCGACATGGCGGGAGGCTTCGCGGTGCTGAAGGACGTCTTCAAGACGCTCGTCTACGAGCTGGCGCACTATCGGAACGCACGCGCCGGGAAACCGTGGATTCCCGAGCGGACGATCACCCGGCCGCCGACCGCGGAGCTGAAGCCGGGACAGCTCGACACCGACTCGCTTCCGCCCTACGACATCCTCGATCCGGTCCTTCGCGCCTACGTGGAGGAGGATTGGGAGGTGGAGCGAATCATGGCGCTCGGCCATGATCGCGCGCTGGTGCGGCGCGTGATCCGGATGGTCGACAAGGCCGAGTACAAGCGCCGCCAGGCGCCGCCGGGAATCCGCATCACGCCACGCGCGCTGGGAAAGGACCGGCGCCTCCCGATCACGAACCGCCACCAGCCCTGGCGCGACTGAGGCTCGCCACCCGCGGCCGCGCGGGCGGCTTCGCCGGGCGACGTCACTTGAGCACGACGAACGGAATCACCTCGCCAACGTAGCGCCCCTCCGCGCGCAGGCGCGCCCAGTAGCGGCCCGAGGGAACGCGGCGGCCCGATCGGTCGCGTCCATCCCACTCGAGGCGGAGTTCGGCGACGCCGGCAGTGGCGCCGACGCCGGCGGAGGGAGCCTGGAGCGTCCGCACCATCCGTCCCTGCACATCGAGGATGTCGATCCGCTCGTTCGCGCGAAGGAGGGGCGCGCTTTCCGCCCCCCCGCGCGTCGCGGCGCGCGCCCGGACGATCGCCGCTCCGCTGATCGGATTCGGGAAGACGTCGAGCCGCACGCGGCCGAGGGCCGCCGGCGCCGCACGCGGCTCCCGCTCCACGGCCGTCACCGTCATCGCACCCGGGCGAAGCACCAGCATCCGAGAGCTGTCCGAGACGAAGAGGTCCGGAAGCGGGCCGGCGGTCGGCTCGAACACCAGCGCCGTCGCACCGCCGGCGGGATTTTGAAAGTGCGCCTTCTCGAGCGCCGTGCCCCCGGGCCAGGCCGCGCCGCGCGCGAGGAGAACCGGCGCGGTGTAAGGCCCCGCAGCGGCCGCGGTCACGAGATCGAACGCCGGGCGCCCGGGAGACTGGAAGAGCGCAACCCCACCGCCCGCCTGCGCGACGCCGAGAATTCCGGTCCAGGCGCTCGCCACACCGCACGGCGCCGCCGAGGTCTGTTGCGCCGCCACCAACTCCGGCGCCCCCGCCGCGGGAACGCGCGCGATCTGAAGCCCGCCGGCCGCCGCCGCGATCGCCACGTAGGCGCTGTCGCGCGAATGCGGAATCCAGGCGAGATCACGCGCGTAGGGCGCGCCCCACGCCGTCGAGAGCGCGGTCTCGGGCCTGGGCGTGAACGCAACCGTCGCGGGCGTTCCCCCATCGAGCGAGACGTCGGCAACGGCGAGTCCCGCGGAACCGTCGGCGACGGCAAGGACCACCACGGCGCCGCCGCCGCGCACTTCCACGTCGAGCGCGTTACCGGGCGTGCTCCACGTACCCGCCATGACCGGAAGACCGGAGAGTGAGTCGACCGCGGCGGTGACGTCGATCGCCACCACGCCCGCGCCCGTGCCCGCCACCGTGGCCAGCGGGTCGAACGTCGCGGTGACGGGCGTCGAGCCGGTATCCGCATCGGCGACGAACGCCACCACACGCCCCGAGGCGGCCCGCGTCCACGCGACGTCGGTCGCGAAGCCGGCAAGTGGGATCGTGCGGAGGATGCGGTCGTCCACGCCGTTCTGGTCGGAGTCGAAGAAATCCTCCCAGGAGCCGAAGACCGGATCCTCGATCACGCGGAGATCGAGGAGCATGAGGCCGGCGCGGCCGGCGGCCAGAAGGCCGAGGTCGAGCGTCTCGCCGCTGGCCGCGACGAATCCCGGAACCACCGCGAGCGCGGCCGCGAAGGAAGGAATTCGAATCGTGCCGAGAAGGCGGTCGTCGCCTCCGTCGCCGTCCGCGTCGGTCAGGCCGATCGAGTCGGTCGACGTCGTGCGGCAAACCTCGATGCCGCCCAATCCTTCCGGCACGAGCCAGGCGCCGCGCGCGGGAAGTAGCGCGGCTCCGTCGCGTCCGGTGGCGCCCTGGTCGAGCGGCACGAGGCCGACGGGACGGAGCGCGGTCGGGAGCGAATCGGAAATCGCCGTCTCGACGATGGCGAAGGCGGTCGCGGTGGAGATTCCCAGCGTGCTCGTCAGGCTCACCTGGAACGAATTAGAACTTCCCGCCCACGCGTTTCCGGCGAGCGTGCCGTTCACGTCGAGCGGGACCGTGCCGCCGCCCGGAACGAGGAGTGTCGCCGGCGCGGAGCCTCCCGGGAAGAGCGTTCCGACATTGTTCGGATCGGGATTCGTCTTCCCCGCCGTCACGACGACGGTCTCGGAGCTGCCGGAGCCGCTTCGAACCGTGAAGGCGGCGACTCCCGAGGATCCCGCCGTTCCGGACCAGGTGGGGCTGGCGGGCCAGATCTCGGGCCTCCCATCGGTGGCCGCGATGATCGAGGCGGTCGATTTGGCAGCGAGGCTTCCGCCATTGGCGTAGACGACGGAAACCGAGACG
This sequence comes from Candidatus Eiseniibacteriota bacterium, assembly GCA_038060295.1. Taxonomy (GTDB): domain Bacteria; phylum Eisenbacteria; class RBG-16-71-46; order SZUA-252; family SZUA-252; genus SZUA-252. The sequence continues at coordinate 42,764 of JBBTHR010000006.1, forward strand.
CTGCCGAGGCCGAGCGACGCCGCGGGCACGCCGACCGAGAGCGGGATGCGCGCGATGACGCCGGCCTGGAGGACGAGCGTCCCCGAGGCCGGCGTCACGGTCGCGAGGAACCCGCCAGAACTGACGGCACTCCACTCCACGGAGGCGGCGGCCCCCTCCGCGCGGAGAACAAATTCCAGCGTCGCCGCGCTTCCCGGGGCGATCGTCGCGCTGGGCAGCCATGCCGAGACCGGTCTCGGCGGGATCCAGTCGGCGGCAAGCGCGACCGGCGGCGCGAGGGACCCGAGCGAGAGTGCCAACGCGGCCCACACCGCGGCCCACGCCGTGGCCGCCGGGAGCGCCAAGAGCGCGCGGACCGCCCAAAGCCCTGAAAAGCAGCGGGGGCCGGCGGTACGCGCCGGCCCCCCGAAACGATGAAGCATCACGAGGTCATTTGAGGATCGTGACGTTCGCCGTGGACTCCCACGATCCCGCCTTGATCCTCGCGTAGTAACGGCCCGAGGAGACTCCGACTCCACGATCGCTCTTGCCGTCCCAGATCGCCGTGTGCGGACCGGCGGCCTGGAAGCCGTTCACGAGCGTGCGAATCATGCGGCCGCTCACGTCGTAGATGCGCATCGAGACCTGCGCGCCCGATCCGGCGCTCCGCGGAATCGCGTACATGAACTTCGCCGTCGGATTCGCCGGGTTCGGCCCCGAGTTCGCGAAGTAGAACCGATTCGGATCGAGGTCACGGCCCAACCGGCCGGCCAGAGCCACCGTCGGCGTCACGGTCGCGGTCCAGACGTAGGTCTGCCCCGTACGCAGTTGCGGAGGAGCCGTCGGTGCGAACGCCGAGGAAGTGATGTCGGAGATGAGAATCTTGTACGTCCGCGGCGCCTTGCTGTTCGAGTTCGCCGACGGCGGCGGCACCACATACGTGACACGCGGGTTCAGGCCCGAGAAGTCGTCGTTCGCGGCCACCAGATCGCCGTTGTTGTCGAACAGGAACATGACCAGGTCCATGTTGTTGTTGCCGTCCTGCCCTGTCGCCGCGGCGCTGGCGTCGATCATGTCGCCCGGCTTCGCCTGGACCGAGAAGTAGTCCTGGTCGCCGGCCGGAGAGTAGGTCCCCGGACGCGACGCGACGGGCGTGGCCATCGGCTTGGCCTCGTTGAGGCGGCCGTTCGGCTCGTCGGCGTCTTCGTTGAATCCGACGATCGTCACGTTGGACGTGAGACTCCGGTTTCCGTTCTTGTCGATCGCCTGCGTGGCCCAGATCGTCGGAACGGTGCTCGACGGAAGCGGCTCATAGTGGAAGGTCGCCGCCCCGGCCCCAGCGGTGTCCTTCACCGCGTAGGAGAAGTTGGAGACGATGCCGCGCGAGACCAGCTCCGTGCGATCGAGCGAATTCGCCGTCAAGGCGAACCCGTCGGCGCGAGTGTTGGTCGGCGCGACCCGGTAGGAGAACTCCATCTGCGTGGCGCGCCTGTTTCCGCCGAAGGAGGCGGGATTCACGATCGGCACTTCGCTCTCCGGCACCTGGCAGGTCATGTCGATCGCGTAGTTGCGATCGATGGCGAGCGTCACGGCACCGGCGAGGCTGATGCTGTAGCTATTGCCGAAGAGCCCCTTCTCGAGCTGGGTGAAGTCCATGCGGATGAACGGGAAATTGTTCGGGAATCCCGGCGTCGACTGCGTGGGGAACTGGAGCACCCAGAAGAAGGTCTTCCCCGCGTCGCTCACCGCCAGATTCAGCGGAACCGTGTTGATCCCGTTCGGATTGCCGTTGAACGGCGTCTGGACGAAGAGCGGGCTCGCGATGTCGGGACCGCCGGTCGCCGGATTCATCGGGCAGAGCCGCGCGCTCAGGAAGGGCGCCGGAATGCCGTTGAACGTGAACGAGGGGAACTGGATGTTCGAGATCGTGTAGGGCGGATCGAACGGCGGATCGAAACGAACCGCCAGGTAGCCCGTGTTCCGGAAGGTCACGAAGTTCTCGAACGAGCCGTGCTGCGCCATGAGGACGCGGCCCGGATAGGTGTTCGTCTGGAACGCGATGCCGCCGCTGTTGGCGCCGGCCGAGACCGCGACCGCCGTGAAGGCGCCCGGAGGATCGGTGAAACCGTTCGACCCCTCCGCCGCGCCGTTCCAGTACTCCGGCTCGTAGCCGATGTCGAGGCCGTTGTAGACGCCGCCGACGTTCGCGTCGGCCGCCGTCGTGTTGACGCCGTCGAGCGGAACAATGCGGACGGCGTAGTTCCCGGGCGGGAGGCCGCGGAGCGAGTAGTCGCCCTGTCCGTTCCGGAGCGTGTACTCGCCCGAAATGTTGCTGATGGAGTTCGCCGCGGTCGGGGCCGCGAGGTTGATTGCCTCGACGTGCGCGCCGAAGATGGCCGAGCCGTTGAAGCCGTTCAGCACCGTGCCGCTGATCACGCCGGTCGTGGCGCGGAAATCGACACCGCCGACCGAGAGACCGCGCGCGACGGACTCGGCGTAGACGTCCGAGAGTCCGGCCCGGTCATCGAGTTCGAGCGACCGCTGTGACGTGTTGCTGACGATGAACGGAATCATCGTCGTACCCGCTACCGACGTGTGATCGAGACCGAAGTAGTGCCCGTACTCGTGCGTGACGACGGCCTGGAGGTCGACGCTCGACTGCCCCGCCGGCGCCGGCGTCAGCGCCGGGGACGACGTGGAGCAGAAGAAGTCGCGGTCGTTGAACACCATGTCGGCGTCCAGCGTCTGCCCGTCGACCAGATTGACGATGGAACGAACGAACGCGATGACGCCGCCGCCCGGGGCGAAGCTGACGCCCGGACCGTCGAAGTACATGCTGTTCTGTCCGTCGAACTCGAGATCGGGGTTCGTCTCGGGCGCCCCCCACTGATGGACGTCCGCGGTGAAATAACAGGTATTGATGTCGACCCACGACTGGGCGGAGGCCTGAACGACCGCCAGCGCCGTCGCCGAGGGGATGTCGAGGTTGGTGGGATTGACCGCGCTCTTGAGCGGAAGATCGGTGTCGAGCCAGTGGGCCTGGACGACCGGGCTTGCCGCGTCGACCTGGCGTCCCAGTCGGATGAAGGCCGCGGCCGGATCGGCGCTCGCCACGGCGAACGCGCCGACGAGGAGCGCGGCGACGATGAAGCGGAATCGATTCGTCTTCATGGTGCTCGCCCTCCCTTACTTGTCGGTGGGTTCGACCTGCACCTTGCCGGCTTCGTCGAGCTCGGTGCGCAGGCCGTCGAGGAACGCTTGAAGCGGCTGCGCCTTGCCGGCGTCCGCTTCGCTCGTCTTGCCGCCCGGAGCGACGAGAACCAGCCCGTCGATCTCGCTGCGGACGTGCTTCTGACCGTGCTCATCCGCCGTCACGGAGTACTTGCCCTGCTGGAGCCCCATGACCCACGGATAGCCGGCTCCGTCTTTCCGCGTCAGGAAAAGGACGACTTCCTCGCCCTTCCGGAAGGTCGGAGTGCCGGGGACGATCGACGCGATCTTGTCGATGGTGCCGCCCAGCTGCCGGATGGTGATCACGTCGTCCTTCTTCGGGCCCTTCACGGGCTCGAGGACGCGCAACGTGATGTAGGTGAAGATTTCCTTGTTGGATTCGTAGCGGGCGGATTCGTCTTCGACGCGGGCGAGCACGATGGCGTCGGACTTCTTGGCGAGATCTCTGAGGGACATCTTTTCGACCGTGGTGGCTGCCGCGTAGCTCGCGGTGATCATCGCGAGCGCGGCAATTGCCAGCACGACCGTTCGACGGACGCGATTCATCGCCAGTTCTCCTGAGGTGCGTCGTCAGTTCGGCGGACCGAGTTCCTTACGGGGCCGCCCGATGGCTTGCGTGGCGTGAACGGAAAGTGGAAGTCGTCGTGGGCTCGGTTCTCACCCCCCTTGGTGGCCGATTGGCCGAGACTTGAGATGAACCGTATCGGAGCAGGTTGCATCTGGGGAACTGCGTGATCCGACCCAGGATCAACGCTGGATTCGCACAGAAGCGGAAGTATATCAAATTATGGCAGTTATGTCATCCCTAGAGTGCATTTCGGTGGTGCTCCCGGACCGCGTGCGGCGGCGATCGCAAGTCCCAGGCGAGTCCGATCCAGTCGATGGTGCGGCGGGCGGCTAGAGTGGCCATGATGCGACCTCGAGGTGCGTTGTCACCGTGCCTTGGATAGCGAGAACCTCCACGGGATTCTGGAGAGCTTCCGTCGTCAGGTAGCCCATGCCCAAGCCGCGCCCCGTTCCCGGCTCGAGTACCGTGCTGGTGATGATCCCGGCGTGGAGGTTCCCTCCCGCCCTGAGTTCGGTTCCCCGCGGCAGAATTCCCGCCTGGCCGGGGTAGCGGAACCCGATCCGATGACGCCGGACCGCTCCGCGATGCGTGGTGCGGGCCACGACCTCCTGGCCCACGAAACATCCTTTATCGAGCGAGATCGCCTGCGGGAGCGAAAGCTCCGTGGCGATCCGGTCCTGATCGAAATCTACGCCGGCGCGCGGGATTCCCGCCGCGATTCTCCACGCCTCTGCCTCCTCGGGCGAGACGGCCGACGTCAGCAGACCCGCCGCGCTCCCCGGCTTCTCCGCTCCGGGAGGCAGCAGGAGAAACGTGGCCGGATCGGCTTCGATTGCCTCGCCGCCCGGGAGCGCCGCCGCCCGCTCGCGCGCCACCCTGCTCCGGTCCCGGCCGGCAACGCCGTAGAGGCGCGGCATTCCCTTCGGCCCCGCGAAGACGACGTCCTCCATGACCCGAAGGCGGTCGAGGTGGGGCAGGAGCGCCTCCCGTCCCCCCGGCTCCACGAAGAGAGTGGCGCCCTCCCCCTCGCGGTCCAGGACCGCCCACGCCAGGGCCAGAGGCCGCCCCTTTTCCGACAGAAAGAGGGTCGGCTTGGCGGCATCGGGTCGGAGGGTTGCTACATCTTGTGTTCCAACGCCTTGCAGGAATTCACGGGCATCAGGCCCGGTGATCCTCATGACCGCCCAGTCCTGGAAATCGAGGAGAAACGCGGGTCGTTCCATGCGGTCGGAGAATAACACTCCGGGATGCTCCTTGAAGCCGAGAGACTTGTATCGTATATTTACGATCAACGAAAAAGGAGGCCCGATGGACCCGAATCAGCCGATTTCAATACCCCTCGACCGGCGCGCGAAGGATTCCGAAGCGCAGAACGAGGAACTGGCGAAGCTGGCGAAGGCGCTGGCGCACCCGGCGCGCGCCGCCATCGTTCGCCTTCTCCTGAGCGGCGGCGAGTGCGTCTGCGGCGGCATCGTCGATCGCATCCCACTGGCGCAGGCGACCGTGTCGCAGCACCTGAAGGTGTTGAAGGAAGCAGGCTGGATCAAAGGCGAGGTGGACGGTCCGCGCGTCTGCTACTGCGCCCGTCCCGAAACATTGACGCGCTTCGTAGAACTGGCGCGCGGGTTGGAACCAACCATGGAAAGGAGTCCGTCATGACCACGAACGACATCCGGGAGACGGTGCGGGAGCGTTACGGCAAGGTGGCCGAGACGGTGGGAAGCGAACCGCAGGGCTGCTGCGGGACCGACTGCGGTTGCGGCACCACGGTCTCCCTGGAGGAACTCGGCTACAGCGCCGAGCAGCGCGCCGTCGTTCCCTCGGGGTCCGATCTCGGGCTCGGCTGCGGCAATCCGCTCGGGCACGCGGCGGTGAAGCCGGGCGAGACGGTGCTCGACCTCGGATCGGGCGCGGGAATCGACGCCTTCCTCGCCTCGCGCGAGGTCGGTCCGACGGGGCGCGTTCTGGGAGTCGACATGACCGCGTCGATGCTCTCCCGCGCGCGCGCCAACGCCGTGAAGGGTGCCTTCACGAACGTGGAGTTCCGTCTCGGCGAGATCGAGAACCTCCCTGTCGCCGACGGCACGGTGGACGTCATCATCTCGAATTGCGTCGTCAATCTCTCGCCGGACAAGTCGCGCGTCTTCCGCGAGGCGCTCCGGACGCTTCGGCCCGGCGGCCGTGCGGTCCTGAGCGATCTGGTCCTGGTGGCTCCCCTACCGGAGGCGGTTCGCACGTCGGTGGAGGCGTACGTCGGCTGCGTGGCGGGCGCTTCCATGAGGGACGACTACCTGGCGCTGATGCGCGAGGCGGGGTTCGAGCGCGTGGAGGTGCTGGAGGAGAAGGAGTACGGCGCGGCGGCGTTCGGCCCCGACGAAGCCGCGGCGGCTGCGACGCTCCGCGCGGTGCGCTCGGTGAAGGTGCGGGCGTTCAAGCCGGCCGCCTGAGCCGGCGCGACGCTACTCGGAGACGCGGGCGCGGCCCTCGCCATTGAAGGCGATGACCGAGTGTACCGGCGCGGAGGCTTCGAGTTTGGCGCGCCCGCCGAGGTAGAGAAGTTCGACGAGGAAGGCGAAGGCGATCGGCGTGCAACCGAGCGCCTTCGCCAGTTGATAGGCGGCCTGCGCGGTTCCACCGGTCGCGATGACGTCGTCGGCGATGAGGACGCGCGTCCCTGGACGGAGCAGGTCGCCGTGCGTCTCCAGCGAGGCGCGCCCGTACTCCAGCTCGTACTCCTCCTTGAGGGTCTTCCCCGGCAGCTTCCCCGGTTTTCGCGCCAGAAGCACGCCCCGTTTCCAGTGCGCCGCGAGCGCGGCGGCCACGAGAAAGCCGCGCGCCTCGATGCCGAGCACCAGATCGGGTGGCGCGGCATCGAACGGCTTCGCCAGCGCGCGTACGGTTCGCCCCCACGCCTCCGCGTCCGCCCAGAGCGGCGTGAGATCGCGGAAGAGAACGCCCTGCCGCGGCCAGTCGTGGATGGGGCGGACCCATTCCGAGAGAGGCGCGTGAGGACGATCGGGCGGCGACCACGTCATGACCCGGAGGCTACCTGCCCGCGGACGCCGGGCGCAATTCCTCTCTGGTACCAGAAGGCATCGGGTAGACTCGGTCGATGCGGATCGTGATCGGCGGCGCGAGCGGACTGATCGGCGGCGCGCTCGTACCGCGCCTGGCGGAGCGGGGGCACGAGGTCGCGCGACTCGTTCGCGCCGGCGGCGATGGGGGCGGTAGCCGCGGTGGCGGTAGCGCCGACCGCGCGGGAACGATTCCCTGGGATCCCGATCGCGGCCTCCTCGACCCGGACCGGCTCCGAGGCGTCGACGCGGTCGTTCACCTCGGCGGCGTCAGCATCGCGTCGGGGCGCTGGACCACCGAACGGAAGCAGGCAATCCTGGAGAGCCGCGTCCGCTCCACGCTCCTTCTCGCCGAGCGGATCGCCTCCGCTCCTTCCACCGATCGTCCCCGCGCGTTCGTGGTCGCCTCGGCCACGGGTTTCTACGGCCATCGCGGCGACGAGACGCTCCCCGAGACGAGCGGACCGGGTGAAGGCTTCCTGGCCGACGTCTGCCGCGCGTGGGAGGAGGCCGCCTCCCCGGCGTCGCGCGCGGGGACGCGAGTGGCGCACGCGCGGATCGGAATGGTGTTGAGCCGCGAAGGGGGCGCGCTCGAGGCGATGCTCCCCCCCTTCCGCCTCGGGCTCGGCGGTCCGATCGGAAACGGCCGCCAGTGGTGGCCCTGGATCTCGCTCGACGACATCGCGGCCATCTTCGTTCGCCTGATCGAGGACGAGTCGATCTCCGGCGCGGTGAATGCCGTGGCTCCCGAAGCGGTGACGAGCGCCGGGTTCGCGCGCGCGCTGGGGCGGGCGCTTCATCGGCCCGCCGTGCTTCCCGTTCCCGCGTTTGCCCTACGACTCCTTCTCGGCGAAATGGCCGACGCGCTTCTCCTGGCCAGCACGAAGGCCGTGCCGGAGCGGCTGGCGCGCGCGGGATTCTCCTTCGGCCACGAGCGGCTGGACGACGCCCTCCGCGCCGCGCTCGCGCGGTAGAATCGGCGCATGGCCGGAAAGCGACTGGTGATCCTGTGGGCGGCTGTCGCTGGCGGCCGAACGGGGCCACCGAGCGGATGGCCGCCGAGCAGTGGCCGCCGAGCGGGTTGCGCCCCCATCCGCGGAGGCGTAGGCTTCTTGCGAGAGGTATTCCATCACGCTGGCCGCGGAGCGGTCGGCGCCCATCCAAAGGAGGAATCACGATGAAGCGTCTGCTCACGGTCTCTCTGGCCCTGGCCCTGGTGGCTCTCTTCGCCTTCTCTGGCGCGTTCGCGGCCGAGGGGAAGAAGGAAGCGAAGAGCCAGAGCTGGACCGGCGAAGTCGTCGATCTCGGCTGCTACATGGGTCACGCGGCGATGGGTGAGAAGCACATGGAGTGCGGTCTCAAGTGCGTCGCGGGCGGCATGCCGATGGGCTTGGTGGTCAAGGGCAACAAGGTGTTCGTCCTGACGATGAACCACGACAACGGCGACGCCTTCAACGCCTGCAAGGGCTGGGTCTCGCAGCAGGTGAAGATCACCGGGACCATGGCGACCAGGGGCGGGCTGCAGTCGATCGATGTCGCGGCTGCCGAGCTGGCGGCCGCTCCCGCGAAGTAACTCATAAGCGCGCGTGAGGTCCCGAACGGCCTCACGCGCGTCTTCCTTCATGATCCGCCGCGCGCTTCTCCTCCTCTTCGCCGCCTCCCTGGTCGTGGTGCTCCTGGCCGCGGCCGATTCGCTGCGCCCGCGGCTCACGCCGGCCGAGCGCGGGCGGCGTCTGGCCGAAGCGAACGGATGCTTCTCCTGCCACGGCCCGGAAGGGACGAAGGGAGTACCCAACCCCGGCCGCGCCGACCTCACGGTGCCGGCATTCCCCGGCACGCTCATGATGTACGCCAAGGACGCGGATCAGGTGCGCGAGTGGATCCGCGACGGCGCGACGAAAACGCGCCGGGCAAGCAAGACATGGCGCGCCGAGCGGGAGAAGGGCGCGCTCCGGATGCCTGCCTATGGGAAGCGGCTGACCGGCCGGGAGATGGATGACCTCGTCGCCTTCGTTCTCGCCGCCGCGGGAGAGCCGGCGCCTGAAGACTCTCTCCCCGCGGCCGGGCTGGAGCGGGCCTCCGCGCTCGGCTGCTTCGGCTGCCACGGCATCGGCGGCCGCTTCGCGCGGCCGAACCCAGGTTCGTTCAAGGGATTCGTTCCTCCCTGGGACGGGGCTGACTTCCCCGAGCTGGTCGCCGACCGCCGGGAATTCGGGGAGTGGGTGGAAGAGGGGGTGAGCCGGCGATTCTCCGCGAATCCCGCGGCGCGCTTTTTCCTGGAGCGCGCGCCGCTCCGGATGCCCGTCTATCGCAAGCAGTTACGGCCCGGAGACGTGGACGCGCTGTGGGCCTACGTCACATGGCTCCGAACGCCCATGCTTCCTACGCCATAGGGACCATGGAGCATTCGCGCGGGTGCGGGGTAACATTCATCGTATGAAACGACTTCTCCTTGTTGCGCTGGCGGTCGCGCTGATGGCTCCGGCGGCCGATTTCCCCGCCACGGCGGGGGCGCAGTCAGGCGGCACCGCCGCCCCGAAGGGGCCCAAGAAACCGATCAAGGTAGTCGGCGAACTCCTCGACATGGGCTGCTTCATCTCGCGCGGCCTGACCGGGGAACTGCACCGGGAGTGCGCCACCAAGTGCATCAACAACGGCGTGCCGATGGGCATCATGACCGCGGACAGCACGGTTTACGTGCTGACGCAGAATCACGATCGCGCCATGGAACCGAAGGGCTTCGTCGGCTCGCCCGACCCCTACGTTCTGCTCAAGACCCTGGCGGCCAAGCAGGTCGAGGTTCTGGGGCTGAACTGGGAACGCCACGGCGTGAAGTTTCTCGAGGTGAAGTACGCCAAGCCGGCGCCCGCCGCGGCGTCGACGCCCCCCAAACCGGGACCGTAGTCTACCGAGGAAGAACAGCATGCATCGCACCGACGAGCCCGTCCGCACGTCCCCCGCTCCCCGCTGGATCCGCTTCGCGTCGATGACCGCCGTCGTGGTCGTCGCGTTGGCCGCGGGGGCCGCCATAGGAAGGAGCACGTCGCCTCCGCCTCCGCCCAAGGGAACCGCGACGGCGAAAGCGGCGCCCGAGAAGTTGAACGCGGCCGGCCTCAAGGTCTCCAATCGCCGCCTGGTCACCGTCAGGGGCGAGGTGGTCGACTACTACTGCTTCATCGAGAAGGGACTCCGCGGGCCGGGACATCTCGAATGCGCGGTGAAATGCGTGGCGGGAGACGTCTGCATGGGGATGTACACGCAGGAGGGCGAGCTCTACATGATCTCGGTGAACCACCTGCGCGCGATGGACCCGCTGGCGTTCAAGGGAATCCCCGATCCGTTCAACCGCTGCCGCGGGCTGCTCAGCCAGACCGTCGACCTCACCGGCTACGCGATGGAGCGGTTCGGCCAGAAGATCCTCGAGATCATGGACGTCAAGCCCGTGGGGCCGACGACGCAAGGATAAGGATCTCGTCCAGGTAGAAACTCAGACGGCCCTCGTGCTCTTCCGGCGCGAGGGCCGTTTTCGCGCCCGGCGGCGCGTCGTGAAACATCGCGCGAAGCCGCTCCCTCGTCGGCGCGTCCACCCCCTGCATGCCCGCCCAGAAATCGAATTCGCGCCGCTTCCGGAAGTGCTCGACGCGTTCCACGAGAAGACCCGCCTCGCGGAAAATGGCCACCCACTCCGATTCGTTGTAGGCGCGCTGGTGGCTGGGGTCGCGGGTCTTCTCGATGGCGTTGAAGTGCGCGGCGGCCTCGGGATCGTGGGGCGCCATGTTGTCGATCGCGATCACCTTCCCGCCCGGCTTCACCACCCTCGCGCACTCCCTGACGAAGCGGCCCACGTCGGCAAAGTGGTGCGGCGCCACGCGGCAGGTGACGAGATCGAACGCGGCGTCGGCGAAGGGAAGCGCGCAGGCGTCGGCCTCGCGGAAGGAGACGTTCGTGGCCCCTTTCTCGCGAATGAAGCGCTCGGCGGCGCCGAGCATCTCCCGGGTGAGATCGGAGGCCACCACCTCGCGCACGTGAGGCGCGAGGGCGAGCGCGGTGTGCCCGCCGCCGGTCGCGATGTCGAGCACGCTCCACTCGGGCCGGGGCGCGGCGAGCGCCACGAGCCGGTCGAGGCTTTCGCTCGATTGGTGATCGCGGCTGGTGACGTAGCGCTCGGCGTGGGCGCTGAATTGCCGGCGCGACAGCTCGCGCGCGTCCTCCACCGGGCTAGGCCGCCTTGGCGCGGCTCATCCGCTTGGCGACGACCCGGCGCGTCCGCTTCTTCGCGGCGCGTGGGGCCCGCTTCTTGGCGGTCGCGCGAGGGGCGCGCTTCTTGGCGGTCGCGCGAGGCACCCGCTTCTTCGTGACCGCGCGGCGCGCCCGCTTCTTTCCCGCGGCGCGGCGCGGCGCCACGACGCCTGCCATGGCCCTCAGCGCGCGGGCGCCCTTCTTCCGGAGGTCCTGCCACGCGAGCACCGTCTTACGACGCGGCCGGGTCCGGCCGACTTCCCAGAGGTAGATCGAGAGACTCGCCACGCCGAGGAGCCGCGCGTATGCCTTCCGGCTCATCCCGAGCGCCTCGCGATGCTTCCGCATGAGCGCGGGGGAGAAGCGGGCGCGGCGGTTATCGGCCACCTTCCCCGCGGCCGCCGCGCGCGTGCGCGATCCCGGCGCCGCGCCGGTGAGGAGGCGACGCTCGAGCATCGTGATGGATTTCCGAATCGCCTGGATCTCCGCGCGAAGCGTCTCCACGGCCTGCTTCGATTCATCGCGCGCCGCGGCGCGCATCTCGGCGCGAAGCGCCTTCGTCAGACTAGTCATGGGATTCATCCTCTTCCGTTAGCTGGAGCCGGTTCCATGTTCGGGAGGCGGGTCCGGATGGAACCGTCCCCCCGCGAGAGCCATCCATTGAAGCCGAGCGCACGGTCCGCCAGGAGTTCCCTGATGGTGCCGCCGCTGCAGCCGTTCCACGATCGCCGACACGCCGACGGCATCGGCATGCCGGAGGAGCCCGCCGCGAAACGGCGGGAACCCGGTGCCCATCACCATCGCCAGGTCGACGTCATCGGCGGAGAAGGCGACCCGTTCCTCGAGCGCCATCGTCGCCTCGTTGATCATCGCGTCCACCAGCCGCTCCACGATCTCCTCGGGAGGCGGCCCCGCGGTCGCCTCGGCGTCCTTCTTCGACGGAGACCGAGCGAACACGGGATTCACGATGGAGCGCTTTCCCCTCACGTAGGTGTAGAAGCCGCGGCCCGACTTCTTCCCCAGCGTTCCTTCCGAGACCAGCTTGTCGAGGAGGTTGGTGCGCGGCATCCGTTCGCCGAACGCTTCCTCCAGGACGTGCGCCACCTTTCTCGCCACGTCGAGCCCGATCTCGTCGAGTAGCTCGCAGGGACCGAGCGGCATGCCGAAGCCGCGGAGCGCGCGGTCGATCGCTTCGATCGGCGTCCCCCGCTCCACCAGCGCGACCGCCTCGCCGAGATACGGCATCAGGATCCGGTTCACCAGGAAGCCCGGCTCGTCGCCCACCACGACCGGGGTCTTCCCCATGCGGCGCGCCAGCGCCACCACCGTTTCCACCGCCACCACGTCCGAGCCCTCGTGGCAGATCACCTCGACCAGCGGCATGCGCGTGACCGGATTGAAGAAGTGCATTCCCACCACCCGCTCGGGGTGGACGCAATTCTTGCCGATGGCGCGCACCGAGAGGGAGGAGGTGTTCGTCGCCAGGACGCAGGTCGTGGGGACGAGTGTCTCCAGTTCGCGGAAGATTCCCTGCTTGATGCCGAGGTCCTCCACGACCGCCTCGATGACGACGTCCGCGCGCCCCAGCCCGTCGAGGGCGAGCGTCGGCTCGATGCGCGCCATCGCCTGCTCCAGCTCCGCCTTCGTCAGCCGCCCGCGCGACGCTTCCTTATCGAAGAGTTTCTTCGCGTGCGACAGGGAATGGAGAAGCGGCTCCGGCTTGATGTCGCGGAGCCGGACGTGGATGTCGCGCGAGGAGAGGAGGTAGGCGATCTCGCCACCCATCGTGCCGGCGCCCAGCACCGCCGCGCGCGCGACCGGCCGCGCGTGGAGCGCCGGCGGTTCCCGCTTGGCCGCCTCGCGGAGCAGGAAGATGCGGCGAAGGTGGATCGACGCGGCCGTGAAAAGCAGCCTCGCCACCGCCTTCCGCTCGACCTTCAGCCCCTGGGAAAGCGGCTTCCCCCAGCTGCTCTCCAGCACGCGAAGAATCTCGAGCGGCGCCGGATAGTGCCCGCCGCTCTGCGCCAGGACGCGCTTCCGCGCCTGGCTCAGGACGTAGGAACGGAACGGCGGCAGCGACTGGAGAACTCTCTGCGCGAGCGGAAGCCGCTTGATCCGCGGCTTTCGCCCGGCCAGGAGCGCCTCCACCCACGCGGCCGCCCTCCCGTTGAAGCGCTCGCGCGGAAGGATATCGTCGATGAGTCCCACGCGGCGCGCGCGGCGCGCGTCGAGGGAGCGGCCGGTGAGCAAGAGGTCGAGCGAGGCCAGGAGCCCGATCCGCCGCGGGAGCCGCTGCGTGCCGCCGAAGCCCGGGAGAATTCCGAGCATCACCTCGGGGAACGCCACGCTGACACCGCGCGCGTCGGAAGCCAGCCGGTAGTCGAACGCGAGGGTGAGTTCCGTCCCCCCGCCCATGCAGGGCCCGTTGATCGCGGCAACCAGCGGGAACGGAAGGTCGCGGATCTCCTGGAAGAGGGCCTGCGCGTCCTTCACCTTCGTCTCCGCTTCCTGCTGCGATTCGATCCGCTGGAATTCGGTCACGTCCGCGCCGGCGATGAACTGCCCTTCCTTGCCGCTCACGAGGAGCAGCGCGCGGGGCGCCACGCCGCCCTTCGCCTTCAGGGCCGCCACGGCGGAGCGGAGCGAGTCGAGCGAGCGGGAATCGAGGAGATTCACGCGCCGGTCGGAATCGTCGAAGGAGAGGACGTAGACGCCGGAAGGGCGCGCGTCGAGGCGGAACGGTCCGTAGACTCCGGCGCCGATGGCCGCCGGCTCCCCGTCCGTGAAGGTGGCGGCTCGCGACGGGCGAGGCGCCGGCTTCGATGAGGCGGGAACCGCGGATGTAGCATCCGCGCCGGGTGCCGCACCCGCTGCGGGAGCGCGCTCCGGGAAGAGTTCGTGCTGGTCGGCGCTCATGCCGCACGCTCCAGGACGAAGGCCGCGCCCTGGCCGCCGCCGACGCAGAGGGTCGCGAGCCCGAGCGATACGTCGCGGTGGCGCATCTCGCGCAGCAAGGTGAGAACCAGGCGCGTTCCCGAGACGCCGACCGGATGCCCCAGCGCGATCGCGCCGCCGTTCACGTTCAGAATCGAGCGGTCGATCTCTCCCACGGGCGCGTCGAGGCCGAGCTTCTCGCGCGCGTAGGCGGCCGAGCCCATGGCGATCTCGTTCGCGATCACCTGCGCCGCGAACGCTTCGTTCAACTCGATGAGCCCGATGTCGGAGAATCTCACCCGCGCGCGGCGGAGCGCGACCGGCGTGGCGTGCGCGGGGCCGAGCCCCATGTGCGCGGGATCGAGCCCCACGAAGGCGTAGCCGCGTATCCTTCCCGCGGGCGCGAGGCCGAGCGCCCTCGCCTTCTCCGCCGAGGCCACCAGAATCGCGGCGGCGCCGTCGGTGATGGGACAGGCGTTGCCGGGCGTCACGGTGCCGGTGCGCGGATCGAAGTAGGGGCGAAGTTTCGCCAGCGCCTCGAGCGATTGCGTCTTTCGCGGCCCGACGTCCTGCGACACAACCTCGCGATAGGGCGCGGGAAAGACCGGCGCGATCTCCTCCGCGAAGCGCCCCGACTCCTGCGCCGCGGCCGCGCGGCGATGACTCTGGAGCGCGAAGTCGTCCTGCGCCTCACGGGAGATGCCGAACTCGCGCGCCAGGAGTTCCGCCGTCTCGCCCATGTTGAGCCCCGAAATCGGATCCATCAGGCCCTCCATCAGCGCGATCTTCGGCGTGAGGTCCTTCGGACGGAAGGAGGCGAGCGCTCCCACGCGCTGAACCGGACTTCTCGCCTTCATCAGCCGCTCGAAGACGCGCGTCATCCCGTCGCTCACGTGGAGAGGAATGCGGCTCATCGACTCCGTGCCGCCCGCGACGACGAGATCCGCCTGACCCGACGCCACGCGCTCGTACGCCTGCGCGATCGACTCCATGCCGGAGGCACAGTTGCGATGCACGGTGACGGCCGGGACGTGGTTCGGAATTCCCGCGAGAAGCGCGACGACGCGGGCGATGTTGGCGGAATCGGCGGGGCCGGCCACGTTGCCGATGATGACGTCGTCGACGTCGGCGGGCGATACTCCGGAACGGGCGAGAAGTTCGGATACGGCGATGCGCCCCAGTTCCCGGGCCGGCACGCGCGCGAGGGCGGTGCCCGCCTTAGCGAACGGAGTGCGGAAGCCGTCGAGGAGTACGACGTCGCGCATCATGTTCCTATCGCCTGAAGTCGTATAAGGGATTGAGTTTGGCCTTTACGCGCGGAGTGTGTCACAGTGTTTCGAGGAGGTCAATATATGGACGTTCGAACCGCACCCGACCTACTAAAATATGCAGTCGAGGTGCGCCGGAAGCCCAACGCCTTCCTGGTGAAACGGGAGGGCCGCTGGGAGCCCGTGCCCATCGATTCGGTGGCGCAGCATGTATCCGCCATGGCCCGGCAACTCCGCGCACGCGGGCTGGGAAAAGGCGATCGCGTCGCCATTTTTGCCGAGAGCCGCCTGGAGTGGGGTATGGCCGACATGGCGATCCTCGCAGCCGGCGGAGTGACCGTCCCCATCTACTCCACGCTCCCGGCGAACCAGGTCGCGCCCCTCCTGGCCGACTCCGGCGCCGTGGCCGCATTCACCTCGAGCGCCGAGCAGCGCGCCACGCTGGAGGAGGCCCGCGCGGCGGGGGCCCCCGCCCTCCGCTGGATCCACGCGTTCGACGAGGATCCCTGGCCCGCCACGCTCCCCGGCGCCGTCGATCCCGCGGTCCCACTCCAGCCCGACGACCTCGCTACGATCATCTACACGTCGGGAACGACGGGATCGCCGAAGGGCGTGATGCTGACGCACGGGAACATCGTCTCCGAGGTCTTGCTGGCCCTGCAGGCCATGCAGCTCCGCACCGACGACACGTATCTCTCGTTCCTCCCGCTCAGCCACATCTACGAGCGGACGAACGGGTTCTTCACGATGCTCTACGCCGGCGTGACGATCGCCTACGCGGAGTCGTTTCAGGCCCTGAGCCGAAATCTGCATGAGGTGCGTCCGACCATCATTCTCTCGGTGCCCCGAATGTACGAGAAGGTTCTGGGGGGCGCCGACGAGCGCGTGGCCGGAGCCGGATTCCCCACCGGTCCGCTCTGGCGCTGGGCGCGGCGCGTGGCGATCGAGTGGGCCACCTGCCGCACGGAGAAGCGGGATGCCCCGCCTCTCCTGGCGCTTCAGCATTCGCTCGCGGCGAAGATCGTCTATCGGAAGTTGATCGACGGCTTCGGCGGTCACACGCGCCTCCGCGTCTCCGGTGGCGCGGCGCTCCACCGCGAGGTGGCGCTCTTCTTCTACGGCTGCGGACTCCCCATCTTCGAGGGCTACGGACTCACCGAGACGAGCAGCGGGATCTCGGTGAACACCTTCGGGAAGCACAAGGTGGGCACCGTGGGCCCCCTGTTCCGAAACATCGAGGTGAAGATCGCGCCCGACGGCGAGATCCTGATCCGCGGGCCGGTCGTCATGAAGGGCTACTGGCAAAAGCCCGAGGCTACCGCGGAGGTGATCCGGGACGGCTGGTTCCACAGCGGCGACATCGGTGAAATGGATGCGGACGGTTTTCTCCGGATCACCGACCGGAAGAAGGACATCCTCGTGACCTCGGGCGGAAAGAAGGTGGCGCCGCAGACGATCGAGGGGGCGCTGAAGTCGTCGCCGCGGATCGCGGAGGCGCTCGTGGTGGGCGAAGGCCAGAAGTTCGTCGCGGCGCTGATCGTCCCCGCGGAGGGCGCCACGCGCGAACAGATCGCCGAGGAGGTGGCGCGCGTGAACGAGGCGCTCGCCGATTTCGAGAAGATCAAGAAGTTCGCGCTCATCCCCAACGATCTCACCGTCGAGAGCGGCCTCATGACACCGTCGCACAAGTTGAAACGGAAGGCTGTGATCGAGCGTCATCGGGACGTGGTGGCGCGGCTCTTCGGTGAGGGAGCGTAGGCTGAAGGTTTCGCGATTCCCGACCCGGATGGCGAGAGGATTGGCCGCCGCGCTCCTCGCGGGGCTGGCACTCTCGGGCGGCTGCGCCGCCACGAGTAGCACTGGGGCCGCGGCGGGTTCCTCGCGTGCAGCCGCGGCCGGTTCCTCGCGGGCAGCCGTGGCCGGAACTCCCGAGTCCGCGCCCGCGAATCGTGGTCCGGCGCGGGCGCTTCGCGGCGACGATCTGGTTCTCGACCTGAACCCTGCCGCCGAGATCCTCTCGCTCTGGATGGAGCCGAACGACGACGTTCGCTCGCGCGCCCGCGCCATCGCCACCGATCTTCCCTACCTGACGCTCCGGAACTACTACTCCACGATGATGCGCTGCGTCCCCTCCGACGCCGAGGTGGCGAGAGCCATCGCGGTGCCCGATTCGGGAATCTGCGGATTCGGGCTGGAGTCCGCCTATCGCGAGCGCGCGTCGGTGGACAGCCTGGTGCGTGCGCTGGTGCTGCGGGGCGGCGCGATCCGGGCGCGCGTCGCGGCCGATGTGGCCGCCTACGTGCCCAAGCGGCCCTGGAAGCCAATACGCGTCTTCTTCGTGATCGCGACCCGCTACCTCTTCGACGCCGTGACGCTCGACCGGAGTCTGGACGGCGGCGGCCCGACGGTGCTCTTCAACCTGAGCGAGGCGCTCAACTACGGCGGCTCCACCGAGGAGCGCATGGCGATCGTGGAGCGCGTGCTGGCTCACGAGACGTTTCACGCCGCGCTCCGGCAGCTGGAGTTCGGGGAGCCGGGGTGGCGGCACTATCACGATCCCACGAACACCTTCGACTACATCGCGCGCGTGATGCTGGACGAAGGGGTGGCGCACTACATCGACTGGAAGGAGCGCGCCGGCGCCGACACGTTGTTCGCGGCGAGACTGAGTTCGCGGGAACGGAAGGCGTTCGACCAACTGGCGCTCGCCTGCAGACGGTTGCGCGATCCGCAGACCGACCCTGAAGCGCGCGAGGAAATCCTGGGGCTGGCCGCCACCGGGCCGATCTGGAGCAAGTACGGCGCGATTTCGGGTATGTTCGCGGCGTGGAGAATCGAGAGGGCGTGGGGGCGGGACTCGTTGCGAGCCGCGGTCGTGGGTGGACCGCGGGAGTTGCGGCGCCTCTACGCGACGGCGGCCGCGGCGGACACGTCGCTGAAGCGCTGGCCGAAGGAGTTGGAGTGATCCGATGACGCCCGAACCGAGCCGCTCCGTCATCGAAAGTCCCGCCGCGATTCGTAAGGAAGGCCCCGCATCCGACGATCTGATTCTGGACGAGTTGGTGGACGCGGCGCGGAAGTTCCCCGATCGCCAGCTTCTCCAGTTCCGGAGCCGAATCGGCGCGAGCCAGTATCGGCGCCTCTATCGGCTGGTCCGTCGGTACACGCGAGAAGGCGCCGCGGTGCTCGACTGGGGCTCGGGAAACGGGCACTTCACCTATTTCCTCCAGCGTGCGGCGCGCGCGGCGCACGGTTTCTCGCTCCTGCCGGGCGCGTTCCGCGCGTGGATTCCCGATCCGGATTACCCGTTCATCCAGGGCAACGAGGCGGAGCCGGTCCGGCTTCCCTACGCCGACGCGACGTTCGATGCGGTCGTGTCGGTTGGAGTGCTGGAGCATGTACGGGAGACGGGCGGGGACGAGTCGCGGAGTCTGGGCGAGATCGTGCGCGTGTTGAAGCCGGGGGGAGTTTTCATCTGTTACCACTTTCCGAATCAGCACAGTCTCATCGATCGGCTGGCGCGGAGGTTTCCCAGCATGCATCGTCATGAGTTTCGTTACACGTCGGGCGATATAAGGGCGCTGGTCGCGGGCGCCGGGATGCGGCTGGAGGCCATGGGGCGATATGGGAGTCTGCCCCGGAATTCCGCCGGGGCGCTGCCGGATGCGCTGGCGCGGTCAGGGGCGGTGGCGGCGGTTTGGGACG
Source organism: Candidatus Eiseniibacteriota bacterium (assembly GCA_038060295.1). GTDB lineage: Bacteria > Eisenbacteria > RBG-16-71-46 > SZUA-252 > SZUA-252 > SZUA-252. The sequence continues at coordinate 61,762 of JBBTHR010000006.1, forward strand.
CGGCGGACGCCGCGCTTGGGACCGTGTTGGCTCGCTGGTGCCAGAACTACTGTTTCGTGGCTCGGAAGGGTGAGGCGCTTGGATTGCGCTGAGCCAGGCGACGAGTGCTGTCGTCTGGAGTGGAAAGCCGACATTGGGACGGTTCTCGTGCTATTTCTTGTCTGTGTTGATTGGAACGAAAAGTATGACCCAGTCAGCCACAGGACCGATTGGGGCCTGAGCGGGCGAGAAGTTCCACAAATCAAGAGCAGCGCGTGCGGCTTTGGCGGCTGCTGAAAGTGGCGAGCCAGGGGCGCGACCCAATACTCGCGCCTCCAAGAGCCGGCCCTCCCTGGATATCACCGCAAGGAATCGAACGCTGTCTTCGCTCCCCGAAACGTTGCACGAGCGGCAAACCCCCGGGGGGCCCCCGAGCGCCCGCGCGCGTACCGACAAGTGTTGAGTGGTGACATATTCCGGCCCATCGATCGGGATGAGTGCGAACCCGCTGTATCGGAACCGAATTCCCTTTCGAATTGTCTCTTCCCGAACGGGTTCGAATCTGCCGTTCGCCGTCTCTGCACTCGGCGGCCCCACACTCATCACGTAGTCGCCCTCATCGATGTGGTATCCATCCGACGAGACGTGTCGTACGTTCAGCCGGACCTGGCCTAAGGATGGCGCGCCCGGAACGAAACGAAGTTCCCATTCACGATCCGCAGGGCCACGCCATGCGGCAGAGGGGTGAATCAGCCTTACCAAGTCTCCCGCCACTAGTTTCGCACCTTCCGGAAGTTGGATGCTGACCGTGGCCGTCGAGTTCCTCTCGTAGGCTCCGTCGACACTCACGAGCAGGGAAACAGGTTCACCTGTGATCCACGACCTCTGAACATAGGAAACCCACAGCGGTGAGTCGTGCGGAACAACGGACCCGCTGCTCGCATGCGCAGTGCCGTGAGCGATGAGCATTACCGCCAGAATTCTGATGAAGCAGATCCTCAACATATACCCTCCGCCTACTGGAGCTTGACCAGCCTCACTGTCCGCTTCATTCCGGGACCTTCCAATCGACAGAAGTAAACTCCTGCCGACGCCTTTCTGCCATGACGGTCATTGCCATCCCAGCGAACCTCGTGCAATCCGGGACCCACTAGCCCTCGCGAAAGCGTCGTGACGAGCCGTCCCTGGACATCGTACAGTTTGACTTGGATGGGGGCCACTTTCGCGACCTCGGGGATGGTGATTGCAATGACTGAATTTCGGCGAAACGGATTTGGTTTCGCGTGCAGATTCCACGTCGGTGGTGGGGCCTGATCATAATCACTTATTCCTGTAACCCCGCCTTGTATTCCATGCTCCCAGAATAAATCCCAAGTGCGCTTGTATCGGTCAGTCCACATGTTTGGTGTGTATGTGGCCGCCTGATAAACCGAACGAAAGTCGAATACAGTCCTAATCACCGTTGCCGCCGGGACATGCGACGGATTGCTGTCCCGAAGAACGCTCCAGAGGGTCTCGATTCCGTCTGCGAGCGAGTCACCGGACGCATCCCCATTCTGATTGTCCGCTTCCGAGTCCATGACATCATAGAGCAAACTGGCTATTGACACCTCGAATAGGGGACCCGAAGCGTTGAGCGTATCGACTTGGCCATGCGGCGAAAGGGTCACCAGGCCACGCTCGAGGTCCAGGATGGCTTCGCCTTGAATGCCCAATCCGTCGACGCCCCTATTTCGTATGGTCTGGCTCGGTGGTCCCCATTGGCGGAACAGGCCGAAGAAATGCCCCCAGCCCTCGCCCCAGGCAAGCTCGAGCGATGGGCTGGGGCCGTTTATCGTATGATCGCCTCCTGGAGACATGTCGAAGCCCATTCTGGAAGACACGTGATGGCCATACTCATGCAGCACCCACGAGTCGTCGGCCTCGTCCGGAGTGTAGCCCCACGATGGAGTGCTCGAGCCATTGATGTGAATGGTACTTGTGTTGACCGCGTAGCTCGTGACTCTTGAATACCCAGGCGACCACTGTACGGTGAGGGGCCCGAGCCCGATACTTGTGGGGCATCGGTCACGAACCCAGGCCCACCCACGCTCGGCGATCGTCTTCATCATGTGCAGAGCCCACCGATCGCCGTAGCCGGTAGGCTTGAGAAGCCCAACGTCAAGTGTGTCTCCAGCGAAGTCTTCCGTCACGCCCGACTCGAATGCCCACGGCGTGCCGTCGTCCTTCACCATGGTAACAAGCCAGGAGCCAGGATAGGAAAGGTTCCAGCAGTTCTCGTTACTTCTGTAGTTCACACGCACTTTGAGATCTAGAAACCCATTGTCATCGTCGGTGTCTACGTTGGCAATTGGGCCGATGATGAAACGCCCAGTATCCCAACAGCATACCGCTGCCGCGCCAAGCGTATCGATTCCATTGGGATCCCCGGTGTCGATGACCATCACATCGTTGCACGGGGTCGTCGTCGTCCCCAAGAGAGAATCGTCATAGAAGAAGGTCCCCGTGACGTAAATCAATCTTGAGGCCCATACCGTCTGCACCGGCCCGTGCGAGTTGTTACCCTCGGTGCTGCCCTCATCGACCGCGTTCGTCGCGTCCGCCAGTAGGTACATGTTCCACGTCTCGGCTTTGGTTCCCGTCGCGTAGAAGTGGAGAACGGTCGATGCGCCGGCTCCAAGCGTCCCCACGGTCACGGATTGTTCTCCTCGGGTGCCGTATGCTGGGGGGCTTCCACGATTCTTGTACCAGTCGAGGGCGCAACTCCCACCCGTTGCAGCGGTTCCCTGGTTACGCACGGTCACGGCGATGTCCACCGTCTGCCCCATCGTAAACGTGTACGCAACGGCACTCCCCGTTTCCAACAACGCGGGCGCCATCGCGGGAGCCGCAGGCGGCGTTTGCGCGGTCACCGTCACGCTCTGCACGATGAGGTCGGGCGCGGGGGGATTCGACCACGTGAACGCGGCTTGATACGTGTTGTCCCCCTCGTTCGACTCCGTGATGGAGCCGGTGGGATCGATCACCATCTTGAGCGTGTGCGTCCCGGCTGTGTTGACCACGTAGCCCCAATCGGTGCGCGTGTACGTGGTGTTCGCCGAAAGCGAGAAAACGTAGTCCGATCCGATCCACCCGTTGTCGAGGTAGTAGTCGACGTAGAATCCGCCGGCGGACCCCGTGTCGGCATTGCGGATGGCCCAGTCGATGTTGGTGAACTGACCCGTGAGTAGGTTCGCGCCGGTCGTCGTGGTGCCAAAGCTCATCGAAGGGACGATCGGCCCGCTCCAGCCCGTGGGAGTGGTCGCGAGGAGATTCGGCGAGTTGGCGGTGACTTGAATGTCGTCCAAGAGAATTCCGCCCGCGGCGGTAATCGAGTTGTCGCTCGCGAACACGAAACGAAGATAGAGGTTGTCATACGCGTGGCCGGAATTGTCGAAGATCCATTGCCTCTGAACCCAGCCCCCCGACGAGCCGGTCATTTCGATGAGCTGCGTCAGGGGATTGGGCGCCCCGCCCGCCTGGAACGAAAGGAAGTCGTAGCCCGACTCCATGTTGCAATTGACCCAGAAGCTGACCGTGAAGGACGAGTAGGAGCCCATGTAGATCGACGAGACGTTCTCCAGATCGGCCGTCTGGTTGTTGTCGTAGGCGGCGCATCCCACATCTCCGTGCCAGGCTGCCGATACGATCCACGACCCGCCGTGCGCGGCCCCACATATTACGTCGCCCCAATAGTCGAGACCGTTGTACGAGTTGTAGTCTGCCGCGCTCCAGGAGGAACCCGGCACGAACTCGGTTTCGAACCCTTCGGAGAAAACGACCGGTCCCGCAACCGCCTCCCCCGCGGCAGGGGCGGCGCTCGCCCTCCTTCCCCCGCTCGATTGGCCGGATCCCGGTGGCGCCTTCGGGGGCGCGGAACCTGTCGGCTGTCTGATGCTCTCGGGCGGCCGGTACTCCCAGCAGGAAATACCGCGCTCTCCCAATTCATAGAAATGGCGAATGGTGCTTCGGACAACCACGGTGCACGGTGGTGCGCAGGCAATCGTGTCGCCCAGAGCGAGAAGTCTGCCGAGAGATGCGGAGTCCTCAACCGCGATCGCCATGGTGATCGGCAGGTGTCCCTTCAGGCTGATCTTCCTCTCGCGCAGGGCCTGCGCGTCTTGCTCGAGCTGAGAGGCGCCCTTGGCGGCTAGGGGCCGCCAGACACGCGACCCAACGTCCTTCATCTCCTCGCCACGGGGCCCCATTCGGACGATGGGACCTTGGCCAGTGTTGAGGCCGTCTCCGAAAATGGCCGCGCTGTCGGGGCCGACCCCGTCGGAGGGAGCCGAGGTTTCGAAATGCCGCTCGGAGTGGGTTGTATCGGGGGGTGTCGGTGACTCGGCGGGGTTCGCGCCGGTACCGGCGGGTGCCCCCGCGAGCACGATCAAGACGGTGACGGCGGACAGAATGACCCGGTTCGGATTCGTCGCGGCGTGAGAGACGTGTGGCATGCACCTCCTCCTTCGTCTGATGCCCTAGGAGCCGAAGTCTTGATCGGCAAGGCGGAACAATAGAGCCGAAGCCTCGCTCCGCCCTAGGGCAAGTGCGATGCCAACCGCAGGTGACGGTCCGGGGGATGGATGTGTTGATCTATCAGAAGATAGGACGGGAGCTTGGGGTGCGAACGTGCGGGGGGAGTGTCAGCGCGTGAACGCCGTCAGAAGTTGACGCGCCTGGCAGGCGAATGGGCTGGATGGACGATAGGCGCAGACGGCTGGACTTCCGACGCGGGGGCGAATGGGAGAGCCGGACAGGTTCCTGCGCCTTGATGCCTAAGCGTCTTCCGTCGAATACTCCTCCGGCCTGATCCCGAGCCGCTCCATCTTGTACAGTAGCGTGGTCCGGTTCATCCCCTCCAGGCTCCGGGCGGCGTCCGTCTTGTTGCCGCGGTGGGCGCGGAGGGCTTCGAGAATCCAGGCACGTTCGTCGCGGACCTGGGCGGCCCGCACTCTGTCGCGGCGAAGGGTCGCCGGCAACTTCACGCGTAGCTCGGGGAGCAGGGCGTCGAGGCCGATCACGGAACCGCTCTCGCTGACCGCCACCAGCCGGGCGACCTCATTCCGGAGTTCTCGCACGTTCCCCGGCCACGCGTACGCGCGGAGGAGCGGCTCGACGTCGGCGGCCATGGAGAGACGCTTTCCTGCGGCGGCGCACACCTGCGCGAGGAAGTAGCGGAAGAGCGGCAGAATGTCCTCTTCCCTCTCCGCGAGCGCCGGCACAGCCACTCTAACCCCGGCCAGCCGGTAATAGAGGTCGCGCCGGAACGTCCCTCGCTCCACCATCCCACCAAGGTCCGCATTCGTGGCCGCGACGACGCGAACATCGATCGTGTGCACCTCGTCGGTGCCAACGCGCCTCAATTCCCCGGTCTCGAGAATACGCAGGAGAGTTGCCTGGGCCGTGGGCGAAAGTTCTCCCACCTCATCAAGGAGGAGGGTCCCTCCATCGGCGGCCGCGAAGAGCCCGTCGCGCGCGGCAACGGCTCCGGTGAAGGCGCCGCGCTCGTGCCCGAAGAGTTCACTGTCGAGAATCCCGGGCGATAGCGCGGCGCAATTCACCGGCACAAGCCGCCGCTTGCGCCGGTCGCTCATCAGGTGGAGCGCCTGCGCGAGAAGTTCCTTCCCCGTCCCGCTGGGACCGGAGATGAGCACGGGGATCTTCGACGGCGCGACGCTCTGAAGCGTGGCCACCGCCGCGCTGATCGCGGGGCTCGTCGTGACGATTCCAAAGCGGAGGGCTCCGCGATCCAGGCCTTCGATGCCTTCCAGCACCGCGAGGTCCGGCCGCGTCGACTCCTCGCGATCCGGCGATTCCTCGAATCCCAGGAGGCGGTCGATAGCGACGGCCTCGTGCTCCAGCCCGATCCGCTCAAAATTGGCGCGAGCCTCCCATAGCTGAAGGCGACCGATCATTTGCTCGTCCCGCTGCTGGCTCTCCAGCCGCGTCGAACCGGCCCACGCCAGGGTCCGCGCGAGTTCGTAGGGAATCTCGTAGGCGCGGCCGAGGGCGATGCCGTGGTCGGCGAGGCGGTAGGCCTTGGTCGCGTTGCCGGCCGCTCGATGCGCCATGGCGAGGACGCGCTGCGTTGCGCACTCCTCGTAGCGGTCGCCGGTCTCGAGCGCGACCTTGAGGCCGTGCTCGCAGGCGAGGATGGCAGCGTTGGGATCGCCGAGATGGACGAGGCACTCGCCGATGCGGTGGCCGAGTTCGGGGATGATGTCCCCGTTAGGTGCATGGGCCGCCGCAATGCGCTCCGCCGCCCGGTAGGAGTCGAGGGCGTCAGTCCACAACCCCGAGTTGACGAAGCAATCGCCAAGATACTCGAGGCAGATGGCCTCTTCGCGCTTGTGCACGCCGAATCGGATCTCGGTGAGCAAGCGGTGCAGAAGCTCCCTTGCCTCTTGGTGGCGGCCTAGAAGTCGGTGGCACTTCGCCTGAACCATCTCAGCGAGGATTCTCCAGAGGGGAGTCGGGCATCCTTGGAGCGACGCGACGGCCTTCGAGACCTCGATGGCGGCTTCCTCGATGCCACCGGACTTCAGGAGCACGATCGCGAGGTTTGTCCGGTTCCGAGCGGCGGCCACGGGCTCACCCAGCTCCAAGGAGGCTTCGATGGCACGGCGGCTCTCGTGAGTAGCCTGTTTCCACATCCCGAGGCCTTTGAACAGAACCGCTAGGCGGCGCTGGTGCGCTAGCGCGGCGACAGGGTCCCTCAGGATCCACTTTGCGATGTGATGGGCGGCGCGAAGGTGCGTTTCCGCTCTGGATATCTGCCCCAGGCGCCTAAAGCTCCTCGCGAGGATGGCGTGGATCTCAGATAGAAGTGCCTGGCTTGAAGTTGATCCAATCGTTTCCACCCCTGGTTGGCCCTCGCGGACAACCTCGGTCCATCTGCCGAGTTGCTCGAGAGCGTTAAGCCGTGCGATCAGGATTCGCGCGGAGTCGGAGTCCTCGGTGATGGGTGGGAGGGATGCGGTCAGCAGCAAGAGCTCCTCGAGCAGATTGCGCGAGCGGAGGTCTTCGAGTTTCGCAAGGAGGGTTGCGGCGTCACCCTTCATCGCCACAGCGCCAGGAAAGCTCTCAACGACACGATTCTGAAATACCGGTAGGCGATATCGGTTCGGGTACCAGCGGACTGGTACGACGAGGTTAGGGCAGCCGATGAGTCGAGTGATGTCGATTTCGCCGTACCGGCCTTCACGGGCCCATGCGCGGGGCCATAGTCGTCATCGGGGTCTCCTGAAAGGGGATCTGTGCTAACGGGAAATGGCTTCGCCACGGCGTGATCGGGCACGATCGAGGTGGTGGCCACCGCGACCAATAGTAGGAGCAACATCCCACACCACCATACCGCGCGTCGAATTCGTGCAAATTGGTTCATGGCATCCTTACCTCACGAGGGAAACCGGCTGAGCGTGCGACGGGACTCACAGTCGCACGCTGGGAAACTCTCACCGGCTCCTGAAACGACAAGAGAAAGCGGAAGAGCTGGCCCTGGGACGGCCTGCGCTGTGCCAGTCCACGTGACCACGGCTACGCTCGAGACTCCGGCCACCACCAGTAAGACGAGCAATGGGAGCAACCGGATCGGAGCGATTCGACTTCTCGTCGAGCCCACCAACCCGCCGATCACGAGCAGCCACAAGTCGCTTGGGAACGAGACGTGTTTCTTCATGGCGCTACTGCCTCGATTCATGAGCCGACGATCCGATCCGAGGGGGGGTGAAGGTCGGATAGGCGACAATATCTTGATGGGGACTGTTTCTCTAGATCGACATCGGAGGACGTAATTCGGCGGAACTGGTGGGGACGGACTGTGAGAAGCCGTAGGATCTCAAGCACGCGCGCCCCCTGCTGCCGTGTCGGCCTAGCGTTCAGAGGTGGGACCGAAGCGCAGGCTACCACCAAGAGCGAACTCAAGTCAAGCTGTTTCATTTCAATGGTTTATGGAAACGAATCTTGACATCGGCCGAGGTGCTCGACCTGGGCGAATCTCCGCGTTCGTGGCTCGACCTGGCCAAGCCAGTTAAGTGTAATTAATAAAGCTATTTAGGGCAACTCGACCTCATCCGAGTGGGAACGGCCACCCATGCGGTGCCCGAGCCAGCCGTGGCTCTCGCGCAACCATGTCGAGTCCTCGTCCAGCCCGAAACGATCCGATCTTCTAACCCGATTTGCTATGGCTTGTTACGGGCTTCGTATGACCGCCTTGATTTCGGCAAGCCGGGAGCCGAGCCATGGCACCGCGGTTGCGTTAGCAGTCCCACAGGAACGGGACGCCCAGAACGGGCAGCAACCACGGAGGCGATATGGAAAAGTCGAGGGGAACCAAGAAGACGCTGAAGACGGTGGCGACGATGGCGGCACTGGTCGCGGCACTGGCGACGACGGGATGCACCGGCAGCTCGCTGATGGGGCCGGAGTCGGGGACGCAGGCGCAGGGGCAGTCGGTGACGGCGAACAACGCTGGTAACGAGCTGAATCCCGCGGGCAATGGCCTGAAGCCGTAAGGGAGTTGGGAGACTAGCGACTCACATCAAGGACACGAAGGAGGGCCTGAGCATGAGGCGTCCCAAGATAGAGACGACGGCGGCCCTCGCTGAGTTCGCCAGCGACCTCTCGCAGCACGCGGACCGAAAGTCCGAATCTCTTCTGTGCGACCTCGCGCTCACCAGAGCGAAGAGCGCCGTGGCCGATTCCGGCGCTGATTCTCCAAGCGTATTCGCGAGCGCCTCCCGACTCCGCAAGCGTCAACCCCTCCTGGACAAGGTGCAACAAGTCGCCATCGTGGATCCCGCGGTCGGCCAGGATCTCCGACAGGACGAGCGCGCCTCGCAGGGCAACAACCAAAGCGCCGTCCTCAACGGCCTTAGTCGTCGTAAGACGGACTCTGTCCCAACTCGCATTGGGATCCTTTCGACGCCAGGCGAGGCGGTCCAGTTCGATCTGGACCCCCGGTAAATCCTCCCAGTCCTTCGTCTCTAGAAGCACAGCCTCTGCCTTTTCGAGGAGCAACTGTGCCCGTCCGAAGTTACCCGCTCGGACTTCAATTCGTGCTTCCAGCCAGTCAAGACGCGGCTGCACATCGTCAAAACCACGGCCTCCGAGTTCCGACGACACCCTGCGGACGGCCGACAGAGCCGCGGCGTCATCACCGAGCTGGTGTAGTGCAAATGCCTCCATTTCGAGAGCCTTGGCCATGTCATGCGGGTTCGGCAGGGCGGCGGCGGCATTCCACGCATCACGCGCTCGGTCGATGGCGGACTCGTATTTCGCCAAGAGGCTGAAATTGATAGATGCACCCAGAGAGGCGGCAAGAAACTCGAAAGTGCTTCCCGTACGTCGCGCCCACATTGCCGACAGGCCATGATGCTCGACGGCATCGCTGAACCGCCCCATTCCGTAGTACAACCCGGCACGATTCGACAGAATTCTCGCCTTGAAGCTATCGAATCCTCCCAACTCGGCATCCTTCCAAGCCTCCCCGAGTAATGAGAGCGTACGTTCGAAGTCACCGAGGTAGTAGACCGCGGTGGCCAAGGCATTGCGGACTCGCATGCGCCAGTACGGGCCGCAGGGCTCGCGCAGCCCATCCTCGAGGAGATCTCGCGCCTCTTCCCTTCGTCCTGTCTCGATGAGCGCTGCCCCGAGCTGATAGAGGAGTCCTGCCCGGGGATCCGCCAGGTCTTGGCGGCCAGTCGTATCTCCGAGGATTGACCTGAGGCGAAAGATGCATCGATCGCGCAGCTGCCCATCGCCGTGGCGCCATTCAATCTCCGCGAGGTCCGCGTGGGCATTCAGGACTGTCGCCGTGAAGTCCCTCTCACCCACACCTTTGATCACTGCCTCGAAGCAGGCCCGGGCCCCCTCAAGCTCGCCTAGAGCGAGTTGGATGCGGCCAAGAGCCTTGGAGTGCCCTTGCATGGCAGATGGCTCAACGCGACTGTCGCTCCAGACTTCCGAGTCGAGAAGCAAGGCCTTCGCGTCTCGATCTCGGCCAAGTCGATGTAGCGCCTCGGCACGGGCGAGGCTCGCCCCCCTCGCATCCGCGGTGACACTACTCGCTCGTGCCCAAGACTCCGCGCGAGACGCTCTCCGTTCCGCAAGTCTGAAGTCATGGCGCTCTTGGGCAAGCCTGACCGCCACCATTTGCTGGGCATGGTCCCTGGATGCTTGCGCACGCACATCGGCCAGGCTCTCCTCGCCGAGCATTTCGCCGATTCGATCCGCGACGAGCTGGGCGGCGAGGCGCTGCTCATTGGGAGTCGCGAGCGCGAGAACGTCGTCGACAACGGCAACCGACGAGAGCCTCCAGGCGCCCCGTCGTTCCAGGGCCCACCCGCGGATAGCAAGGGCATCCAACTTCGTGTGAACCGAGGTCTCGCCCTGGTCAAGAAGCTTGGCGATCGCATGTGTCGGGAGACCCGCTACTACCACTGCAAGAAAGAGAAGCGACGCGTGCTGATCAGCGACCAGAGTCGGCCATTGTGCTGCGAGGTTGTCCCTCGAACTCGCGAAGTCGAGCGATCGAATCTGTTCGCGCTCCAGGAAGCGCCACTCACCAGCCCGCCGAACCAGGATTCCCCTCTGCACGAGCCTGAGAAGGCTGCCTACCACTTGATTCGGTTGACCTGAGGTTTGCTCCGCAAACATCGCCTGGAGTTCGCTCTCGATTTGTGCCGCTCCCAGGAGCCCACGGATCGCCAGCGACACCTCCTTGCCGTCGAAGGGCTCGAGTGCGATTGTCCGTTCAAATACCTCGATGGGCTGAATCGTCGCGGTGCCCGACTGCACAATCAGGATGGGAAATCTAATCTGCCGTTCGATCGCGACGGCTGCAACGTAGCGTGCAATTCTGCGCGCGAGATTCCTTGCATCTGCCTGCTGCTCGTCGGGGGGATCCGACGTCACGAGAATCGGGCCCGACCGTGATGCAGTGAGGAGATGTTCCGCCAGGCCCGAGATGCCGTCATTTCCTGGGTTGCCATCGTGGATTCGCCTTCGTGTGGGCGACGGCTGAAGCGCGCTCGATAGCCCCTCAAGCGTGGCGTCGTCCCATTCGATCACTCGGACCCGCGACGAAAACGCTCTATGGGCAATTTCCGCTATCAAGGCAGACCGGCCGGAGCCAACCGGCCCGGCGATCTGCACGTATGTCGGCGAGTTGGAACTGGGCTCCCGGAGGATCCGCTCTAGCTCGTCGATTTCCGATCCCCGCCCAACAAACTTCCCCCCCAGAATCACCCCCACCCGCTCTTCAACCCCGAACCCCTCCATAAACTCGTCTGCGCTCCCCTGGCGGAGGACGGGCTCGCGCTCTAGCGCTCGCATCACCACCCGCTCAAGATCGGCGCGGACCTTCACGCTGTGCGCCCCCGGCGAGGGGACCCAGCCTTCCATCTGGCCCGCCACCACCTCGCGGATCGTGCGGCCGCCGAAGGGGTGCTTGCCGGTCAGCGCC
>JBBTHR010000007.1:0-10083 GCA_038060295.1 Candidatus Eiseniibacteriota bacterium
TGTTCCAGCGGCCCGTGACACCCTCCGAAAGAATCCCAATGACGAAACGAATCGACCCCCTCGACGGGCTGATGATCAGCGCATCGGGCGTTCGCGGCATCGTGGGCGAGCGCCTGACCCCCGACGTGATTCTCCGCGTGGCTGGCGCCCACGGCGCTCTTCTCGGCCCCGGTCCGGTCGTCGTGGGACGCGATTCGCGCCCCAGCGGCGCCTGGGTCTCGCGGGCCGCGCAGGCCGCCCTCATGGCGATTGGCCGCGAGGTGATCGACGTCGGCATCGCCCCGACCCCCACGATTCTCTACGCCATCCGCCACCACGGCGCGGCGGGGGGACTCGCCATCACCGCGAGCCACAATCCGGCCCCCTGGAACGCGCTCAAGCTCTTCGGACCGGGCGGCACCTTTCTGGCGCCGGCCCAATCCGAGGAAGTCGTCCGGCGCGCCCGCGAGGGGATGCCGGCGTGGGTCACGCACGAGCACGTCGGAGGCGCGCGCGACGACGACGACGCCATCCGGCGGCATCGCGAGGCGATCCTCGCGCTCCCCGGCCTCGACCTTTCCCGGATCCGTTCGCGCGGCTTCCGCGTCGCGATCGACTGCGTGAACGGCGCCGGATCGGAGGCGACGCCGGCGCTGCTCCAGGAACTCGGCTGCACGCTGGAGCGGATCCATTGCGTGCCCGACGGCAACTTCCCGCGCGTTCCCGAACCGCTTCCCGAAAACTTGAAGGACTTGGGGGCGGCGGTTCGCCGTTCCGGCGCGGCGATCGGCTTCGCGAACGATCCCGACGCCGATCGCCTGGCGATCGTGGACGAGCGCGGGGAACCGATCGGCGAAGAGCGGACGCTTCAGATCGCCGTCGACTGGGCGCTGCGGCGCCGCGCCGGCCTGGTGGTGGTAAACGTGTCGACGTCGATGGGAGTGGAGTTCATCGCCCAGCGCTACGGCGCCACGGTGGAGCGCTCGCGCGTCGGCGAGGCGCACGTGGCGGAACTTCTGATGGCGCGCGGCGGCGTGATCGGCGGCGAGGGGAACGGCGGCGTCATCTATCCCGAACTCCACGCGACCCGCGACGGGCTCCTGGCCGCGGCGATCGCGCTCGACTGGTTCTCGCTCGACGCGCGGCCCCTTTCCGAGCGGGTGGCCGAGCTCCCGCCGCTGGTCATGGTGAAGCGGAAACTCGATCTGAGGATCACGGCGCCGGAGTCGCTCGGCTCGGCGCTCCAGCAGGCGTTTCCGGACGGGACGCGGAACCGACTGGACGGAGAGAAGTTCATCTGGAAAGATCAATGGGTACAGGTCCGCGCCTCGGGGACGGAACCGGTCGTCCGCATCATCGCCGAGGCGCCGACGGATACCCGTGCGGAGGCGCTCGCGGCGCTCGCTGTCGATGCGGCGACGCGCTCGCAGTCCGCGGGCATCTCGGCCTAAAGGAGGTACCAGCATGTGCGGCATCGTCGGCTACGTCGGGAAGCAGCAGTCGCTCCCGATTCTTCTGGAGGGCCTGCGCCGCCTCGAGTACCGCGGCTACGACTCGGCGGGCGTCGCCATCATGAACGGCAGCGGCCTGAAGATCGAGAAGGCGGCCGGGAAGATCAGCGAACTCGAGAAGAAGATCGCATCCTCGCGCCCGCTCGGGACGCTCGGCATCGCGCACACCCGCTGGGCCACGCACGGCGAGCCGAACACGGTGAACGCCCACCCCCATACCGACTGCACGGGGAAGATCGCCGTCGTCCACAACGGCATCATCGAGAACTACTCCACCATCAAGACGAAGCTCCAGCAGGAAGGGCACCGCTTCACCACGGACACCGATTCCGAGGTGATCGCCCACTTGATCGAGAAGTTCTACGACGGGAATCTGGAGGCGGCCGTGTCCTCGGCGCTCCGTCATCTGACGGGCACCTACGGCATCGCGGTGATCTCCAGCGACGAGCCGCGCAAGATCGTCGGCGCCCGCCACGGCAGCCCGCTGGTCGTCGGCATCTGCGACAACGACGAGTACATCCTCGCCTCCGACGTCTCGGCGATCATTCGCCACACGAACCAGGTCGTCTATCTGGACGACGAGGAGATGGTCGTGCTGACCCCCGAGGGGATCCATACCAGCAATCTCCGTCAGGAAGCGGTGTCGAAGAAGGTCGAGACGGTGGACTGGGACCTTGCGACGATCGAGAAGGCGGGATTCCCGCACTTCATGCTGAAGGAGATCTTCGAGCAGCCGACCTCGCTCCGGAACACGCTGCGCGGCCGGCTCCTGGTGGGCGAGGGGACCGCGCGCCTCGGCGGGCTCAACATGAGCATCCCCGAGCTCCGCGCCATCAACCGGGTCATCATCACCGCCTGCGGCACGTCGTGGCACTCGGGCCTCATCGGGGAGTACCTCATCGAGGAGCTCGCCCGCATCCCGGTCGAGGTCGAATACGCGTCGGAGTTCCGCTACCGAAACCCAATCTTAGAGTCGGGAACCGTCGTGATCGCCATCAGCCAGTCGGGCGAGACGGCCGACACGCTGGCGGCGATGCGCGAGGCGAAGCGGAAGGGAGCGCGCGTGCTCGGTGTCTGCAACGCCGTCGGCTCCACGATCGCGCGCGAGTCGGACGGCGGCGTCTACATCCACGCGGGCCCCGAGATCGGCGTCGCCTCGACGAAGGCGTTCACGTCGCAGGTCGCGGCCCTCATGCTCCTCACGCTCTATCTCGGGCGCCTCGGCGAGCTCTCGCCGGAACTCGGTGCCCGGCTGGCGCGGGAGATGGAGTCGCTCCCGGGTAAGGTGGAGCAAATCCTGGCCGGTCACGAACGGATCCGCGAGATCGCGCTCGCGAACGCGCACCACAACAATTTCCTCTATCTCGGCCGCGGCGTGAACTTCCCGGTCGCGCTGGAGGGAGCGCTCAAGCTGAAGGAGATCTCCTACATCCATGCCGAGGGCTATCCGGCGGCCGAGATGAAGCACGGCCCGATCGCCCTCATCGACGAGAACATGCCGGTCGTCTTCATCTGCACGCAGGACTCCGCCTACGAGAAGGTTTTGAGCAACATGGAGGAGGTTCGCGCGCGGAAGGGAAAGATCATCGCCGTGGCGACCGAGGGCGACACGCACGTCGCGCAGAAGGCCGACCACGTGCTCTACATTCCACGCACGATGGGGCCGCTTACGCCGCTGCTCTCCGTGGTTCCGCTCCAACTCCTCTCGTACTACATCGCGGTGGAGCGCGGATGCGACGTCGATCAGCCTCGAAATCTCGCCAAGAGCGTGACGGTCGAATGAGCGGCCGTTTCGGCTCCACGCCGATCGCGGCGCCCGGCGCTCCGGCCCCCATCGGACCGTACGCTCCCGGTCGCGTCGTCGCCGGCCCGGGCACCTGGGTGATCACCTCGGGCCAGACCGGCATCGATCCCGCCACCGGCGTGCTGGTGGCGGGAGGCGTTCCCGCCCAGACCGATCGGGTGCTGCAGAACGTGCGTGCCGTACTCCAGGCCGGCGGAGCCGACCTCTCCGACGTCGTCAAGACGACGGTGTTCCTGTCTGACATGGCCGATTTCGCGATCATGAACGAGGTCTACGCCCGATGGTTCGGCGACCACAAGCCCGCCCGCACGACGATCGCGGCGAAGGGGCTCCCGCTCAACTGCCTCGTGGAGATCGAAGCCTGGGCCTTCCGGCCGTGAACCACACCCGGCGCGACGTCTTCCGCCTGACCGAACAGGCTTCCTGCGCGGGCTGAGCGGCCAAGCTGGGTCCGGAGGACCTTAAGAACGTGCTTCGATCGCTCCCGCGCCCGCCGCGCGGCTCCAAGGTGCTGATCGGCCCCGAAACGTGGGACGACGCCGGCGTCTACAAGATCTCGCCACGCCTGGCGCTCGTGCAGACCGTGGACTTCATCACGCCGGTCGTGAACGATCCCTACGACTACGGACGGATCGCCGCGGCGAACGCCGTGAGCGACGTCTACGCCATGGGCGGGACGCCGCTGATGGCGCTCTCGATCGTCTGCTTCCCGGAGAAGGAGGATCCCACGATCCTTCGCGAGATGCTCCGCGGCGGTGCGGCCATGCTTCGCGAGGCGAAGGTTTCGCTCCTGGGCGGCCACACGGTGCGCGACCCGGAGATCAAGTTCGGTTTCGCGGTCACCGGGACGGTGGAGCCGCGGCGCGTCGTCAGCAACGCCGGGGCCAAGGCGGGCGACCTGGTGGTCTTGACGAAGCCGCTCGGGACCGGAATCCTGGCGACCGCGCTCAAGCGGCGGCTCCTTCCGCCCGCGGCGCTGAAGCTCCTGACGCGTCAGATGACGACGCTCAATCGCGACGCCGCGGCGGCGATGACGGCCGCGGGAGCCAGCGCCGCGACCGACGTGACGGGCTTCGGCCTTCTGGGTCACGCCCTGAACGTCGCGCGCGCCAGCCGAAAGACGATCCGCGTCTGGAGCCGGGCGGTGCCGGTGCTCGACGCGGCGGCCGCGTTCGTGGCGCAAGGCGTCTGGGCGAAGGGACTTCAATCGAATCTCGACTATGTGAACGACGAGACGGAATGGGACGAGAGCGTGAGCGAGGCGACGAGGCGACTCTTCGCGGACCCGCAGACGTCGGGCGGTCTCCTGGTGACGATCGCGCCGTCGCGGATGAACGCGTTTCTGAAGCGGCTGGCGCGGGCGCGCGTCCGCGCGGCGGTCATCGGCGAGGTGACGCCCCACCGGGGGCGCCCGCTCCGGGTGTTGGCGTGACGCGGCGATTCGCGCGGGGACGGATGGGATCTGGTGTTCTCCGAGGACTTCAAATCCTTCTGTCGGGCGGCTCCGCCGTCCGAGGTGGGTTCGATTCCCACACGTTCCCGCCATCGCGGCACCGGGCGGCGCGGCCATGCCGGATCTGATCGGCCGGTGGCTCGCGCTCGATTGGCATGACCCGCTCGTCGTGGCCCTCGTGGCCGCCATCGCCGCCATCGCGCTCTGGAGGCGCTGGGCGCTCGTGCTCCTCGCGGCGCTCGTCGTCGCGCTGGGGCAAGGATTCGACTACCTCCTCCGCCATGCCGCCCTCGCTCCCGGAGTCGCCCAAGGCGCGGTTCTCGCGATCTACGTCGTCGGCGCGGCGTTCCTCCTCTTCCTCGCGACGGCCCGTTTCGTCTCGAAGCGCTGATCGGCGCGCCCGGCGGACGCTCGCGCTCGTGGCGCTGGCCGCCGCGGCCCTGGCGTTCGCGGTTCCCGGGCGGGCCGAGCCGGCCGCCGCGGACACGGCCTTCGTGAAACCCGCCGCCGCGGACCCGTCCGCGGCGCCCGCCCTCCGCGACTCGACCCTTCGCGACTCGACTTTCCGCGACTCGACGCTCCGTGACGTGAAGCCATTCCTGGTCATGGCGCGATCAGCGATCGTTCCGGGGTGGGGACAGGTGTACAATCGACAGCCGCTCAAAGCCGTCGTCGTCGTCGCGGGCGAGGGGTTCCTGACCTACAAGATCTTCCAGGAACTCCAGCGGCAGAACGACGCGATCGACCGGCAGGCCGCCACGATCGCGGACACGCCGGAGTACGATGCCGCCGTGGCGGATGAGCTGACGCATCGCAATCGGAAGATCGACTGGATTTGGTGGACCGCCGCCGCGCATCTGCTCCAGATGGCCGACGCGTACGTGGATGCCCACCTTCTCAACTTCGACGCGGAGTTCGGACCGGCCGACGAGCGGTCGGGCTCCCGGGGCGCCCCGCGCCTCAGCCTTTCCCTACACGTGAGATTTTGAGCCACCACGAATGAGCCATCGAGACCACATCCGAAACTTTTGCATCATCGCCCATATCGACCATGGGAAGTCGACGCTCGCGGACCGTCTGCTCGAGCTGACCGACACCATTCCCAAGTCGAAGATGAAGGCGCAGGTCCTCGACAGCATGGACCTGGAGCGCGAGAAGGGGATCACCATCAAGTCCCACGCCATCGCCATGCGCTACCGCGCGGCGAACGGCGAGGACTACACGCTGAACCTCATCGATACGCCCGGCCACGTCGACTTCACCTACGAGGTCTCGCGAAGCCTCGCCGCGTGTGAGGGCGCCATCCTGGTGGTGGACGCCTCCCAGGGCGTGGAGGCTCAGACGATCTCCAACCTCTACCTCGCGCTCGAGCAGAAGCTGACCATCGTGCCGGTGATCAACAAGGTCGATCTTCCGGCCGCCATGCCGGACGAGGTCTCCCTCGAGACGGCGCAGCTCCTTCACGGCGAGCCCGAGGACTGCGTGCGCGTATCGGCGAAGGAGGGGAAAAACGTGGCCGCCGTGCTCGAGGCGATCGTGGCCCGCATCCCTCCGCCTCCCGACAAGGGGGACGGCACCCTTCAGGCGCTCATCTTCGATTCGGTCTTCGACCAGTACCGGGGCGTCATCGTCTACGTCCGGCTCATGCGCGGAAAGATCCGCGCCGGGGACCATATCCGGTTTCACTCGACCGACCGGAGCTACGAGGTGCTCGAGGTGGGTGTCCTCCGGCTGGGATACGAGGCCCACGAGGAACTCGTTTCGGGCGACGTCGGCTACGTGATCGCCAACGTGAAGGTCGTGTCGGACGCGCGCGTGGGCGATACGATCACCTCGGCCGAGGATCTCGCGCCCGAGGCGCTCCCCGGCTACCGGCCGGTGAAGCCGATGGTCTTCTCGGGGCTCTATCCGATCGAGGCCGAGTCGTACGAGGACCTGAAGGAATCGCTGGAGAAGCTGCAACTCAACGACGCGTCGCTGACCTACGAGCCGGAAACATCGCTCGCGCTCGGTTTCGGCTTCCGGTGCGGATTCCTGGGGCTCCTCCATCTCGAAATCGTGCAGGAGCGCCTGACGCGCGAATACGGCCTCGATCTCATCGCCACGGTCCCCAGCGTGGAGTATCACGTGCTGAAGACGAACGGCGATCTCCTGATGGTGGACAACCCGGCCCTCATGCCGCCCGCGAACCTCATCGAGACGATCGAAGAGCCGTACGTGAGGGTGCAGATCGTGGTCCCCACCGAGTACGTCGGGAACATCATGCAGCTCGTCCAGGACCGGCGCGGCGTGTTCACCGGCATGGAATACCCGAGTCCCGAGCGAGCGCACCTGGGGTACGAGATTCCGCTCGCCGAGATCGTGCTCGATTTCTACGACCGGCTCAAATCGATCAGCCGCGGCTACGCCTCGCTCGATTACGAACTGGCCGGGTTCAAGCGTGCCGAGCTCGTGAAGATGGATCTTCTCCTGAACGGCGATCCGGTGGACGCCCTCTCGATGATCGTCCACCGAGAGAAGTCGCACGACTGGGGCCGCACGATCGCCTCGAAGCTGAAGGAACTCATCCCGCGCCAGATGTTCCCGATCGCCATCCAGGCGACCATCGGAAACCAGGTCGTGGCGCGCGAGACGATCTCCGCCTTGCGGAAGAACGTCATCGCGAAGTGCTACGGCGGAGATATCAGCAGGAAGCGGAAACTCCTGGAAAAGCAGAAAGAGGGAAAGAAGCGGATGAAGCAGGTCGGTACCGTCCGCATCCCCCAGGAGGCGTTCCTGGCCGTCCTGAAGGTGGAGCGCTAGGGCGGCGCTCGCCGTCCGCGACGCACGAGCATGGCCGAAGCCGCAGCCGCGACGACCCGTGTGCGCTCCCGGGCCAAGTCGGCCTTCCGCGAGTACCTCGAGGCGCTCGTTCTGGCGGTGGTTCTCACCATCGTCATCCGCGGCCTCGTCATCCAGGCCTTCCGGATCCCCACGAGCAGCATGGAGGAGACGCTTCAGATCGGCGATTTCCTCTTCGTGAACAAGATGGTCTACGGCTCGGAGATCGACATCGGCGTGGCGGGGCACCAGCTCGTCTACCACCGCTTCCCGGCGATCCGCGAACCGAAGCCGGGCGACGTGATCGTCTTCCGCTTTCCCGACGCCCCGGAGCGCGACTTCATCAAGCGCTGCGTCGCGCTGGGGGGCCAGACGGTGGAGCTACGCGACAAGGTCCTCTACGTGGACGGGCAGGCGCAGGAGGAGTCGCACGTGGTCCACAAGGACCCGCGCGTCTTCCCGCGAGAGACGAGTCCCCGCGACAACTTCGGCCCGTACGTGGTCCCGCAGGGTCAGCTCTTCATGATGGGGGACAATCGGGACAACAGCCTCGACAGCCGCTTCTGGGGCGGATTGCCGCGGACCCTCGTGAAGGGGCAGGCGATGATCCTCTACTGGTCGTGGGACGCCGACCGCCGGATGCCGCGTCCGGGCCGGCTCCTCCATCCGGTCCGCTGACCTCCCGCGCGCGGAGCGCGTCATGAAATTCGGCCTCTACATCCACATCCCCTACTGCCGGAGCATCTGCCCCTACTGCGCGTTCGCGACCGCGCCGCTCCATCACGCCGAGCCTGAGCGGTTTCTGGCGGCGCTCGATCGGGAGCTGGCGGCGGCGCGCGCGGTGGACGGACCGTGGTCCCGCCCGGTCACGATCTACGTCGGCGGCGGCACGCCCACGGCGCTCGACGAGCGGACACTGCGCCGATTCCTCGCCTGGCTCCGCGCGTCGTTCGATCGCTCCGCCGTCCGCGAGTGGACGGTCGAGGCGAATCCCGAGGGGCTGACCGACGAGAAGCTGGCACTCCTCCTCGAGGCCGGCGTGGGACGGCTGAGCCTCGGCGTACAGTCACTGGAGGCGCCGGTGCTGAAGTCGCTCGGACGGATCCACAGCGCGGAGAAGTCGCTCGACGCGATCGACCGCGCCCGCCGCGCCGGTTTCTCGAGGATCTCGGCCGATTTCATCGTGGCGGTGCCGGGAGAGACGACGGAGGGAATCGCGCGCGGCGTGGAGGCGATCGTGGAGCGGGGCGCGACGCATCTCTCGGCCTACAGCCTCCAGGTGGAGCCGAACACGCCGTTCGAGGCGAAGGTGGCGCGCGGCGCGCTGGTGCCGCCGGACGACGACGCGGCCGCGGATCGCTACGCGCTCCTCGACTCGCTCCTTCTCCCGCGCGGATTCCGGCACTACGAGGTCTCGAACTACGCGCTCCCCGGTTCCGAATCGCGCCACAACGAGGGGTACTGGATGCGCCGCCCCTACCTCGGCCTCGGTCCCGGCGCACACTCCTTCGACGGAACGCGACGCTGGGCGAACGAGCACGACACGCGGCGATACCTGGAGCGCGTCGAGGCGGAAGGGGTGCCTCGCGACGACGTCGTCACGCTCGATTCGCAGGCCGCCGCCGAGGAAGAGGTGTTCCTGGCGCTCCGACGCGATCGCGGGATGCGGATCGAGCGGCTCCGCGCGCTGGCCGGCGAGACGGTGGACGGATGGGTGGCCTGGGGTGTCGAGGCCGGCGCGCTGCGGGTCGATCCGCCCGGTCGGGTTCGGCCCACGGCGCGCGGCCTCCTCACCTCCCACGAGATTGCCTCCGAGCTCTTCGTCCGGATGGGGGGAGGGACGCGAAGCCGAGCGAATCCGACGCATCGGCAATCGGATACGGGGCCTTCGGCGGGGCCCGGCTTGACACCCCCGGGCCCCCCTGATAGCGTCGGCGTCGATTAGCACTGTAGGCTTTCGAGTGCCAGACGGCTCCCCCCGACCCCGAGGACCGAACGCGACTTCCATGACCCCGCCATCCCTCGACATTCTGGACGAGCGGCTCCGCCGCATTCTGACGTTTGTCGTGGAGAGCCACGTCTCCAGCGGCGAGCCGGTCGGCTCCCAGTACGTGCGCGCCGCCTATCATCTGAGCATCTCCCCGGCGACGATCCGGAACGCCATGCAGCAGCTGGAAGAACTGGGCCTCCTCTCGCATCCGCACACGTCGGCCGGCCGCGTGCCGACCGAGCATGGATACCGCTACTACGTCGATCACCTCATGCGTCCCGAATCGCTCACGCCGGCCACGCGCCGCGCGCTCGACGAGGCGGTCGACGACGCGAGTCTCGCCGGAGCGCTCGACGAACGGCTGCCGCCGGCGCTCGCTCGCGCGGCCCGCCAGCTCGCGGTCGTCTCGGTCCGTCCCCGCGATTCCTCGCGGGTTCACCGCTTCGAACTCGTCGGACTCGAGGGCGGAGAGCTTCTCGTGGCCGTCGGTATCGAGGGGGGCCCGCTGGGGACGACCACCTGGCGC
>JBBTHR010000007.1:10093-65091 GCA_038060295.1 Candidatus Eiseniibacteriota bacterium
GGGGGTGGGGGGCGCCGAGGCGTGGGTTCGCGCCTCGCTCCCGGTCCCGGGCGCGGCAGGACTCGACGCGCTCGCGATCCGCGCGCGCACGGAGGCCCGGCCGGAGCACGCGGCAATACTAGAGGCGGCGCTCCATCTCGCCGCGCGGCTCGTCACCGGCATGGAGCAGCCGGCGGTTCGCCTCGGAGGCGCCGAGCACATCGCGGCGCAACCCGAGTTCCAGACGCCCGACAGGCTTCGCCCGCTCGTGACCGTGCTCGCCGAGCGCGAGCATCTGGCGCGCGCGCTCGAGTCGTTTGCAGCGGCCTACCTGCCCCGGGTATCGATCGGCCACGAACACGCGCCGGCTGCCATCCAGTCGTGCTCCATCGTCGGTATGGCGGTCGCCATCGGCCCGTCGCGGGCGGTGATCGGGCTGATGGGACCCGTGCGGATGCCCTACCGCCGCGTCTTCGCGCTCCTCTCCTACGTCGGAGCGCGGCTGGCGCCGAGGAGGGACTCGTGAAGAAGAAGCATCATCATGACTCGCCGGGCGCGCCACCCGAGGAGAAGGGGGGAATGCCGCCTCCCGGAGCGGCCGGCGAGACGTCCGCCGCCGCGGCTCCGGCGGATGCCGACGGCGACACGCAGGCGGAACTGAACCGCCTCCGCGCCAGGGAGGACGAATTGCTCCGCGCGCTCGCGGAGCTGCAAAACGTGAACCGCCGGCGGAAGCAGGAAGCAGAGTCGGCGCTCCGCTTCGCCGCGGAGCCGTTCCTTCGTGAACTCCTCCCCGTGCTCGACGATTTCGAGCGGACGCTCCGCGCGCTGCCCGCGGGGGACGATCCGCTCCGCGCCGGCGTCGTGCTGGTCCACGACCGCCTGGCGAAAATTCTGAGTAAGGAGGGGCTCGAGCCGATTCGTCCTCGGGGCGAGCGGTTCGATCCGGAGTTGCACGACGCCATCGCGCAGCTCCCGATTCCCGGCGCCGAGCCCGGCACGATCGTCGAGGTCGCGATTCCCGGATACCGCTATCGCGACCGCGTTCTGCGCCACGCGAAGGTCGTCGTCGCGGCGGAAGGCGATTCGGCGTCGGAGCCGACAGCCGCCCCCGCGTCGCGCGGAGCCGCGGGCCCCGACGCTCCCGAGTCCGGCGGCGGCCTATGAGCGCGAAACGCGACTTCTACGAGGTTCTGGGTGTCGAGCGCGGGGCGAGCGCCGAGGAAATGAAGAAGGCCTATCGGAAGCTGGCGCTCCAGTATCACCCCGACAAGAATCCCGGCGACAAGCAGGCCGAGGAGCGCTTCAAGGAGGTCGCCGAGGCGTACGACGTTCTCAGCGACGAGGAGAAGCGCGCGCGCTTCGATCGCTTCGGACACGCGCCCGCGGGAGCGCCGAGCGGCGGCGGCGGTTTCGAGGGTCATCAGGGATTCGATCTCTCCGACGCGCTCCGCGCCTTCATGCGCGACGTCGGCGGTTTCGGCGGCGGTTTCGGCGACATGTTCGAGGGGGAGTCCCCGGGGCGCGGCGGCCGCGAGCGGCGAGGGAGCACGCTGGAGCTGCGGCTTCGGCTCACGCTGGAGGAGATCGCGACCGGCGTGGAGAAGCGCGTCAAGGTGCGCCACATGCGCCCCTGCGCGACCTGCACCGGAAGCGGCGCGAAGAGCGGCTCGGGGAAGAAGACCTGCGCGGTCTGTCGCGGCGCGGGCCAGGTCCGCACCATGCAGCGCTCCATCTTCGGACAGGTGATGAGCGTGATGACCTGCGAGCGTTGCCGCGGAGAGGGAAGCATCATCGATTCCCCCTGCCCGACCTGTTTGGGCGAGGGGCGCGTCCGCCAGCAGTCGGAGATCTCGATCAAGGTGCCCGCCGGCGTCTCGAGCGGGAACTACCTGCCGCTCTCCGGCATGGGTGACGTCGGCCCCCGCGGAGGGCCGGCCGGCGATCTCATCGCTCACATCGAGGAGTCGGAGCATCCACTCTTTCTCCGGGACGGCGACGACCTGATCGTCGAGTTTCCGATCAGCATGGCGCGAGCCGCGCTCGGCGGGAAGGTCGAGGTGCCGATCCTGGGCGGCGGCCGCGCGGCAATCGACGTTCCGGCAGGGTCGCCGAGCGGAAAGCTCCTTCGCCTACGCGGAAAGGGAATGAAGAGCCTGCAGCGGTCGGGCACGGGAGATCTCCTGGTCCGGCTCGTCGTGGCCGTGCCGTCGAAGCTCTCCGACAAGGCGAAGAAGCTCCTTCACGAACTCGACGCGCTCCCCGAATCGAAGACACCTCCTCCTCGGCGCCCCGAAGCCGGGGACGACGGCCGCTGAGGGGCGAGTGCGCGGCGCGCGCCGTCCCGACACGCTCTTCTGGGCCGACGCCTCGCGCATCGCGGGAAACCGGCTCTCCCTCGACCCCGATGAATCGCGTCATCTCCTGCGGGTCTTCCGCGCGGAGCCGGGCACGCCCTTCGAGGCGACAGACGGCGCGGGAACCCGCTATCGCTGCCGCCTCCTGGAAGAGCACCACGGCGAGGCTCGCGCCGAAATCGTGGAGCGCGTGGAGGGCGTGGGAGAAATCGCCGCAGCGATTCACCTCCTCGTCGGGCTCCCCGACATCCACGCCGCGGAGACGATCGTCGAGCACGCGGTTCCGCTCGGCGTGGCCTCCATCCTCTTCGCCGCCTGCCGGCGGAGCGGCCGCGACGAACTCGGCGCGGCGAAGCTGGAGCGGCTGGAGCGAATCGCGATCGCCGGCGTGAAGCAGTCGCTGCGATCGCGACTCCCGGTCCTCGGCACCGCGGCGAGCCTGGAGACAGCCCTCGAGGCGGCGCGACAGGGCCACCGGTTCGTGGCCGACCCATCCGGGGACGCCGATCTGCTGCTTCCGGGTGAGGCACCGCAAACCGCCGTAACCGTTGCCGTTGGGCCGCCCGGAGACTTCGACGAGGGGGAAGAAGCGGCGCTCCGGGCGGCGGGTTTTCGACCGATCTCTCTTGGTCCCAGCCGGTTAACCACCGAAACCGCCTCCATCGCGCTTCTGTCGATGCTTCGCAACGCGATCATTGTCAATGGTTTGCGAGGTATTTGACAAATCAAGGACCTCGGGGTATCTTCTTTAGCGTTAGGCGAATGCTGCCCACCTACGTGGGCAGCTTGCATTTCACGCCAAACCCACGTGAGGAGGCGATACACAGGATGCCCGGCATCAGGGTCAAAGAAGGCGAGTCCTTCGAGAGTGCCCTCCGCCGGTTCAAGAAGAAATGCGAGAAGGCAGGAGTTCTCGCGGATCTGCGGCGTCATCAGCACTTCGAGAAACCGAGCGAGCGGAAAAAGCGGAAGCTAAATGCCGCTAAGAGAAAAATGATGGCTCGGATGAAGGTGGCCGACTAAGGCCGGCTTCGCCGAGTTGCAAACCCGACGGGAAACCGGCCTGAGCCGGTTTCCCGTTCGTCTCCTGGGCCGGCGACCGGCTCGGCCCCTCACCCCCGGAACGATCGCCATTAACGACAGCCTATCGCGCCACCTTTCCGAGCGCTTCGACGCGCCTGGCCGGGACGGCGCCCGCGAACATGCCGAAAGCGTCCTCGAGTTCCAGGTCGCGCTCGACGCCATCGCGGGCCGCTGCCGTTCCACGCCGGGACGCGATCACGTGCGCGCCCTGCGCCCTCTGGCGCGGGTCGAGCAGGCGCACGGAGAGCAGGTCGTCTACGCCGACCTCCTGGCCGCACATGCCGTCGCGGATCCGCCACCGACCATCGCGCCGCCCGACGTACGGGTGCTGCTCGAGCGGCTTCACCACGAGGGAGCGACGCTTCGTGGCGAGGAACTCTGGTCGCTGGCGACGCTCCTGGAGCAGGCGGGGCTGGTGGCCGCTTGGCGCGCGCGCGGCGGGAAGGGTTACGACGGCCTCGGGCGGTTGCTCGACGGACTCGATCCGCTGGACGGTTTGCGGCGCGATCTGGTTCGCGCCATCGACCCGTCGGGTACGGTGAAGGACGATGCCACCTCCGAGCTCTCGCGCGTTCGCCGCTCCATTCGCGCGCTGCGGGAGCGGATCGCGAATCGCCTGGAATCGGTGCTTCGCTCGCTGGGCCTCGCCGAGAGTTTCGTGACGCTCCGAGAAGGGCGCTACGTCGTTTCCGTGCCGAGCGGGAATCGCCGGTCGGTGCCGGGCCACGTGCTGGGGCACTCGGGCTCGGGGGCGAGCGTCTTCGTGGAACCGCGCGACGTCGCGGAGGCGAACGAGGAGTTGGCCGATCTCGAGATCGACGAGACGCGCGAGGTGGAGAGGATTCTGCGCGAGCTGTCGCTGCGCGCGCATCGCGACCACCCGGCGTTGGAGCGGGACTTCGCGATTCTCGCCCGCCTCGACGGGGCCGAGGCGGTCGTGGCGTGGGCGCGCGAGTCGGGCGCGACGATGCCCGAGCTTTCGGACGACGCGGAGCGCGTGCTGGAGTACCGCGGGGCGCGTCACCCGATTCTGGTCGAGCGGCACCGCCGGGGCGAGATGGGCCCGCCGGTGGCGCTCGATCTGAGGCTCGACGCCCGGGATCGCGTGGTGCTCGTGACCGGCCCGAACATGGGCGGAAAGACGGTCGCGATGAAGACGGTCGGGCTCCTGGCGCTCCTCGCGATGTCGGGACTTCCGGTCCCGGCCTCATCGGGAACGCGCGTCCCGTGGTTCGACCGGCTACTCTGCGACATCGGCGACGAGCAGTCGCTGCAGGACGACGTGAGCACGTTTCTTTCGCACCTGCGCCGCCTGGGAGAAGCGGTGCGGCTGGCCACGTCGCGGAGCCTCGTGCTCCTCGACGAGCTCGGCTCGGGGACCGATCCGGCCGAGGGCGCGGCGCTGGGTCGGGCGATTCTCGAATCGATTCGCGACCGCGGCGCGCACTGCGTGGCCACGACGCATTTCGGGAGCCTGAAGACGTTCGCGCACGACGCCGACGGCGTGCGGAACGCCTCCATGGCCTTCGACGAGGAGGCGCTCCGCTCTCTCTTCCGGCTCGAGGTCGGCGTCCCCGGCGGAAGCCGCGCGCTCCAGGTGGCCGAGCGCTTCGGCATGGACGAGTCGGTGCTGGCCAGGGCACGCATGCTCCTCCCCAAGGGGGAGCAGGATCTCAACCGCCTGATCGAGGAACTCGGCCGCCTGCGGAAAGAGGCCGAGGCGGAGCGCGTGGAGCTTTCGCGCACGCGCTCGACCCTCGCGCAGCGCGAGGGGGAGCTGAAGACGGCGCGCGACCGGCTGGACGCGGAGCGGAAGGAGCGGAAGCAGAGCGAACTGGAGGCGCGCCGGGAACTCCTGCGTACTCTGGAGCGGCAGATCGACGAGTACCGGAAGCGGCTCCGGACCGAGGGAAAGGCGAGCCACGAGACCTTGCGCGAGGTGCGCGGCGCGGCCCGCTCCATCGAGGAAGCGATCGAATCCGAGACGGAGCGGCCAACGATGCAGGCCGGACCGCCCGTCCAGACAGCGGCGCCCGGCGATCACGTTTCGATCCCGGCTCTGAACGCGACCGGCGTGATTCTCTCGATGCCCGACGCGGATGGACGCGTCCGGGTGAAGATCGGCGGCGCGACGGCGGTTCTTCCGATGGCGCAGCTGCGCCGGGCCGGCGGAGCCGCCGAGGCGCGCGCCGCGGCGGAATCGGGGGCCGAGCGTGGCGGCGATCGTGCCGGGGCCGCGAAGACGCCGCTTCGCCGTGCGTCGGGCGGCGAGACGCACGATGTGGAGGAAGTGGGGACCGAGATCGACGTGAGGGGGTTCGAGGCCGACGACGCGGTCCGCGCCGTGGAGCGTTTCATCGAGGACGCGGCCATGAGCGGGCACCAGACGGCGCGGATCATCCACGGCAAGGGGAAGGGGATCCTGCGCGATCAGATGAAGCGCTTCCTTTCGCGGAATTCGCTCGTGAAGGAATTTCGCCTCGGGGAGATCCGGGAAGGGGGCACGGGCGTCACGGTCGTGACGCTGTCGTAGGAACGCCATGAACCCGCCCGGCGCCGAAGAGGCGAAAGAGGCCGTTCGCGGCGCCACCGACATCGTCCAGCTGATCGGCGAGAAGGTGAGGCTGCGGCGCGTCGGGACGCGGTGGAGCGGGCTCTGTCCGTTCCATAACGAGAAGACGCCCTCGTTCACGGTGAATCCGGAGCGCCAGATCTGGCACTGCTTCGGCTGCAACAAGGGCGGCGACGTCTTCGCGTTCCTGATGGAGACCGACAAGGTCACCTTCCCGGAAGCGCTGGCGATCCTGGCCGAGCGCGCGGGGATCGAGCTTCCCAAGGGGGAGCGCGGTCCCGGCGCGGCGGTTCGCGACCGGTTGCTGCAGGCGAACGCGCTGGCGAGCGACTTCTTCCAGGCGTCGCTTCGGTCGGAGGCGGGCGCGCGGGCGCGGGCCTATCTCGCCGGGCGCGGGTTCACGGGCTCGATGCTGGACGTCTTTCACGTCGGGTGGGCGCCCGATCAGTGGGAAGGGATGGCGACGGCGCTGGGGAGACTCCTCCCGGCGAAGACGCTGGAGGAGGCGGGGCTCACACTCCGTCGCGGCGACGGGTCGCATTACGACCGGTTTCGTAACCGGATCATCTTCCCGGTGGAGACGGCGCCGGGGAAGACGGCGGGCTTCGGCGCGCGCGCCATCGCGCCGGAGGATCAACCGAAGTATCTGAACTCGTCCGAGTCGGCGGTCTTCCGGAAAGGGAGCCTCCTCTTCGGACTGCCGCAGGCGCGGTCGGCGATTCGGGAGCGAAAGGAAGTCCTGGTGGCCGAGGGCTACCTGGATGTCCTCCGGCTCCACGAGGCGGGCTTCACGAACGCGGTGGCGACGTGCGGCACAGCGCTCACGCTCGAGCATGCGCGGGCTCTGGCGCGCTTCGAGGCGGGCGTTGTGCTCGTCTACGACGGCGACGCGGCCGGCGTGCGCGCGGCGGATCGCGGGCTCGACCCGCTGTTGGGCGCGGGGCTCGCGGTGCGAGTCCTGCTCCTCCCCGCGGGGGAGGATCCGGACTCGTTTCTGGCGAAGTCGGCTCGCGAGGCGTTCGCCGCGCTGTTGGCGGAGGCGCGCGACGTTCCGGGATTTCTCGCGGAAGCGACGATCGGCGACGGCGGGCCCACGGGCGCGGACCCATCGCTGGAAGCGCGGGTACGACGGTTCGTGGGGCTTTTGCAGCGAGTGGAGGATCCGATTCGCCGCCGGCTACTGGTGAGGCGGGGAGCGGAGGCCTTCGGGTTGGAGGAGGGAGTCCTCCTGGAGGCAGCGGCGAAGGGCATGGCGGGCGTGGGGCTGAAGAGCCCTCGGCCAGCGCGCCCGGCGGATGGCGCCCCGGGGGGCGCCGCGAAGCCGCCGGACGGGGTTCCGAACCGGGCCCCGGAGGGGGATGCAGCGGCTCCTGAGCGGCCCGCTGTGACGGCGGAGAAGCTAGACCCGGCCGAGCGGGAGCTGGCGGCAAGAGCGCTGACGGAGGAAGGGGCCTTGCGGGCCATCCTCGAGGCGGGCGGGATCGCCTGCTTCGTGACGCCGGAGCTTCGCGAGATCTTGGCCCCGTGGATCGAGGCGGGGCAGCCTCCCCTGGGGGGGGAGCGGGACCGGCTGGTCGACGAGCATCCCCTGGTTCGGGGGATCCTGGCCGTCCATCCGGTGGAGGATGCGGTGCCGCTCGACGAGCAGCAGCGGACGGCCCGGGGCTTGATCGAGCGTCTGGAGGAGCGCCGGCTTCGCGCGGCGATCCAGGTTCTCGATCGTGCCATTCGTGAAGCGGAACAGTCGCGGGACGCCTCGCTGGGACGGCTGGTGGCCGAACGGCGGGATCTCGCATCAAAACTTCATCAACGAAGCCAAAGTCCGGTTTCATAGCGTTCGCGTCACCGACAAAGGAGAGTCCCAGGGATGAAGCGCGAGAAGGTGGATCGCCTTCAGGATTTGAAGGCGCTGGCCGGCAAGCAGCAGTACCTGCTTCACGACCAGATCGAGACCTTCCTGGACGAGAGTGCGTCCGTCGACGAGATGGACGAGGTCTACATCGCTCTCAACGACTGGAAGGTCGACATCTTCGATACCCACGAGGAGGCGCAGCTGAAGCTGCGGATCAAGCGGCGCGAGGAAAAGCGTCCTCCCGACAAGCATGTGGCGGCGCCGAGCGTCAAGTACGACGACCCGGTTCGCATGTACCTCCGCGAGATGGGGCGCGTCCCGCTCCTCGACCGGGAGGGCGAGGTCGAGATCGCGAAGCGGATCAAGGCCGGGGAGCGGCAGATCTGCAATGCCCTCTTCCGTTCGCCGCCCATTCTCAAGGAGTTCCTGGCCTACGGCACGAAGCTGAAGCAGAACAAGGTCCGCGTGGAGGACTTCACGCAGATCGACTTCGGCAACTGGAATCCCGAGTTCTCTCCGAAGAAGGAGCGGGCGCGCGCGCTCAAGGCGCTGGACAAGATCCGCTCGGCGCACGCGAAGCTGGCCAAGCACCAGGAGAAGTCGGTCGGCCGGCTCTCGGACGAAAAGAAGAAGCAGCATCACGACAAGTTTCG
Source organism: Candidatus Eiseniibacteriota bacterium (assembly GCA_038060295.1). Classification (GTDB taxonomy): domain Bacteria; phylum Eisenbacteria; class RBG-16-71-46; order SZUA-252; family SZUA-252; genus SZUA-252. The sequence continues at coordinate 18,590 of JBBTHR010000007.1, forward strand.
CGCGCTCGACGAGGAACTCCTGCGCGACATCCAGGACCTGAACGTCAATATCCGGCTCATCGACCGGATGGCCGAGCGCGTGAAGGAATCCGCGCGCTTCGTCGACGAGTGCGAGAACGAGTTCGTCGAGCTGGAGCAGAAGTGGGGGAAGACCGGCGAGGAGATCGCCGCCTTCCTGCGCCGCGCCAAGAAGAGCAAGAAGGATGCGATCCAGGTCAAGCGGGAGGCGCACCTCGACGCCGACGATTTCGAGATCTACGACCGCGCGGTCAAGAACGCCCGGAAGAAGATCCGGAAGGTCGAGGAAGAGGCGAACATGTCGCGTGACGACATCAAGGAGGTCGCGCGCGAGATCCGCTCGGGCGAGATTGCCCGCGACAAGGCGAAGCGGGAGATGATCGAGGCGAACGTCCGCCTCGTGATCTCGATCGCCAAGCGCTACACGAACCGCGGACTGGAGTTCCTCGACCTGATCCAGGAGGGGAATAGCGGCCTCATGCGCGCGGTCGACAAGTTCGACTACCGGAAGGGCTACAAGTTCTCCACCTATGCCACCTGGTGGATCCGCCAGGCGATCACGCGCGCCATCGCCGACCAGGCGCGCACGATCCGCGTGCCGGTCCATATGATCGAGGCGATCAACAAGGTCGTCCGCACGTCGCGGCGGCTGGTGCAGGAACTGGGCCGCGAGCCGACGCCCGAGGAAGTGGCGGTGCGGCTGGCGATGCCGGTGGACAAGATCAAGAGCGTGCTGAAGGCGGCGCAGGAGCCGATCTCCCTCGACCGGCCGATCGGCGAGGACGACGATTCCAGCCTCGGCGATTTCATCGAGGATACGTCGGTCGTCTCTCCCGCGCAGGCCGCGGCCTTCTCGATGCTGAAGGACGAGGTGAACGAGGTGCTGGAGACGCTGAGCAAGCGCGAGGCGCGGGTCATTCGCCTCCGCTTCGGCCTCACCGAGGACGGCTGCCCGCGAACGCTGGAGGAAGTGGGCGCCACGTTCAACGTGACGCGCGAACGCATCCGCCAGATCGAGGCGAAGGCGCTCCGGAAGCTCCGCCATCCGACGCGGAGCCGGCGGCTCAAGGGATACATCGAGGCCATGTGACTGCGGGCGGCGTCGGCGACTTGACCCTGCGGCGAGCAGGGTGCTAGATTGGCCCGCTCCGGTCCCGGATTCGAACCATGCGTACCTTGCGGGCCCATAGCTCAGTTGGTGAGAGCACCCGGCTCATAACCGGGCGGACCTTGGTTCGAGTCCAAGTGGGCCCAATCTTTCGACACGAGGTGATGCGGGCGGTTAGCTCAGTTGGTAGAGCGCTGGTATCACAAGCCAGAGGTCGCAGGTTCAAACCCTGCACCGCCCACCATTTCTGGGGAGCGTGCCGTCGCGCTCCCCGTTTTTTCATCCCTGGGAGGCGTCTCCGGTGACCGTGCTGCCTGAACTCGCCCTCCTTCTGGAACTCCAGCGGCGCGACGCGGCCCTGGCCGAGAGCAAGCGTCGCCAGGGCGAGTTTCCGAAGCGCCGCCAGGCGCTGGCCTTGGCGCTCGACCGAGCGCGAGCGTCGCTTCTCGGTATCCAGAAAGAGCGGGAGGCGGTACGGCTCGCGCGCCGGGTCCTGGAAAAGGAGGTCGAGTCGTTCCAGGCGGAACTGACCCGGCTGGAGAAGCAGCTCTTCGACGTGAAGACGAACGACGAGTTCACGGCGATGCAGCACCAGATCGCCAACGTGAAGTCGAAGCGCTCCGACGGCGAGACCGAGATTCTCGAGCTGATGGATCGGGAGGAGTCGCTGACGGCCGGAGTGGCGAAGGGCGAGGGGGTCGTGGCGGAAGCCGAGCGGGCGCTTAAGGACGGGAACGCCACGCTCGACGCGGAGGCGGCGGCGCTGGATGCCGAGGTTTCCGAGCGGACGCACGTCCGCGACGAGGGGCGTGCCCCGATCGGCGCCCCGACGCTGGCGAAGTACGACCGGCTCTACGCGGGCCGGGAGGGGCTCGCGATCGTTCGTGTAGACAACAACGCCTGCGGTGCGTGTCACCGCGCGCTCACGGCGCACGATATGCAGCTCGCAAAACAAGGGGAGTCGATCCTCAGCTGCGAAGGATGTGGGAGGATCGTCGTTTATGGGGGCTGAGGCGGTTCGGGTCAGGGCAACTCGATCGGATCCCCAGTTCGGTTGGGCAGTCAAGCTCGGCGCCCGATACTTGGTGTTTGCCGACTCCTTGTTCGAGACTCCTGCATACAGCCCGACATCGTGGCATGGAGAATACCCGAGTGTGTTTCGCGTCGACCTTTCGCCGAACGACTCTGCACGATTCGTCCGCAATATCGATGGGCTTCTACTGGAACACATAGGAAGGGAGTACATTCTTGCTGGCGGCACTCCGATCGGCCGGGATTTCATCGACTCAACAGCCACACGATTGGTAGAGGAACGGCTTCTCGACATGAGACGCAATCACGACGAGTCCGCCGCACGGGCAACGACCAGCAGGCCATTGGACAAGTCTCGTCGCGAGGCCTCGGGGGGCCCCCAGAGCGCCTGCATCACGGAATCGACTTTCCTGAGACTCGTCTCGGAATGGCGTGAGGAAGCAGCGCGGAAGTCGCCTCCGGCACACTGAGCATGTTCGCGTATCACCCATCCAGAAGGGACCTACCATCGGAGCCCTGAAGCACCTCCTGCCCTACCTGCTGCGTCACCGCGGGGCGCTCGTTCTCGGCGCCATCTCGGTCGTGCTCACGAATCTCTTCCAGGTCTGGACGCCATGGCTGGTCCGGAGTGCCGTGGACCACCTCGAGGGCGGCGCCACCTCCCGGGGACTCCTCGGGGACGCGGGGCTCATCCTCCTCGCGGTCGCGCTGCAGGGCGTCTTCCTCTTCACCATGCGCTGGTCGCTCATCCGCGCGTCGCGCATCATGGAGTACGAACTCCGAAACGATATCTTCCGCCACATCGCGCGGCTGCCGGCCCGCACCTATCGGACGCGCAAGGTCGGCGACCTCCTCTCCCGCGCCACCAACGATCTCGATGCCGTCCGGAACTTCCTCGGACCGGGCATCATGTACTTCGCCAACACCTGCGCGACCTTCGTCATGGCGGTCACGGTGATGTGCCGCATCGACTGGCGTCTCACCCTGATCGCGCTCATTCCGCTCCCGATCCTCTCCATCCTCGTGGCGCGCCTTGGAGCGAAGCTCCACCACCACTACGAGGCGATCCAGGAGTCGTTCGCCTCCCTCACCGCGAAGGCGCAGGAGACGCTCTCCGGCATTCGCGTCGTGAAGGCGCACGTGGAGGAGGAGGGCGAGTACCAGGCCTTCAAGAAGATCCACGACGTCTACCTGGAGCGGAATCGGCAGATGATCAAGCTCCAGGCCGGCATGTGGCCGACGATGTCGCTCGTCGGGGGGATTGCGGCCGCGGTCGTTCTCTGGGTGGGCGGCTCGGCGGTCGTGGCGGGGCGGATCTCGCTCGGGTCGCTGGTCGCGTTCCAGATCTACTTGGCCATGCTCCTCTGGCCCATGATCGCCCTCGGATGGGTGACGAACCTCTTCCAGCGCGGCGCCGCCTCCATGGGGCGAATCCAGGCGATTCTGGAGGAGCCGGCTGAGGAAGATGTGGACGCCCTGGGGCCGCTGCCGACGAACGACGTCACCGTGGAACTGCGCGGAGTCGGCTATCGCTACCCCGGAACCGAGCGCGACGTGCTCCGCGACGTGAACCTCACGATCCGCCCGGGCGATCGCGTGGCGTTGGTGGGGAGGACGGGCGCGGGGAAGACGACGCTGCTCCAGTTGATCGCGCGCCTCGACGAGCCGACGTCGGGAACGATCAGCGTCGGTGGAGTTCCGAGCTCCTCGTGGGCGCGGAGCACCCTCCGGCGGCGCTTCGGCATCGTGCCGCAGGAGACCTTCCTCTTCTCCGACACGATCCGCGCCAACATTGGATTCGGCTATGCGGAGGGTGAGGTGGCCCCCGACGCCCTGATCGTGGCCCGGCGCGCGGGGCTGGAGAGCGACCTCTCCCAGTTCCCGCAGGGCCTCGATACGACCATCGGAGAACGCGGAATCACCCTGAGCGGCGGCCAGAAGCAGCGCGTGGCACTGGCGCGGTCGTTGGCGCTGGAGCGGCCGGTGCTCCTCCTCGACGACTGCTTCGCCAGTGTCGATCCCGGAACGGAGGAGCGGATCTTGGAGTCGCTCTTCGATCTGCCGACCAAGCCGACGATCCTCCTCGCGACCCACCGGCGCTCGGCGCTCCTTCGCGTCGACCGGATCGTGGTCCTCGACGGGGGGCGGATCGTCGCCAGCGGCTCGCACGCGGAACTGCTGAGGGCGGGCGGCCTCTACGCGGAGCTTTACCACCGCGAGGAAGTCGTCGAGGAGCTGGAGGCGCTATGAGCGGACCGTTCGGATCGGCCGCCGACGACGGCGACGCGCACGGCAAGATCTACGACCGGCGCCTGGCGCGCCGTCTCCTCCAGTATCTCAAGCCGTATCGGAAAGAGGTCATCGTCTCCGTAATCCTCCTCGGGGCGATCTCGCTCCTGGAGGTGGCCGGACCCTACCTGACCAAGGTCGCCATCGATCGCTACGTGAAGCCGGCCGCGGGAATGAGCGTGGCGCAGGCCGAGGCGACGCGCGGGCTGATGATGCTGGCGGGAGCCTACATCGGCGTCCTGGCGGGAGCCTTCGTCCTTCGCTTCTGGCAGACCTACATCATGGGAATGGTGGGGCAGAAGGCGATGCAGGACCTCCGCCTCGGCATCTTCCGCCACCTCGAGACGTTGACCCCCTCCTACTTCGACACGCGCCCCGTGGGGCGGATCCTGACGCGCGTCACGCAGGACGTGGCGGTGCTGAACGAACTCTTCGCACAGGGGGTCGTGGCCGTCATCGGCGACCTCTTCATGGTCGGCGGCATCGTGGCCGCCATGTTCTGGCTCAACTGGAGACTGGCGCTGGTCACCATGACGACGGTCGTGCTCCTGGTATTCGCCACGGCCATCTTCCGCGCGAAGGTGCGCGTCTCCTACCGGCGGGTCCGGTCGCGCCTGGCGCGGCTGAACGCCTTCCTGCAGGAGCACTTTCAAGGTCTCGACATTCTGAAGCTCTTCAACGTGGAAGCGAAGCAGTCGCGGAAGTTCGACGAGGCGAACAAGGCGCACTTGGACGCGCATGTCCAGAACGTCTTCTACTACGCCGTCTTCTTCCCGGCGGTCGAGTTCATCGGCGCCATCGCGCTCGCCCTCATCGTCTGGTACGGCGGCGCGGGCGTTCTGGCGGGGACGGTGACGTTCGGCATCGTGGTCGCGTTCATCCAGTACGCCGACCGCTTCTATCAGCCGGTGCGCGACCTGAGCGAGAAGTACAACGTCTTCCAGGCGGCCATGGTCTCGAGCGAGCGGATCTTCGAGACGTTCGACACGGTGCCCGCGGTGGCAGACCCTCCGGGAGAGAGCGCGGCGGCGATGCCGGCGCGGCTCCGCGGAGAGGTCGAGTTCGACCGCGTCTGGTTCGCGTACAAGGACGAGGGGTGGGTGCTCCGCGACGTCTCGTTCAAGATCGCACCGGGAGAGAAGGTGGCGATCGTGGGTGCGACGGGGGCGGGGAAGACGACGATCTCGAATCTTTTGACCCGCTTCTACGAATTCCAGCGCGGCGCGATCCGCGTGGATGGCCGGAATGTGAGGGATATCCCGGGCGCGACGCTACGGCGTCAGATCGGGCTCGTGCTGCAGGATGTCTTCCTCTTCAGCGGCACGGTGAGGGAGAACATCCGCTTCGGCGCGCGCGAGCGGCCCGAGGGCGATGCCGACCTTGCGCTGGCCCAGGTGGGCGGCGAACGGCTCAAGGCGCGTCTCCCCCATGGGCTCGGCGAGGAAGTGGGGGAGCGCGGCGCGTTCTTCTCGATGGGCGAGCGGCAGATCCTCGCCTTCGCGCGGGCGCTCCATTACGACCCGTCGATCCTGATCCTCGACGAAGCGACCTCCAGCGTGGACGTGGAGACGGAGCGGGTCATCCAGGCGGCGCTCCATCGGCTGCTGGAAGGGCGGACCTCCCTGGTCATCGCGCATCGGTTGAGCACCATTCTCGACGCCGATCGGATTCTCGTGATGCACAAGGGCGAGCTGCGAGAGCAGGGGACCCACGAGGAACTTCTGGCGAAGGGTGGGATCTACGCACGGCTCTATGAACTCCAGTACAAGAACGGGCGCGGGGAGGCGGCCGTCGCTTCGGCTGCCCCCGACGTCAGCGTCGAGATGCCGACATCGATCGCGGCCGAGGGCGAGACCGAGTGAGCGCCTCCAACGAGAAGGACCTCGCGCTCGCCGTGGCCCTCGCGCGCGAAGCGGGGACGTTGCTGAAGCGCAACTTCGGCGAGGCGCAGGAGATCGACTACAAGGGGCGCATCAACCTCGTCACGCGGATGGATCACGAGTCGGAGCGGCTGATCGTCGGCCGCATCCACGACGCCCATCCTGGCGACGACGTCGTGGCCGAGGAAGGGCACGGCCGAAGCGGTGGCGCCGATCGGGTCTGGATCGTCGATCCGCTCGACGGCACCGTGAACTACGCACACGAGTATCCGGTCTGGTCGGTCTCGATCGCGCTGCAAGTGGCGGGGCGACTCGAGGTCGGGGTCGTCTACAACCCCCTGCTCGAGGAACTCTATGCCGGGCGCCGGGGCGGCGGCGTGACGCTGAACGGGAGGCCGCGGCGCGTCACGACCTGCGACACGCTGGAGAAGGCGATGGTCGCGACCGGGTTTTCGTACGATCTGAGCTGCGACCACGAGCGGAACAATCTCGGGCCGTTCGGAAGGTTCTTGATGCGCGCCCAGGCCGTGCGGCGGGCAGGCTCGGCGGCGCTGGCGATTTCCAAGGTCGCTGTGGGGCGGACCGACGGATTCTGGGAGCGGAATCTCCAGCCCTGGGACATGGCTGCGGCGGCGCTTCTGGTGGAGGAGGCGGGCGGGCGTCTCTCCGATTACGAGGGGGGCTCGGGGTGGATGGAGGCGAAGCAACTGGTCGCCACGAACGGGCATCTGCACGATCAAATGCTCGCGGTGCTGCACGATCGGCCTCCAGTGGACTGGGGGCTTCCGTCGGTCGCGGGCGATCCGCCGCCGCGCGATCAGATGACGGTCTATTTCGTCGGCTATCTCTTCGTGGGGCCGAATCGAGAGCTTCCGGAAGCGGAGGGCGACCGAATTCAGCGCGAGCATCTCGCCTACATGCGGGGCCAGATGGAACGGGGGAATTACACCCTGACCGGTCCGTTCACCGACGGCGGGGATCCGCGGGGACTCATCGTGATGCGCGCGGAGTCGATCGAGGCGGCGCGGGCGCTGGTCGAGGCGGATCCCGCCGTTCGAGCAGGCGTGTTGCGCGCCGAGATTCGCCCGTGGTACTCGGCGAAGGGAATCGGGATCTACCCCGGCAGGGGTGCGGCAGAGCCGGAGGGCTCGGCGTGAGCGCCGTAGTGACGTGCCGCGTGATGCGGGAGGCCGATGCTCCGCGAGTGGCGGAATTGGCCGGAGAACTTGGCTATCCCTCCACGGCCGAGCAGATCCTGTTGCGGAAGGCGGTCCTCGATCGTCAGGGCATGTCCGTGGTCTACGTCGCGGAGGCAGCCAATGGCCAGATCGTGGGCTGGATCGTCGTCAGCGAGATCTGCTCCATGGAACTCGACCCGCATGCGGAGGTGAAGGGTCTGGTCGTCACGGGCTCAGCCCGAAGCGGCGGCGTGGGCGCGACGTTGATGGAAGCCGGTGAAACCTGGGCGCGCTCCCGCGGGCTAAAGGAGATGGTCCTCCGGAGCAACGTCATCCGCGAGCGGGCGCACGCGTTCTATAGGCGGCTGGGGTACGAGGAGCAGAAACGGCAGGTGAAGTTGAAGCGACGGCTAGCGTGATCACTCGTCGCCGAGTCTGACGACCTTTCGCAAATCCTCGGCCCACCCCACGGCATTCTCCTTCGGCTCGAAGGAGAAAATCTCCGTCACACGCTGACCGACCGCGCGCACCCGAACTCCTCCGCCTCGCCTCGTCTAACCCCCGGTTGCGGCGGCCATGGTGTCGGGATCGAGAGCGGACGTCAAGAACTCGGCACGGAGCGTCTCCATCTCGCCCTCGGCTCCTTGGGGATCGAGCCTACGGACCATCCGGAGCCAGGCCACGAGCGCCTTTAACTCCTGCTTGGTGAAGACGGAAAGCGCGGAGGCCGGTGTCTTGGTACGTGCCTCCCAGACCACCGCGCAGGCGGAGCGGAGGCAGTGCGTGGCGGCATCGGGGTCCTTCCCGCGGATCGCTTGTGCCAGCAATCGGAGCGCTCGCGCGAGCCAACCGTAGCCTTCGTCCTTCGCGGAGTTGATGCCAATCGCCATCTGGAAGTGGCGCGCGGCCTCCCGGAGTTTGGCGGCCGCGTGGGCGGGCGTCGTCTCCTGTGTCGCGGCGTCCACGAGCGTGCGTCCGCGGCTCATGGCGTCATCCCACTCCCTCGTCCCCTCGTGCGCCAGCGTGAGAGCCTGCTCGATGTTGTCGCCTTGCATGGTGCTTCTCCTGTGGTCCGGGTCGAGGGGACCGAAGGAGAGCAAGATCGGGGCCCGGTCTCGTCAACTCAGGCCGAGATCCGAGCGTGTAAGTTGTTACCAGGGATGGTGATGGCAATTCGCAACGGAGTGTGCGAAGGCGCGCGGATGCAAACTGCCGACGCGATGGGGCGGGGTGCAGCGCGGGGCTTGTGAACGAGTCGAAAGGCGGGGTGTTCTACGTCGCCGCAGGTAGCGCGCGAAGGCGAGCCTCGTACCCCTCCACGAAGCGTCGCACCACCTCCGCCGCGGGAATCACGTCGTGGATGAGGCCGCTCGATTGGCCCGCTTCCAGTTCACCCTCGACCACATCTCCCTCCAGAATCCCGAGGCGCGCGTGCTTCTGGCCGTAAACGGCCGTTAGTTCCTCGCGCGAGGCGCCTCGTGCCTCGGCTTCGCGCACGCGCTCGACCCAGGCGTTCTTGATCGCGCGCACCGGGCCGAGCGGCTTCGCGAAGAGGGCCGTTCCGGTGTCGCCGGCCTCCACCACGGCGCGCTTGTAGTTCTCGTGCGCGCTCGACTCGAGCGTGGCGGCGAAGCGGGTTCCGACGGAGATACCCTCGGCGCCGAGCGCCATGGCGGCCAGGAATCCGCGGCCGTCGGCGATTCCGCCTGCGGCCACGACCGGGACCTTGACCGCATCGACGAGCTGGGGGATCAACGCGAGCGTCGTGATTTCGTCGGGGCTGTTGTGTCCGCCGGCCTCGAACCCTTCGCCGATCACGATGTCGACGCCGCACGCCGCGGCCTTCCGGCCGTGCTTCACGGCGGGGACCACGTGGATCCAGGTTGCTCCAGCGCGCTTGATTCGTTCGGCTACGAGGGCGGGGTTTCCGGCGCTGGTGACGACGACGTCGATTCCTTCGCCCAGCGTGATTTCCAGGAGCTCGTTCGCGTCACCACGGAGAAGCGGGATGTTCACCGCGAGCCGCCCCTTCGTCGCGGCGCGCGCCTTGGGGATCTGCTCGCGGAGCATCTCCTGCTTCATGGATCCGGAGCCGATGCAGCCGAGTATTCCGGCTTCCGCACAGGCGGCGGCCAGGCGATACCCCGAAGCCCAGACCATCCCCGCTTGGAGGATGGGGTAGCGGATCTTGAGGATGTCGGTGACGCGCGTGCGGATAGACTCGATCACGCGCGGCCCTTGCCGGGCGCAACGCCGGCAGGGGTGGCGGGCGGCCACTTCAACCCCGGATCGGGCCGCGTCGCCTCCACCGCGCGCTGCCTCAGCCAGTGGTCCGCCAGCACCAGGCACGTCATCGCTTCGGCCACGGGTACGACGCGCGGGCAGAGACAGGGGTCGTGGCGTCCGGTAATCGCGAAGTCGCGCGAGGTCCCCTCGCGGTCCACGGTTTTCTGCGGGACGGCGATCGACGAGGGCGGCTTCACCGCGATCCGTGCCACGATCGGCTGCCCGGTCGATATCCCGCCCAGGATGCCGCCCGCGTGATTCGTCTCGAACCCCTGCGGCGTCATGCGGTCGTTCATCTCCGAGCCACGGAGCCTCGCGGCACCAAACCCGTCGCCGATCTCGAAGCCCTTCACCGCGCCGATCGACATCTGGCCATGCGCCAACGTCGCGTCGAGCTTGTCGAAGACGGGATCGCCCCAGCCGGCGGGAACTCCTGTCGCGACGATCTCCACGACGCCACCCAGGGAGTCGCCCCGGTCGCGCGCGTCCGCGATCGCGCGCTCCATCTCCGCGGCCGCGGCGGCGTCAGGGCAGCGGACGGCGTTCGACTCCGCGACGTCCCAGTCGCGTGCGTTCGCGACGGTGCCGCCCACCTGCACGGTTCCCGCGCGGACCGTGACCCCTGCCCGCGACAACAGGGCCCGCGCCACGGCGCCCGCGGCCACGCGCGCCACGGTTTCGCGTCCGGAAGAACGGCCGCTGCCGCGATAGTCGCGCACGCCGTACTTCGCGAGATACGTGTGATCGGCGTGCCCTGGGCGGAAGAGGTCCTTCACGTTCGCGTAATCGGCCGAACGCGCGTCCACGCTCCGGACGATCATCGCGATGGAAGCGCCGGTCGTGACGCCCTCGAACAACCCGGAGACGATCTCGACCGTGTCGGGTTCGCGGCGCTGCGACGTCACCGGGCTTTGGCCCGGGCGCCGACGGTCGAGGTCGCGCTGCACCATCGCCACGTCGAGGGTGAGGCCGGGGGGACAGCCGTCCACCACGACGCCGACGGCGGGGCCGTGGCTTTCGCCGAAGGTAGTGAGCGTGAGCAGCTTGCCGAAGACGCTGCTCACCGGGCGCGCTTCTTCAGCTTCTTGACCTTCACGGCCTTCGGGGGCTTCGGCCCTTTCTTCCGCAGCTGCGACCCCGCCTCGATCACGTCGGCCGCGGTGGCATAGGTGCTCTCGCGCCACGCCAGGTGGCGCCGCACCATCTGCTCCAGATTCCAGAGGTAGGTCGGGCGGATCTTCGCGCGCGCGCCGGGGACGATCGCCTTGATCTTGTTCCAGACGACGACGTGCTCGCCGGTCGTGTCGAAGTAGAGATCCTCGCTCAGCACGCCGCGATTCACCATGGCGGCGAGCATCTCCCAGTAGGAGGTGACCATGCGGAAGAAGCGGTCGGGCTCGCTCCCCGTCAAATACTGCGCCTCGACTTCCTCCCACGACGTCGCCTTGAACTCGGAGATGAGCCACTGCCGCGCCTTGCGCAGCTCGGGGTCGCGGCGGATTTCGTAGAGGCGGAGCACGAGTTCGGCGTCGGCGGCGGACGGCTTCGACATGACGGGATCCTCCGTGGATGGGTGGTCGGTTCGGCGACGATTGTGGCCGGGGGATGAGGCGTTGTCAAACCACGGCGCGGCCGCGTACTCTGCCCCCCATGCGCTATCGCGTTCACACCGACGGAGCCGCCCGCGGAAATCCCGGGCCCGCGGCGATTGGGATCGTGGTCCAGGACCATGCGGGGCACACCATCTACGAGGCCAGCCGGTCGCTCGGGACGAAGACGAACAACGAAGCGGAGTACCTCGCCCTGATCGCGGCCCTGGAGTATCTGATGGAGTCGCGGATCTCGGAGGCCGATTTCTTCCTCGACAGCGAGTTGGTGGTGAAGCAGCTGAACGGCGTCTATCGCGTGAAGGAGCCGCGGATGCAGAGCCTTCACGCCCGCGTGACGATGCTCCTGAACGCCGTGCCGAAGCACTCGTTCAAGCACGTCCGACGCGCCGACAACGCCCGGGCGGACGCTCTGGCGAACGAGGCTCTCGACGCAGAGGCGGGACCCACGCCGCCCGCCTAACGGAAAGGGAGCGTCTCGACCAACGCGGCCAGTTCCACCAAGTCGCCCACATGCACGTCCGTGGGTCCCGGCCGCGCATGGGTTCTTTCGACGTAGACGCAGGTGAGCCCGAGCGATCGCGCCGTCTCCAGATCGTAGTCGGCGTAGGCCGCGACGTGCCACCAGTGCGGACCGAACGAAACACCGAGCTTCTCGCTCACGTATCGCCACACCTCCGGTGCCGGTTTGTAGCCGCGCGATTCTTCCGCGCAGATCCAGTGCGAGAGTCTGAGGCCAAGCCCCGCCTGCGCCTGCTCCCCATGCACGCGGTCGCTGTTGGTCATCGCGACGCAAGGCGTCACGCGCATCAACCGCCGCAGCCCCTCCGCGGAGTCGGGGAAGGGAGGCCACGTGCCGACCGAGGCGCCGATCGTGTCCGCGTCGGCACGCGGAAGTCCCACGACCTCGACCAGGCTCTCCGCCGTGATCTCGGCGTAGCGGCGAAAGGGGCCGCCTTCCGCCCGGCCCTGGGCGTCGATGACGCGGTCGAAGGTCCCTTCGGCCCACGCTCCGCCCCCGCGCGTCACGGCCTCCCGCATGCCGCGCCGCCAGTCGAGGACGGTCCCGAAGATGTCGAACGTCAGAAGAGTAGGCCGCGCAACAGGCTGCATGCCTTGATTCTTGGGGGTCTGGACCCTAGAATCAACAGTAGCGTAACAGGCGGAATTCGAAGACTTCCGGAGTGTCACAGGCGGCCGCGGGTCGCGCGAGCGACACGAGGAAAGTCCGAGCTCCACAGGGCAGGGTGCTGGGTAACCCCCAGCGGGAGCGATCCCAGGGAAAGTGCAACAGAAAGCAAACCGCCTCGGGCCTTCGGGTCCGCGGTAAGGGTGAAACGGTGCGGTAAGAGCGCACCAGCGGGGGAGGTGACTCCCTCGGCTCGGTAAACCCCACCTGGAGCAAGACCGAATAGGGGACGAGAGGTGGCCCGCCTCGTTACAAGTCCCGGGTAGGTTGCTAGAGGCGCTCGGTAACGCGCGTCCTAGAGAAATGGTCGCCACGGAGCAATCCGACAGAACTCGGCTTACGGGGCGCTCCGGAGTCTCGAATTCGCCGCACCCATTCCCGCGCGAGGAACCGCCAGAAACATGAACGCCCCCGATCCGGCGCCGGCGTCGGCGTCGGCGCCAGCCGCGTCGGCGACGGGCGATGCCGCCACGGCGCGCCCCGCCATTCCCTCGATCACGCTCGGACCCTACACGGTGCGCTTCGTCTCCGGCGGCCGCTTCCGGCTCGACGGCGGCGCCATGTTCGGAGTGGTTCCGAAGACGCTTTGGAGCCGCGTGGCGCCGGCGGACGAGAAGAACCGGATCCGGATGGGAATGAACTGCCTCCTCATCGAGGGAAACGGAAAGCGGGTGCTGGTGGACGCGGGATCGGGGAGCAAGAACGACCCCAAGTTCCACGAGATCTACGCCATCGAGCGCCCCGAGGGACTCCTGGAGGAACTCGCGTCGCTCGGCGTCTCCCCGGAGGGGATCGACACCGTCGCCCTCACGCATCTCCATTTCGACCACTGCGGCGGCGGCACCGCACGCGACGCCGACGGCTCCGTCCACCCGACGTTTCCGCGGGCGCGCTACCTTGCCCGGCGCCAGGAGTGGAACGACGCGCACCACGCCAACGAGCGAAACCGGGCCTCCTACTTCCCGGACAACTACGACCCGCTGGAGGCCTCGGGGCAGCTCACCATCCACGAGGACGACGTCGAGATTCTTCCCGGCGTCTCGATGCGGCTCCTGCCGGGGCACACCCTCGGCCATCAGGGGGTCTTCTTCGACCTCCCCGGCCAGCGGGCGCTCTACACCGTCGATCTCATCCCGACCGTGGCGCACCTACCTCTTGCGTACATCATGGGCTACGACCTCTATCCCATGATGACGCTGGAGACAAAGCGTGCGATTCTGGCCGACGCCACCCGGGAGAACTGGCTCTTTCTCTTCGAGCACGATCCCGACATCATGGCGGTCCGGGTGGCGGGGAGCGTCGACAAGGTCCTCTCGGAGAAAGTGGCTTGACAAGGACTTAGGCAAGTTCCTATCCTGCCGCGATTAGCACCTTTTTTCACGAAGTTGCGGCGGACGTTCTTGAGGGCGGTACGACCCCGGGGAGGGAAGGGATACGGTGAGCCCGGTAGATCCCAATAGCGTCGCCGCATTCATCCCCATCCTGATCATGCTGGTGGTGGCGACCGGCTTCGCCGCCTTCACGCTCACCGCGTCCCATTTTCTCGGAACTCGGATCGACAGCGAAGCGAAACTTCTCCCCTACGAGTGCGGCGTCACGCCGGTCGGAAACGCCCGGGAGCGCTTCAACACGCGCTTCTACCTCGTGGCCATGCTCTTCATCGTCTTCGACATCGAGACGGTCTTCCTCTACCCCTGGGCCGTCGTCTCCAAGGAGCTGCACGTCTTCGGCCTGATCGAGATGGGGATATTCCTCCTGATCCTCCTCGTCGGCTATTTCTGGGCCTGGGGCAAGGGAGCGCTCGAATGGGATTGAGGCCCGAACCCGACCAGCTGGACGCGCTGACCGACGATCAGAAGATGGTCGTGGAGCGGCTCCGCGCCAAGTTCGGCGACGCCGTGCTCGAGTCTCAGTCGTTCCGGAAGGAACTCTCGATCTGGGTCCGAAAGGACGCGCTTCTCGATATCCTCCGCTTCGCCAAGGACGATCCCGAACTCCTCTGTGAGATGCTGACCGACGTGACGTCGGTCGACTACCTTCAGGAGCGCGGGCCCGACGAGCCGCGATTCGAGCTGCTGCACAATCTCTACTCGCTCACCTTCAACCGCCGCATCCTGCTCAAGACGCCCGTTCGCGAGAACGAGACGGCGCCGTCGGCCGTGTCTGTCTGGAAGAGCGCCGACTACATGGAACGGGAGGTCTACGACCTCATGGGGCTGGTGTTCGACGGACATCCGAATCTGCAGCGCATCCTGACGCCGGACGGCTGGCTGGGGCATCCGCTTCGCAAGGATCACCCGACCCGTACGGATCAATTCCCGAACGTCGAGAACTAGACGCCGTGCTCTCCGCCCAAGCCCGCCAAGCGATCGAAGCCCTGAAGTCTACGTACGAGACGAGCCAGTCCGCGGTCATTCCGGCGCTCCACGCCGCCCAGGCCGACCAGGGGTGGCTGAGCGTGGCGACGCAGCGCGAGGTGGCCGAGATTCTGGGTCTCACCGAGCAGACGGTGCGCGGAGTCGTTACCTTCTACACGATGTTCTATCAGCGGCCGGTCGGCAGGCACGTGTTACAGGTATGCCGCAACCTTTCTTGTTGTGTGAAGGGGGGGCACCGCCTTCAGAAGCAGATCGAGGAGAAACTCGGCATCCAGGAGGGGGAGACGACCACGGACGGCCGCTTCACGCTCTTCTCGGTGGAATGCCTCGGTTCGTGCGGCACCGCTCCCGTCCTGATGGTCAACGACGCGTACCACGAAAATCTGACGTCCCACGATGTGGATCGTCTCCTGACGGAGCTCAAGTAGCGGCCCGTGGATCTCGCCCTCATCATCGAAGCGGTCATCAAGGTCCTCATCGTTCTCGGATTCACGCTCATGGGCGTCCCGCTCATCGTCTGGATGGAGCGGAAGGTACTGGGGCACATGCAGGACCGCATCGGACCGGAGCGCGTCGGCCCGTTCGGCCTGCTCCAGACGATCGCGGACGGCATCAAGCTCTTCATGAAGGAAGACATCGTCCCGTCGCAGGTGGACAAGCCCGTCTACTTCCTGGCCCCCGCCATCTCGGTCATCACGGCGCTGGTCGCCATGACGGTCATTCCGTGGGGCGATACCCTCACCCTCTTCGGCCGGACGATCGCGCTCCGGATCACCGACGTGAACGTCGCCGTCCTCTTCCTCCTCGGCACGACGTCGATGGGGGTCTACGGCATCGTCCTCGGCGGCTGGGCCGCGAATTCCAAGTATCCGCTCCTCGGCGGGCTCCGCTCCTCGGCCCAGATGATCTCCTACGAGCTGGCGCAGGGAATCTCCATCGTGCCGATCATCATGATGACCGGGAGCCTCTCGCTCGCGGAGATCGGCCGCGCGCAGGAGAAGATGTGGTTCATTATCCCGCAGTTCTTCGGGTTCTTGATCTACCTCATCTGCGCCGTCGCCGAGACGAACCGCGCCCCGTTCGACCTGGCCGAGGCCGAGTCGGAGCTGGTGGCCGGGTTTCACACCGAGTACTCCAGCATGAAGTTCGCGCTCTACTTCGTCTCCGAGTACGCGAACATGATGGTCGTCTCCGGGGTGGCCATCACCTGCTTCCTGGGCGCGTGGCACGGACCCATTCTCCCCGGACCGGTCTGGTTCCTGATCAAGCTGGCGTTCTTCCTCTTCTTTTACATCTGGCTGCGGGGCACATTCCCGCGGCTTCGCTACGACCAGCTGATGAGCTTCGGATGGAAGGTCCTGCTTCCGGCGTCGCTCCTGAACATGGCGGTGACGGCGGTCGTCCTGGTGCTGAGGGGATAGGCGAATGGCCCTCGAACTGATCCTCTTCGCCTTCTTCGCCCTGGTCGCGATCCTCTGCGCCCTGGGGGTGGTCTTCCACCGGAATCCGGTTCACTGCGCGCTGCTTCTGGTCGGAGTCCTCCTCTCGCTCTCCGGGCTCTTCATCCTCCTGAACGCGCAGTTCATCGCCGCGCTCCAGGTGATCGTCTACGCCGGCGCCATCATGGTGCTCTTCCTCTTCGTGCTCATGCTCCTGAACTTCCGCGGCGAATCGAGCGTGCTGTCGCCGGGCGCCGCCAAGGGATTCGGGTTCCTGTTCGCGCTCCTCGTGCTGGTGGAACTCCTCTGGACCGCGCTCTCGCCGAACGGCGGGGAAGGGGGCGGCATGCCGCCCGCGGCGGCGCTTCCGGCCGACTTCGGGTCGCCCGCGGCCATCGGGAGGATCCTCTACACGACCTGGCTCTATCCGTTCGAGATCACCTCGATCCTGCTCCTCGTGGCGGTGATCGGCGCGGTGGTCCTCGCGAAGAGGAAATTCGCCTGATGCATCCGCTCGCCGTTCCACTCGTCGCCTATCAGATCCTGGCCGCGATCCTCTTCACGATCGGGGTCGTCGGAGTCCTGGTGCGCCGCAGCGCGCTGATCATCTTCATGTCGATCGAATTGATGCTGAACGCGGTGAACCTTTCGTTCGTGGCGTTCTCGCGGCAGCACGGCTCCATGGACGGCCACATCTTCGTCTTCTTCGTCATGGCGGTCGCCGCGGCGGAGGTGGCGATCGGGCTTGCCATCCTGGTCGCGATCTTCCGCAAGAAGGAAACCGCCAACGTGGACGAAGTCCACCTCTTGAAGGGTTGAGCCGACGATGTCCTTGAATCTGCTCTGGCTGGTGCCGGCGCTTCCGCTCCTCGGGGCCATGTTGAACGGCCTCGGCGCCGGGAAGCTGCCGCGGAAGCTGGTCAGCGCCATCGGCGTCGGATCGGTCGGCGCGGCGTTCGTCATCGCGCTCGGCTGCTTCCAGTCGCTCCTGGGACTCCCGTCGGAGGACCGCTTCTTCCTCCAGACCCTCTTCTCCTGGATCGATTCGGGCGACCTCTCGGTCGCCGTTCGGCTGGGTCTCGATCCGCTCTCGGCCGTGATGATGCTGGTGGTGACGGGAGTCGGCTTCCTGATCCACGTCTACTCCACCGGCTACATGAGCCACGAGAAGGCGTACGGCCGCTACTTTGCCTATCTGAACCTCTTCACCTTCTGCATGCTGATGCTGGTACTGGCCGACAACTTCCTGGTGATGTTCTTCGGCTGGGAAGGCGTGGGGCTCTGCTCGTACCTCCTGATCGGCTTCTGGTATCAGCGCCCGGCGGCGGCGGAGGCGGGGAAGAAGGCCTTCATCGTCAACCGCATCGGCGACTGGGGCTTCCTGATCGGCGTCTTCCTGATCTTCGTCACGTTCGGCACGCTCGACTTCGGTCGCGTCTTCGCCGAGGCGCCGGGGCAGCTCGCCATGGGAGGCGCCCTGGCCACGGCCATCGCGCTCTTCCTCTTCGTCGGAGCCACCGGCAAGAGCGCGCAGATTCCGCTCCACATCTGGCTTCCCGACGCCATGGAAGGACCGACGCCGGTCTCGGCGCTGATCCATGCCGCCACGATGGTCACGGCGGGCGTCTACATGATCGCGCGCTGCCACGTCCTCTTCGCGCTCGCCCCGACCGCGCTCCTGGTGGTCGCCATCGTGGGCGCGGCGACGGCGCTCTTCGCCGCGACGATCGGCCTGGTGCAGAAGGACATCAAGCGGGTGCTGGCCTATTCGACCGTGAGCCAGCTCGGCTACATGTTCCTGGCCATGGGTGTGTCGGCCTACACGGCCGGCATCTTCCACCTCATGACGCACGCCTTCTTCAAGGCGCTCCTCTTCCTGGGCGCCGGAAGCGTGATTCACGCGCTCTCGGGCGAGCAGGACATGGACCGCATGGGCGGGCTGAAGAAGCACCTTCCGAAGACGCACATCACGATGCTCATCGCGACGCTCGCCATCGCCGGCGTCTTCCCGTTCGCCGGCTTCTTCTCCAAGGACGAGATCCTCTGGAAGGCGTTCAACAACGGAGGGCCGATCCTCTGGGCGTGCGGCGTCGTGGGCGCCTTCATGACCGCCTTCTACATGTTCCGGCTCTACTTCATGACCTTCCACGGTCCCGAGCGGCTGACGCACGAGGCGAAGCACCACCTCCATGAATCGCCGAACAGCATGACGTTGCCGCTCATGCTCCTGGCGGTCCTGAGCGCCGTCGGCGGCTTCGTGCAGATTCCGCTGATGGCGGGCGGACAGCGGCTCGACGCGTTCCTGGAGCCGGTCTTCGCCGACCTCCAGAGGGTGGGCGAGGGCGTGGCGGATGGGGCTGCGGCGGCCCATGGCGCCGCAGCCGCGCACGGCGCCGGCACGCACGATCCGAACCTCGAGATCACCCTGATGGTCATCTCGCTCGCCGTGGCGCTCCTCGGCATCTTCGTGGCGCACCGCTTCTACGTGAAGGACCCGCAGGCGCCGCATCGCCTAGCGGAGAAGGCGCGCGGCCTCTACGACCTCCTCTGGCACAAGTGGTGGGTCGATGAGATCTACGACGCCCGGATCGTGCAGCCGATCGTCAGGCTCTCCAATCGCCTCTGGAAGGATGTCGACGCGGCCATTCTGGACGGCGCCGTGAACGGCGTCGGGAAGAAGGTGGAGCAGGGAGCGGGTTGGCTTCGTATGGCCCAGACCGGCTACGTGCAACTCTACGCCTTGATCATCACCCTGGGGATGGTGGTCGTGTTCGGCTACCTGGCGCTCCGATGACCCCGACGATCGCGATCATGGGAATTCCGATTCTGACGCTGGTCACCTTCCTCCCGGCCGTGGGGGCGCTCCTTCTCCTCCTCGTGCCGTCGGCGAAGGTCGGGATGGTGCGCGGCTTCACGTTCGTGGTGACCATTCTGACCTTCCTCGCCTCGCTGCCGCTCTTCACGGCGTTCCAGATGGGACAGCGCGGCATGCAGTTCGTGGAGAGGGCGCCGTGGGTGCCGAATCTCGGAATCCAGTACTACCTCGGCGTGGACGGCGTGAGCGTGCTGCTCATCCTCCTGACGACGCTCCTCTCGG
This sequence comes from Candidatus Eiseniibacteriota bacterium, assembly GCA_038060295.1. Lineage (GTDB taxonomy): Bacteria > Eisenbacteria > RBG-16-71-46 > SZUA-252 > SZUA-252 > SZUA-252. Next base: position 38,091 of record JBBTHR010000007.1, read on the forward strand.
CCGTCGCGGCCGTCTCCTCCTTCTCGGCGATCACGGAGAAGGTGAAGACCTACATGGCGCTACTCCTCGTCCTCGAGACGGGGATGATCGGCGTCTTCGCCGCGCTCGACCTGGTCCTCTTCTACATGTTCTGGGAAGTGGTCCTGATTCCGATGTACCTCCTGATCGGCGTCTGGGGCGGCCCGCGGCGCGTCTACGCCGCCGTGAAGTTCATCCTCTACACGGTGGTCGGAAGCCTTCTGATGCTGGTCGGCATCCTCTACCTCTACTTCGCGTACCACGCCGCGTTCGGCGAGTACACCTTCGACCTGATCCGCCTCTACGACACGCCGCTCGCGCACTCGGCGCAGCTCTGGCTCTTCGGTGCCTTCGCCCTGGCATTCGCCATCAAGGTTCCCATGTTCCCGTTCCACACCTGGCTCCCCGACGCGCACGTGGAAGCTCCGACGGCAGGGTCGGTGATCCTGGCGGGCGTTTTGCTGAAAATGGGGACCTACGGATTCTTCCGCTTCGCCATGCCGCTCTTCCCGGAGGGCGCGCTGGCGTTCGCGCCGTGGTTGATCGCCCTCTCGGTGATCGGGATCATCTACGGCGCGCTGGTCGCCATGGTGCAGACCGACGTGAAGAAGCTGGTCGCCTATTCCTCCGTGAGCCACCTCGGATTCGTCATGCTGGGCCTCTTCGCCCTCAACATGCAGGGGATCCAGGGAAGCGTGCTCCAGATGATCAACCACGGCCTTTCGACCGGCGCGCTCTTCCTCGCGGTTGGCATCCTCTACGAGCGCCGCCACACGCGCGAGATCTCGGAGTTCGGCGGAATCTCGGAGGTGATGCCGTGGTTCGCGGCCATGTTCCTGATCGTGTCGCTCTCGAGCCTGGGGCTCCCGGGGCTGAACGGCTTTGTCGGTGAGTTCCTGATCCTCCTCGGGGCGTTCAAGATGAACCCCTGGGTGGCGGGTATCTCGGCGACCGGCGTCATCCTGGGCGCCGTCTACCTCCTCTGGATGTTCCAGCGCGTCATGTTCGGTCCAATCACGAACGAGAAGAACCGAGGGCTTCCGGACCTAACCCGCCGCGAGTTCTGGGTCCTGGCGCCGGTCATCGTCTTCATCGTCTGGATCGGCGTCTACCCGAACACCTTCCTCCGGTTCCTCGACATGCCGTCGGCCGAACTGATCGAGCGGATGTCGTCGCGGACGATCGCCGAGCGGGTCGTCGAACCGGAGTTCTACGGCGGCGACGAGCCGTCGGGGACCGACATGGAGGCGACGCTTCCGGGGGATGAGGCGGTGGTGGATGGCGAAGCGGGCATGCCGGCGGATTCGGCCAGCGTGGAAATCGATGCGCCTCCGCCGCCCGTCGGATCGCCGGGGAGTGTGACGCGATGAACTTGCCGCTTCCGATCGACGCGCCGCTGGGGATGATCGAGCCGCTCCTGATCGTCTGCGGAGCCGGGCTCGTCCTCCTCCTGCTCGACCTGGTCCTCCCGCACGGGAAAAAGCACCTCTCGGCCTGGTTCGCGCTCGGCGGCCTTCTCCTGGCGCTGGCGCGGACCATTCCACAGTGGGGGCTCTCGGAGCGCGGGTACGCGGGCATGGTGACGCTCGACAATCTCTCGACGCTCTTCAACGTCATCTTCCTGGCGACGTCGGCGGTGGTCGTGCTCCTCTCTATTCCGTTCCTCCGCCGCGAGGAAGTGGAGCACTGCGAGTACTACTCGCTCCTTCTCTTCGCCACGTCGGGCATGATGATCCTGGCCTCGGGCCTCGATCTGATCACGCTTTTCCTGGGGATCGAGGTCCTCTCCATCTCGCTCTACATCCTGGCCGGTTACCGCCGGAACAACGACGCGTCGAACGAAGCGGCGATGAAGTACTTCCTCCTCGGCGCCTTCGCCTCGGGAATTCTTCTCTACGGCATCTCCCTCGTCTACGGCGCGACCGCCACGACGAACCTGGAGCGGATCGGGGAAGCGATCGCCGGATCGACCGGCCCGGTTCCCGAAGGACTCTTCTACGCCGGCATGGCGCTCATCCTGGTCGGGCTCTGCTTCAAGGTGGCGGCGGCGCCGTTCCACATGTGGACGCCCGATGTCTACCAAGGCGCGCCGACTCCGATCACCGCCTTCTTCTCGGCCGGCCCGAAGGCCGCCGCGTTCGTCGCGTTCCTGCGCACCTTCTTCATCGCGTTCGGCCCCGCGCAGGCGGAGTGGGACATGGTGATCTCGGTCATCGCGGTCCTGACGATGACGGTGGGGAACGTGGCCGCCATCGCGCAGACGAACGTGAAGCGGATGCTCGCCTATTCCAGCATCGCGCATTCCGGCTACGTCCTCATCGGGATCGTCTCGGGGGGGCTGATCGGAGGCACGGGGGCCGTCTTCTACCTGATGGCGTACGTGGCGATGAATCTGGGAGCCTTCGCGATCGTGGTGCTCCTGGAGCACAAGGGCGGGCGTGGGGAAGAGTTGAAGGACTACGCCGGTATGGGGTTCAAGTACCCCCTCATCGGCGCGCTCCTTTCGCTCTTCATGCTCTCGCTCTCGGGGATTCCGCCCACGGCCGGCTTCGTCGGAAAGCTCTACCTCTTCGGCGGCGCCGTCCAGTCGGGTCACGTCTGGCTGGCCATCTTCGCCGTCCTCAACAGCGCCATCTCCGTCTTCTACTATCTGCGCCTCCTGGTCCTCATGTACATGAAGGAGCCACAGGAGGCCTTCCCGCCAATTCGGATTCCCCTCGCGCTCGCCTTCGTCCTCCTGGTGACGGCGGTCGGGACGCTCTGGCCGGGGCTCTTCCCGAGCGCCTGGTTCGCGGCCGCACAGGAAAGTGTTCGCTCGCTCTTTTCGTAGTCCAGGCATAGGCATGGCGATGGCGCTCGCGCGGCGGGCGTCTACCTTCTAGAATCCCCTCCCATGACTCCGCGCCCCACGTTCGGCCACGCCATGCGCGAGCACTGGCCCCTCGATCCCGCGCTCACCTACCTCAACCACGGCACCGTCGGCGTCGTGTCGCGCCGTGTCATGGCCGCCCAGCAGGCCCTCCGGGAAGAGATGGAGCGAAATCCCTCGTCCTTCATGCTTCGCGAACTGACCGGGGAGAAGCCGGCCCCTTGGAGGCCTGGGCCGACCCGCATGCGGGAGGCCGCGGCCGCCGTGGCAACGTTTGTCGGAGCGCGGGAGGAGGATTTCGTCTTCACGCCGAACGTCACCCACGCCATCAATGCCGTGCTCCGGTCGTTCCCGTTCGAGAAGGGGGACGAGATTCTCGTCACCGATCTGGGGTACGGGGCCATCACCTACGGTGCCAGGAACCGGGCGCGGGAGTTCGGCGGTTCTGTGGCGGTCGCCGAAATGCCCTATCCCACGACGCCGGCCGCCGCGCGCGATGCCATCCTGGCCGCGGTGGGGCCACGGACACGGCTGGCCATCGTCGATCACGTCACGTCGGAGTCGGCCCAGCTCCTGCCGCTCGCCGAGATCGCTGCGGCGCTCCGCGATCGCGGCGTGCTGGTCCTGGCCGATGGCGCCCATGTTCCCGGCGCGCTGGCCCTCGATGTCCCTTCGATCGGGGTCGATTGGTACGCGGCGAACCTCCACAAGTGGTGCCACGCGCCGCGCTCGTGCGGGTTTCTTTGGGCGCCCCCAGAGCGGCAGGTGGGGCTCCACCCCTGGACGATTTCGTGGGGGTTGGACCACGGGTTCACCAACGAGTTCGATTGGGTGGGGACGCTAGATCCCACGAACTACTTGGCGGCACCGGAAGGGGTTATGCTCCTACGTGAATGGGATTTCGAGGCCGCGCGGGAGTACATGCATCGCCTTGCGTGGGATGGCGCGCGGCTTCTCACGAAGGAGTGGGGGACCGAGCTTGCCGTGCCGCAGGAGATGGTCGGCACCATGGTGACCGTGCCGCTTTCGGAGCGTGCCGGGGCATCGGATGAAGATGCCGTCCGGCTTCGCCTCGCGCTCCTCCTGGAGGACAATATCGAGATCCAGATGCACGCCTACCGCGGCCGCATCTGGGCGAGGCTCTCGGCCCAGGTCTACAACGATCTGTCCGACGTGGAGCGGCTGGCCGAGGCCGTACTCCGAAGGGTGTAGCGCTCAGCGCCAGGATTCGCTCACGTCCCGGGCCCGCCCGGGTCTACGCTCAAGCCTCCAGCAGGTCCCCCCATGGAGGCTTCATGGTTCGCCGTCCCGGTTCGCTCCTCTTCCCAGCGCTCTTGATTGTCTGGCTGGCCGCCCCGTCGGTGGCGCTCGCGCAGTACATTTTCCTCGACGCCAACGGTGACGGCGTTCGCACGGCGTCCGATCTCCTTCCGCCCGGCGTCACCACGACCATCGACATCCGACTCGTCACGAACCGGAACCGGGACGGCTCCGCTGCGACCTGCGCCGTGGATAGCTCTTCGACGATGACGTTCAACTCCTACGAGGTCATCCTTCGGACCGTTGGCGGAACCGTGGAGTGGGGGGTCTTCACGAATCTGGTTCTCTCTGCAACGACGTCATTCGGTTCCGCGGAGGACCCGCGCGAGTTCTACTCGGGATTCGGGGGAGGGGAGATCCTGCCCCCGGGAGGATATCTCCTGGGCCGAGTCGAGATCACGCCCGCCACGGGGACGCCGAGCATTGTCTTCGCGGCGAACTCGCGGCTCAATCCACCGGGGTACACGTCTTTTGGGTCAAAGTGCCGCGGTATCGATGGCGATAACACGCTCAAGCTCGGCGTAGACTGGGCGGATTCCGACGGGCTTTCAGCCCCGAACATATCGCCGGTACCGGTGCTTCGGGATATCCCCGATCTGGAGATTGCGGAGCGCGTGGTGGGAACCGCCGTGCTCTCAGCGGAGGACGCAGACGGATCCCTATTGTCCCTCGTTGTAAGCCCAACGCTATCGTTCGCGAGGTACGTCCAGAAGTTCAGCGATCCGGGATACATCGAGGGAACTCTGACGTTTGTGCCAGGTTCGCAAGACGCGGGCACCTACACAATTACCGTGCTCGCGAGCGACGGCACGAACACCGCGTCGCAGACATTCACCCTTCGAGTTGTCGACGTCTCCGATCCACCCCAGACAAATTCCCCGCCGGTCTGGGCATCCCTTCCCGACGTTAGTGTCCAGCCGGGGCTCATCCGGGAACTGCCCATCTGGGTGAGCGACCCCGACCGCGATTCCATCGCGCTCTTCCTTTCCGGTGCGCCGCGATTCGCCTCCCTTCGGGTGGTCAGGCAAGATCCCGGCTTAACGGAGGGAGTGATCCGGCTTGTTCCGAGCGCCCTTGAGGTCGGGACCTATTCCATCGTTCTCACAGCGGCCGACGCGACGCACTTCGTGGCGGGTTCGTTCCGAGTCACGGTCGGCGCGAATCATCTTCCGGAGTTCGTGCTGGCCGATTCACTCGTCGTTCAGGAGGGGGAGATCTTGCGGTCCAGGGTGGACGTGACCGATGCAGACTCCGACCCCCTGCGACTCGACCTCGCGCGCGCCCCGGCATTCCTCACCGTCGCGGAGCAACTCGAGGCCCTCGGGTGGGGATCGTTGGCCTTCGCGCTTCGCCCGCTTTCCGGCGATGCCGGGAGCCATCCGTTCGTCCTCGCGGCGACCGACGGATATACCCGGGTAGAGTTCTCGTTCCCCATTACCGTGCTGTCTGCCGGGCCCATGCACGTCACATGGAGCCCAGCTTCGCTCGGATGCGTGGAACAGCGGAGCACTCGATACGCGGGGCTCGACGCCGAGGCTGCCTCGGAGCGCCCTCTGACCTTGGAGCTAACGGCGGCACCGCCATGGATCACAGTCGAATCGTCGCGCCCCAACATGCTCTTGCTCAGGATGTCGCCCCCGGAATCGGCTCTGCCGGGGATTTTCAGCGTCCTTGTGACAGCGATCGACAGCGAGGGCAATCGATCGCAGCAACGATTCGAAGGAGGGCTAAGGCTTCCCGGCGACTGTATCTGCATTCCGTGTCTCTCGGTGCCGCCTCGGCCGATCGCGGTGGCGGGAAGACCGTACGCGGGCTTCGCCGGGCTCCCGGTTCAATTCGATGGACGATGGACATCGACAGGCGGCTATCCGGCGAGCTTTGCCTGGACCTTCGGGGATGGGCAAACAAGTAACCGGGTGGTCGTGGAGCATCGCTACGCCAGCGGCGGCAGGTATCGGGTCACGCTGCGCGTGAGCAACTCGGGCGGAACGTCGCGTGATTCTACCGAGGCCATCATCGCCGATGCGATCCCCGCGCGTGCTTTCATGCTTCCACCCCAGCGAGTGCTGGCGCTCCGGGACGCCAATGGCTTCATCGATCTCCATGTGGAGCCCGCCGCCGTGCCGTTCGATCTCGCGGGCCTCCGTCTCGACACCGCCGTCCTGCGGACCGGAGGACTGGGTGCGACCGACTCCATCCTCACGAGCGAAACTCGGCGGCATGTCTCGGGCGACTCGGACAGGAACGGCGTGCCGGATGCTACCGTCTCCTTCGGAATGGCCGACCTCGTGCGACTCTTCTCGGCCGTGCGGGGGAAGCGCGACGTCAGCGCGCGGCTCGAGATCATGACGATGGAGGGGGCGCTGGTGCGCGGAGAGATCACGCTTCATGTCTTGGGCGATCCGCGCGCGTCGATCGCGGTCGGGCCGAATCCGTTCAACCCGACCGGCAGCATCCAATTCGATGTCGCCTCGCCCGGTCGTGTCCACGTCCGGCTCTACGACGTCTCGGGGCGCTTCGTTCGAACGCTGCTCGATGAAGCGCGCGCGCTCCCGGGTCTGCGGGTGGTTCCGGTAGACGGGCGCGACGCTTCCGGTCGGCCCCTGGCGAGCGGCGTCTACTTCTTCAAAGTCGAACGCGGCCAACGGGTGGACCGCGGCCGCGTCACGCTGCTGAAATAGGGAACAGCGGTGGGGCGTCCCTACCGCCCCACCTTCACCGGATATGCCTCCAGCGCCCCCGCCAGAATCTCCATTGCCTTCCGGAGCGCGCCCTCTTCGAGCACGTAGGCGAACCGAATCTCGTTCTTCCCTCGGCCCGGCGTGGCGTAGAAGCCGTCGCCCGGCGCGACCATGAGCGTCGCGTTGTCCTTCCGGTACTCCTTCAGCATCCAGATCACGAACTCCTCGGCGTTCGCCACGGGGAGTTCGGCCATCAGGTAGAAGGCACCTTCCGGCTTCCGCGCGAACGTCCCGGGGATTTTCGCGAGCCCTTCCATCACCAGGTCGCGACGCTTGCGGAACTCGTCCACGACCATCTTCGTGTAGGACGCAGGGACCTTGTCGAGCACGGAGGCCGCGTACTGGCCGATCGTCGGCGGCGAGAGGCGCGCCTGCGCGAACTTCAGGCAGGCGTCGCGGACCGCGGCGTTCTTCGTCACCAGCGTGCCGACGCGCGCGCCGCACATGTTGAGCCGCTTCGAGATCGAATCGACCAGCACCACCTGCTGGTCGATCCCCTTCCGGGTCAGCGGGCTCTCGTGCTTCAGGCCGTCGTAGACGAACTCGCGGTACGCCTCGTCGGTGATGATCCAGAGGTTTTTCCGCTTCGCCAGGTCGACAAGGCCGTCGATCTCGGCCGCCGTGTAGGAGGTGCCGGTCGGATTCGACGGAGCGCAGATCAGGATGCCGCGCGTCTTCGGGCCGATGACGCGCTCGATCGCCTCGATCGGCGGGAGGTGATAGCCGGTCCGCGCGTCGCAGGCGACCGGCTTCACGCCGACGCCGGCCACGAGGGCCATGGTGGCGTAGTTGGTGTAGAAGGGTTCGAAGATGATCACTTCCTCGCCCGGCTCGAACAACGCCCAGAAAGCGAACTGGAGCGCCTCGCTCCCGCCGACCGTGGTCAGGATCTCGGCGGGGCTGAAGTCGAGCCCGACCGACTGATAGTAGCGCGACATCCCCTCGCGGAACTCCATCGTCCCCGGGGAGGGCGAATAAGGGACGTACTTGCCGGGATAATTCCGGATCCGCTCCATGACGATGTCGGGCGTCGGAAGGTCGGGCTGTCCGATGTTCAGCTGGTAGACGGTCGCGCCCTCCTTCATCGCCGCTTCGGCGTAGGGCGCGAGCCGCCGGATAGGGGAAGCCTGCGCTTCCTTGCCGCGTGTCGAGACGTTCATCACCTACCTCCGCGTCGGGGCGTCCGCGTGCGCGCGGCCGGCTTCTTTTCCGGAGGCGTCGCGAGAAGCCGCACCACGAGATCGACGGTTCGTTCCAGGTCGCGCGCGTGGACGAGCGATTCGGGCCCGCCCGTCTTCCGCGCGGGAATCGCGATCAGCACCGTGGGAACGCCCGGCCCGGCGCGCCGCACGGCGCCGGCGTCGGTCGAACCCTCTTCGCGCACCAGGTACTGGATCGGAACGCGCGCGGCCTTGGCGGCCTTACGCGCCATCTCCAGCGCCTGCGGATGCGCGATGTATCCATGTTCCTTGAGCCCGATGCAGGGTCCTTCACCGAGCGTCACGGGGCTCTGGTCCTTCGCCTCGCCGACGTGCGCCAGTTCCACCACCACGGCCATCTCGGGCTCGACGCCGAAGGCGCCGATCATGGCGCCGCGCGATCCGAGTTCGCTCTGCGCCGTGAAGATCACGTGCAGATCGTAGGGAATGCGGCGCGAGCGAAGGATCGCCGCCGCCACGGCCGCCGCGCCGGCGCGATTGTCGAGGGAGCAGGCACGCCACTGATCGCCCAGTCGGTCGAGCCGCGCTTCCAGCATTCCGACCGAGCCGACGGGGAAGCGCTTCGCCGCGCCCGCCTTGTCGTACCCGGTCACGAGGTAGAGCGAACTCGCGTCGAGCGTCCCCGCCTCTTTGCCGTTCGCGGGGCGGTCGTAGGCGATGAGCGCGCGCTCGCCGTCGGCGAAGACAACCGTGGCCCCGACCGCCTCGGCGGCGCCGCGACCGCCCAGAAGATCGATGCGGGCGGTGCCGCTCGATTCCACGCGGGTCACGATGACGCCGGGGGCGTCCATCGCGGCGACCAGGAGAAGCCTGGGCCCGCTGCCGGGGAGGTGAAGGTGGAGATTACCGAGCGCGTCCTCGCGCGTGCGCCCGACACCGCGAAGCGCGGATCGGAGCGCGGCGCGCACGCCCGTCTCGCGGCCCGGCGGGCCGTAAGCGGGAACGAGCGCCTTCAGAAGTGCATCGAGACTACCCGCATGCGGTTTCACGGCCACTCCTTTCCAAGCGATTCGAGCGTGTGCCAGACGAGGTCCACCACGCGCCGCGGATCACGAATGTCGAGGTACGCCGCCGGGGCGTGGATGTAGCGGCACGCCACGGAGACCACTGCCGCCGGAACGCCGGCGCCCGAGATCGCGATACGTCCCGCGTCGGTCCCCCCGACGCCGGGGCGTTTCCACTGAGTCGAAATCTTTCGCCGCTTCGCCGTTCGCTGGAGCAGATCGACGAGGCGCGCGTCGGCCATGAGGCTTCGGTCCTGGATGGTGATCGTGGGGCCGCCGCCCATCCGCGGCTGCTGCTCCTCGGGGGAGGCGCCCGGGGCTTCCCCCGAGGCCGTTCCCTCGAGAATGATCGCGAGATCGGGCGCCACGCGCCGCGCGGCCGCAGCGGCGCCGCGGAGTCCGATCTCCTCCTGAACCGTCCAGACGGCCGTGACCGGAACCGGGGGGCGCTTCTGGACCAGGCTCGCCACCACGGCGCAGCCGACTCGATCGTCGAACGCCTTTCCCTTCCGCACACGTCCCGACGCTTCGTAGGTCGTGTCGAAGGCGACCAGGTCGCCGATCGAGATCGCCTGGAGCGCTTCCTCGCGCGAGGCGGCGCCGATGTCGAGGAAGAGTTCCTCGATCGGGATCACCTTGTTCATGTCGTTGTTCGTGAGGAGGTGGGCCGGCAGCACGCCGACCACGCCCCGCGCGCCGTTCATCCCGACCCGGAAGACCTGCCCCAAAAGGATGCGTGGATCGATGCCGCCGACCTTCCGGAAGCGTAGGCGCCCGTCCTTCTCGACCGCGGTGACCATGAAGCCGACTTCGTCCATGTGGGCGCAGAGCATGACGTGCGGCAGGCGGCGCCGGCTCCGCGCGCCGGAGGGCGACAGGCGCGCCACCAGGCTTCCCATGGCGTCCACCTCGAGGCTGTCGACGCGGTCCCGCACGGCGCTCACGACGAGGTCCCGCACCGGCGCTTCCCAGCCGCTCGGGCCGTCGGCGTTCGAGAATGCTTCGAGAAAGCGCTCCTCGAACGGCGGGGCCCCGTTTCGCCTCGCGGCGCGCGCGGCAGGCATTACTTGAGCACCTCGGTGGCGCGCCATTCCGGGTCGAGCGACGCCAGATAGTGGGCGAGGAGCGTGGCGCAACGATCGACGTCGCGCGGTTCCACCACCTCGACGCCGGTGTGCATGTAGCGGCAGGGAATGCCGAGCACGGCGGTGGCGACGCCGAGGCTCGCGATCTGAATGTCCATGGCGTCGGTCCCCGAGTTGGCGGGAGTCACCTCGAGGGAGAAGGGGAGTCCGATCGCCCGCGCGGCGCTCCTCAATCCGTCGAAGACGCCGGCGTGGATGTTCGCCCCCATGCAGATCGAGGGGCCGCCTCCCAGCGGCACGGTGTCGCCCTCCCGGGTCCCCGGCATGTCGCCATGGCTCACGTCGATGGCGATGCCGATCTCGGGCTTCAGCCCCTCGGCCGAGGTCCGGGCGCCGACGCAGACTTGTCCGTCCTCCTCCTCCACCGTGCCGACCGCGATGACGTCCCAGGCGGGGCGCCGCTCGCGAAGGGTCTGGAGGGTGCGGACCAGGACTGCCACGCCCGAACGGTTGTCCATCCCGGGGGCGGCAAGGCGCGACTTGAGGAGCCCGACGGGCGGCTGTCGGAGCATGACCATGGTCCCGACCGGCACCCGCCGCCTCACGACCGCCTCCGGCATCCCGGTGTCGAGGTAGAGTTCTTCCAACGGGATGACCTTGTCGGCTTCACCCTTTTTCTGAAGGTGGGGAGGCTTCGTCCCGAAGATGGCGTTCATGGGCGGCCTGGAGTGAATCACCACTTCCTTGCCGGGGAGGGTGCGCTGGTCGAACCCGCCGACCGAGACGACGCGGAGGTAACCGCCCGCCTCGACCCGGCTCACCAGGAAGCCGATCCGGTCGAGATGCGCAGCCAGGAGCGCGCGAGGACGCGGCTCGGGCCCTGTGCCGTGGATCCAGCCGAGGACGTTGCCCATCCGGTCCCGCTCCACCTTGTCGGCGAAGAGGCCGAACGCCCGCTCGATCTCGGAAATGGAGACATGCTCGTAGCCCGCGACCCCGGGAAGGGCCGTCAGGTGCCGGAGCCACTCTTCGGTGCTCCACTCGAGCTGTCCGTTTCGACGAGGCGATGAGCGCTTCAAACGTGGCATAGATAGCCAATTTAGCCCACCCCCCACGGGCGTGCCAGGGTAAACTCCTCCCCCGCATGGAGCCCCTCCGAATCGCCGTCGCGCTGCCGCATCTGGGCGTCTATGGCGGCGTCCGCCGCTTCCTGGAACTGGGCCGCGTCTGGACCCGGCGGGGACACACCGTAGCGCTCCTGACGCCCCCCTCCAGATCCGGCGCGGAGCCGGCGGAACCGTGGCTTCCCTTCGGGGGAGAGCGGGGCGGACTCGAGCGGCTCACTGCCGAGAAGTGGGACGTGCTCCTCTCGCCCGATCCCGAACTCTTCCTTCGCGCCGAGGCTGGCGGGGCGCTTCGGGTGTTCTACGCGGTCCTGGAAAAGTCGCCGTGCGCGGCGGAGGGGTGGCGGAGCGCCGACCTGGTGCTGGCGAACTCCGCCACCATGACGCGCCATCTCTCGCGGCGGGGGATCCGGGCGGCCGACGGCGTCGGCGGCGTGAATCTCGAGTTCTTCCATCCTCCCTCGCCCGACCCGCGGCCGGAGCGCGCGAAGGCGTGCGCCCCCGTGCGCGTCCTCGTCTACGGCAGGCTCTCGAGAAAGCGGAAGGGAACCTGGACCGCGGCCCGCGCCGTCGATCTCGCGGCGCGCGCCGCGGGAGTTCCTGTGGAGCTGACGCTCTTCGACGCGCCTCCTAGGGGGGCGGCCGAGGAGGCCGGGGCGCTTCCGATTCGTGTCCCGCACCGCTGGGTGCTCCATCCCACGCAGGAGGAACTCGCCACGCTCTACCGGGAGACTGACCTGTTCCTCAGCGCGGAGCGGCGCGCGGGGTGGTGCAACACGGCGGCGGAGGCGATGGCGTGCGGCGCGGCGGTCGTCTGCACGCCGAGCGGGACGGAGGATTTCGCGCGGCACGGCGAGACCGCGCTGGTGGCGCGCTGGCCCTGGTCGTGGCTCCTCGCGCGGCGGATCGAATCGCTCCTCCGCGATCCGGAGAAGCGGCTCCGGATCGCCGCGGCGGGACACCGGGCGATGCGGGCGTTCGGATGGGAGCGGACAGCGTCGAGCGTGGAGGCGGCCATTCGCGAACGGATTCAATCGAAGCTGGTGGCGCGGTCGCGGGAAGCCGCGACGAGCGCGTAGGGAGGGACGATGGCGGTAATGAAGCGGAAGGCACGGCCGCGAACCGGCGTGGCGATGATCGTGGCGGCCTACCCGCGTCGCGCGGTGGCACGGCGCGCCGCGCGCGAGTTGGTGCGACTGGGTCTCCTGGCGTGCGCCACGGTGGCGCCCGGAGCGACGACGTTCTATCGGTGGGAAGGGAAGTTTCACCACGAGCCGGCCGTTCTCCTCTACGGAAAGACCGCGGCGTCGCGGGCGAGTCGCGCGGTGAAGGTGATCGCGGCGCTCCACCCCGATCGCGTCCCGGAGATCCTGGTGCTCAAGACCGCGGGCGCCCTGCCGGCCTACGCCGCCTGGGTGGTGGCGGAAACCAAAGGGAAGCGGTGATGGCGCGGAGGCGCGCCGCTGCCGGCGCGAAGGGGTGGCTCTTCCACGGCGGGACGCTTCTCGACGCGCGGAGGGCCGCGCGCCCTGCCGGCGCCACGCCGCGAAAGGGAAGCGGAAGCGGCGAAGCGCTCCTCGTCCGCGGGGGAGTGATCGAAGCGATCGGCCCGCTGAGCCGAATCCGGAGACTGGCGGGGCGCGGCGTGGAGGCCGTCGATCTCCGCGGCGGAGCTCTCGTCCCCGGATTCGTCGACGCGCACATCCACCTAGTCACCTGGTTTCGCGCCCTTCGTGAGCCATCCTTCGGCGAGGCGCAGACCCCCGCGGCGCTCGCGGCGCTCGTCCGCGCGCGGGAGAAGACGCTCCGCTCGGGAGAGTGGATTACCGTGCGCGGCTGGGTGGCGCGCGCCTGGCCGGCGGAGTCGCTCGTGCGGGAGACGCTCGATCGGATCGCCCCCACTCGTCCGCTCGTCATCTACGCGGCCGACGGACACTCGGTCTGGGCGAACGGGGTGGCTCTCTCTCTCTGCGGTGTGAACGAGCACACGCGCGCGCCGGAGGGGGGCGTCATCGCGAAGGACGCGCGAGGGGAGCCGACAGGACACCTGATCGAGGAGGCGGCGAATCTCGTTCGCTCGCGCGTGCCCCGCCTCGACGACCCGGCGGAGGAACTGCGCGACGCCGTGGCCGAGGCGCGCCGGCTCGGAATCACCTCGGTCCACGACTTCGACGCCTCGGTCCATGGCCGCCGCGCCGCGCAGGATCTCGACCGCGACGGCCGCCTGGCGCTGCGGCTCCTCAAATCGATTCCGGTCGCGTCGCTCGACGCCGCGGAAGAACTGGGGCTCCGGCACGGCTTCGGCTCGAGGCGTCTCCGCGTCGGACCGGTGAAGATGTTCGCCGACGGCACGCTCGGGTCGAGTACGGCGCTCCTGGAGGAACCGTACGAGGGGACCTCGAACGTCGGAATCGTGGTGACGCCGCCCGATGAGTTGCGCGAGAAGACGATTCGCGCGGCGAAGGCAGGGCTCGCCGTGGCGATCCACGCCATCGGCGACCACGCGGTCCGCCACGCGCTCGACGCCTTTGAGGCAGCGCTCTCCGAGGGGCTACGCTTCCCGGCGCCGCCCCGCGTGGAGCACGTGCAGCTGGCTCGGGAGGTCGACTTCGCGCGCTTTCACCGGCTCGGCGCCGTCGCGTCGGTGCAGCCGATCCACCTCCTGACCGACCGCGACCAGGCCGCGCGGATCTGGGCCAACCGCACGGGGCGCTCTTACGCCTGGAAGAGCCTCCTTCGGGCCAAGGCCACCCTCTATTTCGGATCGGACGCGCCGTACGACCGGCCGGGGCCGCTCTTGACGCTTCAGGCGGCCGTCCTCCGCCGCGATCCCGCGCGGCATCCCGAGGCCTATCACGCCGAGCAGCGCCTGCGGCTCGCCGAGGCGCTCCGGGCCCACGTGGAAGCGCCGCATGCCGCGGCCGGCTGGACGGAGCGTCTGGGGCGTCTGGAACCGGGTTGGGGCGCCGACCTGGTCGCCTTGAGCCACGATCTCCGCTCGATCCAGCCGGAGGAGTGGCATCGCGTCCGCGTGGCCGGGACATGGGTGGCTGGATCGAACCACATCCCGAAATAAGTGTACGAACGACTTAGCGATTGCTGTCGTATCGCGCTCGGCATTGCTATAATTAGGGCACGTCCCCTCCTGTGTTGTCTCGTCGGGCGGACTCATCCGAGGACCCGCTCTGCATGAAGAAGATCAGACTGCTTCTCGCGCTCGCATCGGTCGCGCTTCTCGCGGCTCCGACGTCGTCGTCGGCGCAGTACTACGCCTTCGGCAAGAACAAGGTTCAGTACGACACGTTTCACTGGCTGTCGCTGAAGGGCGAGCACGTCGAAGTATTCTATTATCCCGAGGAAGAGCCTCTCGCCCGCGCCGCCATCGTCCTGGCCGAGGAGTCGTACGCCGACCTCGCGAAGAAATTTCAGCACGAGGTGCCGCGCAGCGTTCCGCTGATCGTCTATTCCACGCACCACCACTTCGAGCAGAACAACGTGAGTCCCTTTCATGTGCCCGAGGGGGTGCAGGGCTTCACGGAGTTCATGAAGGGGCGCGTGGTCCTCCCGTACACCGGCAGCTACGGCGAATTCCGCCACGTGATCCACCACGAGATGGTTCACGTCTTCCAGTTCTCCATCCTGGAAGAGGTCTACAAGAAGCACCGCCGCAGCACCTACCTCGTGCCGCCGCTCTGGTTCTCCGAGGGGCTGGCCGAGTACTGGTCGAACGAATGGGACGCGCAGGGGGAGATGGTCGTGGCCGATCAGGTCCTCGAAGGGGAGGTCCCGCCGATCAGCGAGCTCTGGCGCTACAACGGCACCTTCACGATCTACAAGCTGGGACAGTCGCTCTGCGAGCACATCGGCAAGACCTACGGCGACGACGCGCTCCGTCGCCTCTACGTCGAGATCTACAAGGACGACCGCTTCGAGCGCCTCCTGCAACGCGTGACGGGGACCTCCTCGCGGCGTATCTCGGAGGACTGGCAGTACGCGCTCAAGAGACGCTACTTCCCGAACGTGAAGGACCGCGTCGGCCTCACGCTGGCGGCCGAGGAGCGGGCCATGTCGCAAGGGGTGAACCTCAAACCGGTGGCCATCCCCGACAGCACGCTCCTTGGTGGGCACCGCTATCTCTTCGTCTCGGCGCGAAGCGGCTACACGAACATCTACAGCGCCTCCTACCAGGGGCGCGAGCGCGACGTGAAGTCGGTTGTGCGCGGACAGCGGAACGCCCAGTTCGAATCGTTCCATCCCTTTCAGAGCCGGATCGGCGTCTCCAAGACGGGGCAGCTCGCCTTCGTCTCCAAGTGGGCCGGCCGCGACGCGCTCTTCCTGATGGATCTTGCCTCCAAGAAGATCACGTTGCGGCGGCGCATGGACAGTCTGATCGCGCTCGCGTCGCCGGCGTGGTCTCCCGATGGGTCGAAGATCGCCTTCGCCGGACAATCGAACGACGGTCAGTCCGACCTCTTCGTCCTCGACGTCGCGAGCGGAGACCTGGCGCGGGTGACGAACGACCGCTACACCGACGCCGACCCGTCGTGGTCTCCCGACGGGACGCGTCTCGTCTTCGCGTCCGACCGCACGCGCTACGGCGCCGAGGGACGGCACAACCTCTTCCTCGTGGATCTCGCCACGTTGGAGGTCCGCTATCTCACCTACGGCAACTGGACCGACCAGACGCCGTCGTGGTCGCCCGACGGCAACCAGATCGCCTTCGCGTCGGATCGGGACGGCGCCTTCGCGCTCTACACGGTCGGAACCGGCGGAAGCGGGAGCCGCGTCAGCCGCACGCTCGGCACGTCGCTCGATCCGGCGTGGACTCCCGACGGGAAGAACCTCCTCTTCACCGGCTACCGGAAGGGCGGCTTCGGCATCTACCAGATCCCCGTCACCGAGAGCCGGAGCGATTCGTTCGCGCTGGCGCTGGACGACGCCGCGGCGCCGCCGCAGTGGACGTGGGAGACGACGCTCGCCCGCTCCACGCAGGCCCCGGAAGCCTACGAGCCTCGCTACGGGCTCGATCTCGTCTCCGGCGGGCTCTCCTACAACCCGAACGAGAACGTGGGGCAGGGCGTGCAGGGCGCGGTCAGCGACCTCCTGGGGAACCGCCTCTTCGTCTTCCAGGTCGGAAACACCGCGGAGAAGTCGAGCGACATCCTCACGCGGATGAACGCGGGGGCGTGGTACGTGAACCGCCAGCATCGCTGGAACTACGGCATCGGCGCGTTTCACCTGGCGGGGGACTACCGGGACGCCCTCGGCCTCGATTACTTCGAGCGGAGGGCCGGCGGATCGATCGTCGCCTCCTATCCGTTCTCGCGCTTCGATCGGATCGAGGGAACCGCGCAGGCGTTCTACGATTTGAAGGACCGCGGCGACGGCTCGCCGCGCGAGGGCTTCCTGACGACGCACGGGATCTCGCTGGTCCGCGACAACGCGCTCTGGTTCGGCACCGGCCCGCGCGACGGAAGCCGGTACAACCTGACCGGCTCGGTGACCACCAACTGGAACACGGGCCGGGCGGAGAACGTGACGCTGAGCGCCGACCTTCGCCGCTACGTGCGCGTCTCGCAGTGGACGACGCTCGCGACGCGGTTGCAGGGCCGGATGTCGAACGGCGCCGATCCCGAGCGCTTCGTGATGGGCGGCACGCATTCGCTTCGCGGCTACGACCGTCGAAGCCTCTTCGGCACGCGCCTCTTCCTGGCGAACGTGGAGTACCGGTTCCCCCTCCTCCGCCGCGTCGTTCTCGGCCTTCCCTTCGAGGGCATGGAGCTTCCGGCCATCGACGGAGCGGTCTTCGCGGACGCGGGAAACGCCTGGGAGAAGTTCGAGCCGTTCCCGGATCCGAAGGGGAGCCTCGGCTTCAGCCTTCGGACGAACCTCGCGGGATACCTCGTGCTCCGCTACGACGTGGCGCGCCGCACCGATTTCAAGGGCATCGAGCCGGGCTGGCATCGGGAGTTCTATCTCGGATTTGACTTCTAGACGCCGGAGGTTCCCGACCCACGGATGGGTGGCCGTCGCGGCCTGTATCACGCTGGCCGCGGGAACCCCGAACGTGCTCTTCGCGTCGCCTCCCGGCGCGTCCGACTCGACGAGGGCGCCCGATGCGATGGGGGCGCCCGCCTACGTCGCCGTGGAGACGCGTCCCTCCGGGCTTCGCGTCACGATCGGCGCGATCGAGGTGGGGTGGTCGCCACTCGCCCCCACGAGAATCGTTTCCGGCCGCGTCACCGTGCGCGCGTATCCCCGCGATTCGCGCCGATTCGTTCCGGCGATCGACGGCGTGACGCTCGACGCGGCGCCGGGGGAGACGCTTCGCGTCTTCCTCGACCTGCGACCGCATCCACTTCTCCAGAGCAGACCGGCGGCGCTGGTCTCGCTCCTCGCCCTCCGCGCGGCGGAGCCCGACTCGGCCGTGGGAGAGACTCCACTGCGCCTCGCCCCCTCGCTCCTGGAATCGCGCCGCGTCCGATTCGAGGCGCCGGGATTCGCCGATAGCGTGGTGCCCGGGGCGTGGCTCCTCGAAACCGCGGGAGGCGACACGGGGAGCGTCAGCCTGAGACTCCGCTCGCTGAACCTGCCCCCTCCTCCTCCTCCTCCTCGCCCTTCGCTCTTAGGCCGGCGATGGTTCCAGTGGAGCCTGGTCGGCGCGGGCGCGATTCTGACCGGCGGCGCGGCGATCCTTCGCCACGAGGGGGATCGCGCCTACGACCGCTACCTCGACGCGAGCGACCCCCGCGTGATCGAGCGCGAGTTCGACCGCACGATCCGCTACGACCGGTGGTCGGCCGCATCGCTGGGCACGGGGCAGGTCCTGTTCACGACGGGGCTCTTCTTTCTGGTGACGGGGCTGGGACGGTGAGCCGCTTCCGCCACCTCGGCGCTCCGCTGGTCGCCGCGGCGATGCTCCTGATCCTCGGCGGCGGCTGCACGACGCGCGATCGCCTCAATCCGCTCGATCCGGCGAACTCCCAGACGGGCGGCGCCATTCCGGGTTTCGCGGCGATCGCCGCCAACGGTCTCGTGGAACTCCGCTGGACACCGCTCTCCCAGCGGGGCATCGCCGAGTACGTCGTCCATCGCTGGAGGCCGGGTGGTTCGCCCTCCCCCCTGCCGGGCGCCGTCTTCGGTCCCGCCTCTGGCGGCACGATCGACCTCGACGTCGACAACGACTCGACCTACCTCTACCGGCTGGTAGCCCGCTTCACCTATGGGGACAGCGCGATGAGCCTTCCCGACAGCGCCACGCCGGGCGCCCGCGTCATCTCGATCCTGGGAGCCGACCCGTCGAGCGTCCTCGCGCTCTCGCCCGACGGCCGGGACGTGATCGCGTCGATCCTCGCCGCGAACGCGTACGAGGACTTCGATCTCGATCGCGACCGGGGCGTCCTCTGGCTCAGCGATCCGGCATCGGGCGTGATCCTGCGCCGGGGACTGAGGGGGGAAGCGGCGGGAGTCGCGCTCCTGGTGCCGGGCGTCAGCGACGTCTCGATCTCGAATCTTCGCGGCGTCGGGTGGGTCGCCTCTCCCGATCAGCAGCGGATCCAGGCGTTCGGCCCTGACCTCGACGATCCCTCGCCCCGCTTCACCGTGTCGGGGCTGGGGCACGCGCGCGTCGTGGAGGCCGGGACGATCGACCCGACGGTTTGGGTCGGCAACGACGAGGGGACGGTTTTCAGGGTGAGCCCGACCGACGGGAGCCTCCTCGAGCAATGGAGCGTCGGCGCGCCGGTCCGCGCGATCGCGCTCGACCAGTCCGCCCGGTCGGCCTGGGTCGTGACGATCCGGGGGAGCGTGAACGATCTCATCTACCTCGTCCCCGGGGTCACGACCACCGCCGCGAAGCGGACCGGCCTCGACAACGTCGCCGACGTGGAACTCGAGGCCGTCACGCGCACGCTCTGGGTGAGCGAGCGCGGGCGTCCTCGCTCGGCGGTGGGACGCGTCACGCGCCTCGCGGCCGATGGATCGACGCTCTCGAGCCGCGCGGGACTCGAGCCGTACGGCTTGGCGGTCGAGGCCGGGAGCGATCATGTCTGGGTGAGCGATCTCGCCTCGAATCGCGTCTACGAGCTCGACGCGAACGCGTCCATCGTCCGCCGGAGTCCCCCTCTCGGCGTTCCGTACGGGGTCATCATCCACGTCCCGTAGCCTCCCGCGCCGCTCCCGGCGCGGGCCGATTCGGTCCCCCGAAGTTCTCGTTTCTTCCGCGATGGCATGGCCATTGCAGCACCACCCGAGAGTTCGCGCCGAGGCATCCGGTGAGGCCCCGGCGAGGAGCGGCGGCATCGCGCAACCGCGCAAGGAGTTGGCGGGGCGGGCCGTCTGGCCGTGGAAGGGGACGGCCGCCGGTAGGAAAGCGAGCCTTCGGCGCGATCGGCGGCGAGAATCGATGCAGCTTGCACGATGCAGGGACGAGGAGGATGAAGCATGCCACGCACCCGAGCGACGAAACTTGCCACGCTGGACGTCGTCGAGGAAGTCGCGCGCCGGGTCCCCGGCTACAAGGGGTACCAGGACCTCGCGCAGCGGCGGGAGGACGATAGGCGGTTCAGGACGAGCGTCGCGGAATATCTGAACAGCGAGGCCCACCGGCTCGAGCGTATCGAGGGGAACCAGTTCGGCGACGACTTCACCGACCTACTCGAGGAAGTCGATGCTGGCGCCCGGAAGCTGGAGTATCTGGCCGAGTCGGTCGCCATGCCGGCCACGCCGAAGGGATCGCTTCCGACCGACCAGGCCGTCGATACCGTGGGGACGATCGACGCGAAGATCCTGGAGGAAGTGGAACAGCTCCATCGCGTCGTCCACGAGCTGGAGAAGGCGTATCTGCACGACGAGCGCTTCGAGATGAACCTTGCCGAGCTGAGGGGAATCACGGAGCGGATCGCCGATTACATCGAACAGCGAAACGTCGCGCTGGCGAAGTAATTTCCGCGGCACCGCCGCGGCCGGAGGCTCCTCGTTGCGAGACGGGGAGCCTCTTCTGTATTCTCTCCTCGTGACCCGCCGCCTCTACTACGAAGATTCCATGCTCCGTTCCTTCGAAGCCTCCGTGGTCGGCGTGCGCGACCGGGAGGGCGCCCCCGAAGCCGCGCTCGACGCGACCGCCTTCTATCCGGGAGGGGGGGGGCAGCCCGCCGACCGGGGCACGCTCGGAGCGCGCGCCGTCCTCGAGGTGACCGAGGAGGAGGGAGTCGTCTGGCACCGCCTCGACCTGCCGGCGGCCATGGGCGACCGGCTCCCGGCGGCGCTCGACTGGGGACGGCGCTTCGACCACATGCAGCAGCACACGGGGCAGCACATCCTCTCGCGGGCCTTCATCGAGGTCGCGAAGGCCGACACGAAGTCGTTCCACCTGGGCGACGCGGTGGTCACGATCGACGTGGAGCACGCGGGCCCCAGCCCCGACCTCCTCGCCAAAGTCGAGGATCGGGCGAACGAGATCGTCTGGGAAGACCGCGAGGTGAAGACGCGCTGGACGACCGTCGAGGAGGCGCTTCGTCTCCCGCTCCGAAAGCCGCCCGACGTGGAGGGCGAGGTCCGGATCGTGGAGGTGGACGCGTTCGACTGGTCGGCCTGCGGCGGGACGCACGTCGCCCGGTCGGGGCAGGTCGGGCTGATCCACATCCTCGGCACCGAACGCTACAAGGGCGGGATCCGCGTGGCGTTCGCCTGCGGTGGGCGCGCGCTTCGCCGCCTGCGCGAGGCCGGGACCCTGCTTCACGGCCTGGCGCTCGAATTCACGGCCGGCGAGGCGGATCTCCCGCGCGCCGTGGCGCGTCTCAAGGAGGACCGCGCCGCGCTGGAACGCCGGTTGAAGCCGATGCTCAAGGAGGCGCTCGATCGCGAGGCCGCGGACCTCGTGGCGGCCGCTCCGTCGGGCGCGTGCGGTCCGGTCGTGGCCGTCCATTTCGCGGAGCGCGATCCGGCCGAACTCGGCGTGCTGGCCGCGGGGATCGTGTCGCGCGGGGGAATCGCCATTCTCCTCGCCTCGGAGGCGGGCGCCGCGGCCGCGCGGGCGCATTTTGCCGCTCCGCAGGGTACAATCCCCGTAGGAACGCTTCTCGGGGCCCTCTGTCGCCGTCACGGCGGCAAAGGGGGCGGCCGCCCCGAGTCGGCGCAAGGATCGTTTCCGGCGGACCGCGTCCCCCTCGTCCTCGAAGAAGCGCGGACCGCCTCGTTGACCGGACCGAAATCGGAGCTCTTGTCATGAACCGTATGCTGCTCGCCACCCTCACCCTCGCCCTTGCCCTGGCGCTCCTCGCCGGCGTCGCTCCCGACGCGGCGGCGCAATTCGGGCAGAACAAGGTTCATTACAAGCGTTTCCAGTGGCGCATCCTCCGCACCGAGCATTTCGACATCCACTACTACGAGGGAACCGAGGAGGCGGTGCAGATGGCCGCCCTCATGGCCGAACGTGCCTACAAGCGTCTGAGCGGCGTCCTCCACCACCAGATCAAGGCGCGGGTTCCGCTCGTCCTCTACGCCTCGCACACCGACTTCGAGCAGACGAACATCACGCCCGGGCTGATCTCGATCGGAACGGGCGGCGTGACGGAATTTTTGAAGCGGCGCGTCTTCCTGCCGTTCACCGGGTCCTTCGCCGAGCTCGATCACGTCCTGACGCACGAGCTGGTCCACGCGTTCCAGATCGACGTCCTCTTCGGCGACTCGGCCGGCGTGATCGGGAACCCCTTCTCCTCCTCGCCTCCGCTCTGGTTCATGGAGGGGATGTCCGAGTACCTCTCGGTCGGCGGCGTGGACGCGAACACGAAGATGTGGCTCCGCGACGCGTCGCTGGAGGGATATCTGATCCCGATACGGACGCTCCAGTACGTCGGGGACATCCGCGTCTATCGCTTCGGGCAGTCGATCCTCCAGTTCATCGCCGACACCTACGGCGTCGGGAAGATCGGGGAAATCCTGAAGCGGACGCGCCGACTGGGGAACGTGGAGCGGGCGCTGGAGTCAACCACGGGCCTCACGATCGACACGCTCTCGAAGAAGTGGCAGGAGGCGGTGCGGAAGGAATACCTCCCGCAGATCGCCGACTACGACAAGCCCGACGTCATCGCCTCCCCCCTCACCAACTCGGAGCGCGACTTCTCCAACTTCAATGTCGCCGTCTCCCTGGCTCCGTCCGGGAATCAGATGGTCTATATCTCGGACCGGAGCATGTACAACGACGTCTACGTCGCCTCGGCGCTCGACGGAAAGGTCTTCCGGAAGCTGATTTCGGGCGAACGGACGGGGACCTTCGAAACGCTCCGCTTCTTCAACACCTCGATCGCGTGGTCGCCGGACGAGAAGCAGATCGCCATTCCCGCCAAGGCCGGCGGCGAGGACGCCATCTACCTTGTGGACGTCTCGTCGGGGAAGGTGCGGAAGAAACTTCGCTTCGGCCTCGACGCCATCTACTCGCCGGCCTGGTCGCCGGACGGCGGGCGGATCGCGTTCGTCGGAATCGAGAGTGGTCTCTCCTCGTTGCGGATCACGTCGCCCGACGGGAAGGAGACCGAGACGCTTCTCAGCGGCCTTCACGCCGTGCGCGATCCCGCCTGGTCGCCGGACGGCGGCAAGCTCGTCTTCCTGACCGACGAGGGCGACGGGACCGATCTGAAGCGTCTCGTCTTCGCACCGCTGCGGGTCGCGATCTACGACGTCGCGACGAGGAGCGTCACCGTGCCGCCGGGGCAGTTCGGGCAGAACACCTCGCCCCAGTGGTCGCCCGACGGACGCTCGGTCCTCTTCGTCTCGGACCGCACGGGGATCGCCAATCTCTACCGACTCGATCTCGATTCAGGTCGGTCGATCCGTCTCACGAACCTCCTCTCGGGCATTTCCGGCCTTGTGCCGGAGAGCCCGGCCGTCTCGGTCTCCCGGGACGGCAAACGAATCGTCTTCACGTCGTTCAACCGCGGTGGATGGGACATCTACTCGGTGCGGGATCCGAAGCAGATGTTCGAGACGCCGGCGATGATCGCGGAGGCCTCCTCGCCGACACCGCCGGAGCGCCTGGTCGCGTCGGCCGGCCTGGCGGAACCGGCGCCGGAAGCGCCCGAGTCTCGCGCCGCCTCGACCGCGGGCGGCTACTCGTTCCCGGACCTGGGACCCGATCGCGCCGGCTCCGAGGCCGCGGAGAAGACGATCCTCGGACACGCGCGAGGCGGCGCGCCCGACACCGCCGCCGTCGACTCGACGCTGGCGCACTTCATCGAGATCGCCTACAGCGAGCCGCTGGCCGACAGTTCGACCTTTCTCCACCTTCCGTACAGGGCGCGCTTCTCCCGCGACTACATCGCCGGGTCGGCCCTCTTCGCCTCGAACGTCGGCTTCGCGGGCTCCAGCGCCATCTCGTTCAGCGACGTGCTCGGCAATCACAACCTCCTCGCGGCGCTCAACCTCTACGGAGACCTGCGCGAGTCGGACATCTATCTCGCCTACACCAACCTCTCGCGGCGGACAAACTGGGGCGGCGCGCTCTTCCAGTACCGGATCGGGCGGCTTCTCCTCTCCACCACCGACTCGGACGATGTGAAGGATCAGATCTACCGAGGCGGCGCGATCTTCTTCTCCCGCCCCTTCACACGATTCCGCCGGTTCGAATTCGGAACCGAGGCTGCCATGATCGACGAGCGGGTCCTGCGCTACAACTACGCGCTCGGCAAGGTCTCCGAACTGACGGGCGGTGGGAGTTCGTTCTACGTCGCCCCCTACGTCGCGATGGTGGCCGACAACGCGCTCTACGGCTCGACCGGCCCGATCAACGGCGGCCGCTCGCGCTACAGCGTGGAGCACGCGGTCGGCGACATCACCTACACGACCGGCATCCTCGACTGGCGGCGCTACACGAACATTCGCCACCGTTTCGCGCTGGCGCAGCGATTCATCGCCGGGGCGAGCGTCGGGCGCGACCCACAGCTCTTCCGCTTCGGCGGGCCGTACACCTTCCGCGGCGTGGATTACGGCGATCTGGTCGGCACGCGGCTCCTGGTCGCGAACCTCGAGTTCCGCTTCCCCCTGATCGAGCAACTCGGTCTGGGGTGGCCGCTGCCGCTCAATCTCGGCGGCATCAACGGTGTCTTCTTCGTCGAGGGAGCGAGCGCCTGGGAGGAGGGGAGCGACCCGAAATTCTTCTCCTCGACCGGTGGACTCCACACGCAGGATCTGCGCCTCGCGTTCGGGGCAGGCGCCCGCGTGAACCTGGGCTACTTCATCCTTCGCTACGATTTCGGTCGCGAGCACCGGCTCGAGGGGGGCCTCGGAGCACCGCAGCACTTCGTTTCGTTCGGCGCCGACTTCTAGCGTGACCCCTCCGTGGCAGGGATGGGACGAGGCGCTCTTCCGCCAGATCCATCTCGTGTGGCGGCATCCGGTCCTCGACCCGTTCTTCCGCGGGCTGACCGATCCCGGGAAGCTCCTGCTGCCGATTCTCCTCGTGCTGGTCGGCCTCTTCTGGATGAACCGGCGGCGCGGCCTCCTGGGGCTCCTGGTTCTGGCGCTGACGATCGGCGCCTCCGATCAGACGAGCGCCAAGCTCCTGAAGCCGATCTTCCAGCGGCAGCGTCCCTCCGTGGCCATCGCCGATTCTCGACCGATGTTCGGCGTGCGCGGCTCCTACTCCTTCCCGTCGGTCCACGCCACGAACGCCTTCGCCTCAGCGGTCGTCCTTGACGCGGTCTTCCCGGGGGCGCGGGCGGCGCTCCTCGTCGTGGCGGGCCTCGTCTCCTACTCGCGGATCTACGTCGGCGATCATTGGCCTTCGGACGTGCTGGGGGGGGCTCTCCTGGGGAGTCTGATCGGGCTGGGCGGGCGATTTCTCTTCACGCGCCTGGCGGCGCGGTGGGGACGCGCTACGAAAGTCGGAGGAACGCCCAGTGGCGTCCGGTGAGTCCCTTGTCGCGCCGATGCGAGTAGAACCGATCGGCGGCGCACGAGGTGCACTCCCGAGCGAGGTGGATTCGCGCGTCGGGGACGCCTGCGTCCAGGAGGCCGCGGCGGATGGCGCCCGGGAGGTCGACCGCTTCCTGCCCGCTCGGATGCGGCCGGCGAAGCGAGGGGTCGAATCCGACCGCCACGTCCGCTCCGACGGGAAAGCAGCAGGCGTGGATGCAGGGACCGACGGCGGCGTGGAGCGTGGAACGCTCGGCACCCTCGGCGGCGAGCCGTTCCACCGCTCGCGCGGCGATGCAGGCGCGGGCGCCCCGCCAGCCGGAGTGAAGGAGCGCGCCGTGGCGGCCATCGGCGGAGACGATCGCGACGGGGGCGCAGTCGGCGGCGGAAACGGCCACCCACGGATCGCCGGAGCGGACCACGAAGCCGTCGGCCTCGGTGCCCGCTTCCGCGGGCGCGACAAGAACGGCGCCGTGGACCTGGCTCAGGAGCGGCGGCGTCGGGCCGGGATAGCCGAGCGCGGCCCGGAGCGCCTCGCGATTCCCTCGCACCGCCTCGGCATCGTCGCCGACGCCGAGGCTCACGTTGAACGTGGCGTAGGGACCGCGGCTCCGGCCTCCGAGGCGAGTCGTCATGCCGAACCAAACTCCTGCCGGGAGCACGTCCTCCGAAGGTCGCCAGAAGGGAAGGGAATCTTCGCCGGAAGGGGGCGTTTGCATGGGCCGGAGGGTGCCCGCCGCACGCCGAAGGCGCAAGCGAATTGCGCCCGAGCCCCGCTCACGCCGAAGCCGAAGCCGCCGAGACGGGCGCTCCTCGCGACAATGGCGATGGCGGCGTCGACGGCCATCCTCTTCGCCGGCTGCGCTCGCGTTGCGGTCAGCGCCAGTGGCGCCGAGGCGCGCGCGCGGCTCCTGGCCGATCGCGCCGCGGCCGGCGGACCGATCCGCGGCGTCGGCGACATCGAGGCCGACATCGCGGGTCGCGGCGGATCCTTCGAGGCGCGCTGGGGCTCGGCGGGGGAGAGCCTGGTCGTCATCGGCTATTCCGGCCCCATCCGCGTGCTCGACGCGGCGCTCCTGCGCGATTCGCTCTTCGTCGCGATCCGTCCCAGGGATTTCGGCGTCGCGGGGCTGGTACGGCCGGAGAGCGGATTCGGCGCGGACGGGCTCCGATTCCTGCTTCGCCCCTGGGATTTCGGGCCGCGTTGGATCTTCGACGCGCTGGAGCGGGCGGCGGCCGATCCGATCGAGGGCGGATGGAGGCTTCGCGGCACCGGAGAGACCGAGGCGGGGTCGGTGACCTTCGCGCTCGACATCACCTCGCGCGGCGAACCACGCCGGCTGGAACTCGCCCGCGCCGACGATCCGCGAAGCGTCGCGGTGGTTCGCTACGGGGCGCTTCGGCGCTACGCTGCCGGGCGTTACCCGCGCTGGATCGAGTGGTCGCGCGACGACGCTCGCGTCCGCCTCGACGTGCGCGACATCGGGGCGCTCCCGGAGGGGAAGCTCCGCCTCCTCCCGCCCGCGCCCTCCGAATGGCGCGTGGTCTCGCTGGACGATCCCGAGGGGCGCGAACTCCTGGGACGGTTGATCGGCGATCCTGCGAAGGAGGAGCCGCGATGAGCCGCCACTGTGCCGCTGTGAACCCGCGCCAGGGGGAGGCGAAGACCCTCCGGTCGCTGTGCATTGCCCGCTTCGCGGGCTGCAGGCTTC
>JBBTHR010000008.1:0-7754 GCA_038060295.1 Candidatus Eiseniibacteriota bacterium
AGCAGAGGCAGACGACCCGCCCCTGCGCCATCGTGTAGAAATCGACGAGTCCCAGCTCGAGGTCGCGCAGGATGCAGCCGTGCTGGGCGATCGCGGCCAGTTCGGATCGGAATCGCTCCAGCGCTTCTTCCTGGAGCCGCTCCTTCTCGCGCAGCTGCCGGACGTCGGGGCTCTCCTCGCTCGCGCCGCTTCCGGCGATCGCGCCGAGGACCTCGATCTCGCGGCGGAGCGCCGTCGCGCTCCGGGCGATCCCCCCCAGGGTGTCGAGCGCTCCTTCGAGGGCTGGGATCAGCCGGTTGGCTTCCTCCACCGAGAAGATCTTGTTCCGGATCCGTTCCATGGCCGGATGCTACCAGCGCGCCCCGCGCGCTTGCAACCAACGCGCGATCGTGACAGGATCAGGGGGATGTCGATCGACGAGCCGATCTCTCGACGCGTCTTTCTCCACCGTGGCGCCCTCGCCTCCGCGGCAGCCCTGGCGGCCGCCGTGATTCCCGGCGTTCCCTGGATTCCGGGCTCGGGCGATGCCGACGCCGCCATCATGGGGATCGGCCAGGAACTCCGCGACGTCCTCAATTTCGAGACCTGCAACCGAATCCTCACCGAGGCCCTGGCGCGCGGCGGCACCTTCGCCGACCTCTTCGCCGAGCAGCGATTCACGACCAAGATCGCCCTCGACGACGGGAAGATCGAGTCGGTCACCTATGGCTATCCCCGCGGCGCCGGAGTCCGCGTCGACCGGCGGCAGCAGACCGGGTACGCCTTCTCCGACGAAGTCTCCTTCAACGCGCTCCTCGACGCGGCGCGGGTCGCGTCCGCCATCGTGGAGAACCAGAGCCCGGTCACGCCGATCGATCTGACCCGGCGGGACGTCGCCCCCGCCTTCATGCTCTCGTCGCCGGCGCCTCTCATGAACGAGACCACGAAGTTCGACTTCGTCCGCCGCCTCGACGCCGCGGCGCGCGCGGTCGATCCGCGGATCGTCTCGGTGCGCGTCGAATACACGGACGACGTGCGCGACATCCTGATCGCGACGTCCGACGGGAGCTACTACCTCGACCGGCAGTACCTCGTGAACATCAGCTGCACGCCGATCGCCGTCGAGGGCGCCGAGCGGCGAAGCGGCTTCGGCTCGCTGGGTGGGCGCGTGGACGAGCCGTACTTCTCGCGGCGCTCCCCGGAGGATGTGGCCCGGGAAGCGGCCGAACAGGCGCTGGTCCTGCTCCAGGCGGGCCCGGCACCCGCCGGCGCCATGCCGGTCGTCATCGGACCGGGCTGGGGCGGGGTCCTCATCCACGAGGCGCTGGGTCACGCGCTCGAGGGGGACGGGATCCGCCGCGGCACCTCCGTCCTGACCGGTAAACTCGGAACGCAGATCGGAAGCCCCTTGCTGCGGGTGGTCGACGACGCCCGCGTCCCGTTCGGCCGCGGCTCCTATTCCATCGACGACGAGGGGACGCTCGGCCAGCGGACTGTTCTCGTGGACCGAGGCATTCTCCAGTCGTATCTGCTCGATCGCCAGAGCGCGTCCATCCTCGGCGGGAAGTCGACCGGAAACGGCCGCCGCGCGTCGTACCGCAACCGCCCACTCCCGCGCATGAGCAACACCTTCATCGATCGGGGCGCCAGCGATCCCACGTCGCTTCTCTCGGGCATCAAGAAGGGCTTCTACGCGGCGATGCTCGGCGGCGGCACGGTGGAGACGACCAGCGGAAACTTCAACTTCGCGGTTCGCGAGGGCTACTGGATCGAGGACGGAAAGATCACGCGGCCCGCGCGCGGAGCGGTCCTCATCGGCAACTCGCTCGAGACGCTCCGCCGTCTGGAGGGGGTCGGCAACGATCTCTACATCGAGCCTGCGCGCGGCACGTGCGGCAAGGACGGCCAGATGATCCCCGTGGGCGTCGGGCAGCCGACCGTCCGCTTCTCCGCGATCACGGTCGGCGGGACGGCCATCTAGCCATGGCGAACCTGACCCCCCGCGAGATCCTCGACCGCGTCCGCGACTTGGCGCAGCGCTCCGGCGCCGCCGAGGCGGAAGCCTATCTCGAGATCGTCAACTTCACCGAGGCCCGAGTTCGCCAGGGAGAGGTGGAGTTTCTCTCCCAATCCGCCGTGCAGGGACTGGGCGTGCGCGTTTTCGTCGACCGAAAGGTCGGTTTCTCCTACACGACCGACCTGCGCCCGAACGTCATGGACGAGCTGGTGCGGCGAACCATCGCGCTCGCGGGGCAAAACGCTCCCCGGGACGAGAACCGCCTCCCCGACGAGCAACTCCCGGCGCTCCCCGATCTGGAGATCTACGACGCCGCGGTGGCCGCCATGCGGCCCGCCGATCTAATCGCGCTCGCGCGAAAGACCGAGGACCAGGCGTTCGCCGCCGACAAGCGCATCCAGGCGACGCGCCACGCGCACGCCGGCGTGGCCGTGGGCGAGGTCCACTTCACGAACACATTCGCGCCGTATCAGACCTACCGAACCACCACCTGTTCGTTGGGCGTGACGGCGATCGCGACGGACGGAACGGTGAAGCGCGAGGGCGGATTCGACGATCGCCGCCGGATCTTCCTCGACCTGAACACGCCGGAGCGGATCGGCCGGAGGGCGGCCGAGCGCGCGGCGGCCCGGCTCGGCGGGGCGACGATCGCGACCACGAACGCGCCGGTGATCTTCGAAGCCGACGCGGCGGCCTCGTTCCTTGCGGGACTCCTCCCGGCGCTGAACGCCACGAACGTGATCGAGCAGCGTTCCTTCCTGGCGGGAAAACCGAATCGGCAGGTCGCCTCGCCGCTCGTCACGATCGTCGACGACGGGTTGCTTCGGCGGGGGCTGGGGACGCATCCGTTCGACGGGGAAGGCGTGCAGCACCGCCGAACCGTGGTGATCGAGCGCGGCGTGCTGGTCAAGTTCCTCCACACGGCGACAACGGCGCGTCGGATGAACGTACGCATGACAGGAAACGCCGTCCGCTCCTACGATACGCTCCCCGCGGTCGGTCCGACGAACTTCTATCTCCAGGCCGGAGCGAGCACGCTCGACAAGATGGTGTCCGAGACGCCGCGCGGTCTCCTGGTGACGGAGCTCGCGGGATTCGGCATCGACACCGTCTCCGGAGAGTATTCCCAGCAGGTCGCCGGACGTTGGATCGAGAAGGGAGTTCTCGGCGCTTCGGTCGAAGGGGTGACGGTGGCCGGGCGCCTCGACGAGATGCTCCTCGGCATCGACGCGGTCGGGAAGGACCTCGAGTATCGTTCGGCGATCGCCTCGCCCAGTATCCGGTTCCGCCAACTCACCATCGCTGGATCGTAGCCGCGGTGCGCGCGACCTTCTCGTTCCTCGCGGCCGGTAGCGCTGTTCTGATCGCGCTGGGCGTGTCGGTTCCGGTCCACGCCAAGGCTCCGACGCCTCTCCCCTGGTCCCGCGCCGATCTTCCCGGCTCGCATTACGCGTCGGCGGTGGTCGTGGCGCGTCTCGACGGCGATTCGCTCCGGGACATCGCCCTCACCGACTACGGAGCGAACCACGTCAGCATCTTTCTCAACCTCGGACATCGCGGTTTCGTGCGGATCGCCGACGTGGAGGTCGGTTTCGCGCCGCAAGACCTGGCGGCGGGAGACGTGGACGGAGACGGCGTGCTCGACCTGGTCGTGGCCAACGAAGGATCGTCGAGCATCACCATATTGCGAGGCGACGGCGACGGCTCGTTCGAAGCCCAGGCCGATCTCGCGGCGGGGGGCGGCGCGAATTCGGTCGCGCTGGCCGATTTCAATCGGGATGGACGCCTCGACATTGCCACCGCGAACATGATCCGGAAGACCGTCTCCGTCCTCTACGGGAACGGAAACGGTCTCTTCGCGCCGCCGGAGCCGCTCCTGGCCGCCATCGCGCCGATGAACGTCGGCGTCGGCGATCTGGACCGCGATCTGGTCCCCGATCTCGTCGCCGCCGATCACCTCTACAACACCGTCAGCGTATTTCCCGGCCCGCGCCAGGGGCTCTTCGGCCCGCGCACCGATCATCCCGTGGGCCGGCGGCCCTGCGGCCTTGCCGTCGGGGACGCGGACGGGGATGGAACCGACGACATCGTCGCCACGCACCTTCAATCGGACCAGGTCTGGATCATCTACGGACGGACGACGCCGGGATACCGGGGCCGCCGCTCCTTCGGAACGGGACACCGGCCATTCGACGTGGCGATCGCCAATTTCGACGGCGATCGCTTGCCCGAACTGGCGGTCACGCTGGAGGACGACAACGCCGTGGCCTTCTACGAGGCGCGAGGCGACCGCCGCTTCAGCAAGCGGGGCGTGGTCGCGGTCGGAACGGGGCCCCGGGCGATCGCGGCGGGAGACCTCGACGGGGATGGGCTGCCGGATCTCGTCGTGGCAAGTCCGCCGGCCCGCACGGTCACGATTCTCTGGAACGACCGGGCGGTCGCGGCGGGGCGGGGCGACTAGGAGACGGGCGACTAGGCGGAGGCGGGGTCCGGCTTCGCTTCGTGCTCGTCCTTCGGCGCGGCGTAGAGTTCGCCGACGGTGAATTTCTTCGGCTGACGGACGTAGATGTAGGCGGAGTTCGCCGCGGCCGCGCCCTCGCTGCAGGCGGTGATGAGCAGCTTGTATTTCCCGGGGTAGGTCGCGATGTCGCCGCAGGCGAGGATCCCCTTCACGTTCGTGTGCATCCGGTTGTCGGTCTTGATCTGGTTTCCCTCGAGCTCGAGCCCCCACTGCCGGACGATCTTGGCGTCCATCAGATAGCCGATGTTGATGGCCACGAGGTCGACGGAGAGCTCTTCCTCGGTCCCGGTCTTCTTGTTCGTCACGAGCACCGATCGGACGACGCCCGCCGGACCGGGTTCTCCGCGAATCTCGACCGTCTCCGTGTCGAGCATGGCGCGGACCCGCGCGGATCGCTGGACCTCCTCGACGTAGGCGTCCATTCCCTGCCACTTCTCGAGCATGTGGATCAGCGTCACGTCGGCGACCTCCTTCAGCGAGATCGCCGCTTCAAGCGCGCTGTCGCCGCCTCCGATCACGAGGACCCGCTTGCCGCGGCACTCCTCGGCGTCGGGCATGCCGTACGTGACGCCGCGACCCTTGAACTCGGCCTCGCCCGGTTTCTTGATCTTCCTTGGCTCGAAGGCCCCGCCGCCGGTGGCGACGATGACGGCCTTCGCCTCGTAGGTCCCTTTGGTCGAGGTCACGCGGATCACGTCCGCCGCTTCGTCGCGCTCGACCATGGTGACGTGCTCGGCCTCTCGCAGCTCCGAACCCATGTGGTGCGCCTGGTCGACGAAATTCCGTCCCAGGGCGTCGCCCATGACGTAGGTGTAGGAGGGGAAGTCGTGAACCGGCTTCTTGGGATAGAGCGAAGCGAGCTGGCCGCCGGCGACGGAGGTATCGAGGAGGAGCGTCGACATCCGGCGCATCCGCGTGAAGAGAGCGGCCGAGAGCCCGGCGGGGCCGGCGCCGACGATGAGCACTTCCCAGATCATGCGGGCTGAGGCCTCCGAACACGGGGGACAGCGAGGGCCGGAGGATATCACATCGGATCGGCGGGGGGTCGGATCGGCAGTCGGATCGGCGGGGGGATGCGGACGCCTTCCACCCGTGCTACCTTGATGGCCTGCCCATGACACGTCAGGCTTCGATTTCCCTCTCGGCGGTCGGCGTTCCCCGGGTTCCGGCGCTGTCGCTCGACACCGTCTGGTTCCAGGTGGCCGGGACGCTCTGCAATCTTCGGTGTCGCCACTGCTTCGTTTCCTGTAGTCCCACGAACCGGAGTCACGATTACATGACCCGGGAATCGGTGCGGGAGTATCTGCGCGAGGCGGAGGAGATGGGGGTTCGGGATTTCTACTTCACCGGCGGGGAGCCGTTTCTGCATCGGGACTTGGTGGGGATTCTGGAGGACGCGCTTCGCGTCGGGCCCTCCAGCGTTCTCACGAACGGGACCCTGATCACTCCGGAGCGCGCCCGCACGCTCGCCGCGCTGGAGCGCGAGAGCCGATACGCGCTGGAGCTTCGCGTCAGCCTCGATGGTCTGACGGCGGCGATGAACGACCCGATTCGCGGCGAAGGGACGTTCGAGGAGACCGTTCGCGGGCTCCGCGCGCTCGCCGAAGCCGGATTTCTCCCGATCGTGACCGCGGCGCAGACCTGGAATGACGCCGCCGACGCGAGGCTCCGGGATGAGTTTCATTCGTTCCTTCGGCACGAGGGGATCGCGCGACCGCGCGTGAAGATTCTCCCGCTTTTTCGGATCGGCAGGGAGGAGGGTCGCTCCCGCGGTTACGCGCCGACCGAGTTCCTCACCGAGGAACACATGCGCGGCTACGACCCCTGGCTCCTCCAGTGCTCGAACAGCCGGATGGTGACGAGCCGCGGCGTCTATGTCTGCCCGATCCTGATCGACGCTCCCGACGCGCTCCTGGCGCCGACGCTGCGCGAATCGATGAAGCCGTTCCCCCTCGGCCACGGCGCGTGCCACACCTGCTGGGAGACCGGCGCGTCGTGCCGGAATTGAGCGCGCCATGGTGACGCCGGCCATCGTGAGGGGTGGCGATCTCGAGGGGGGACTCGCCTTCTTCGGCGGGCCCTACAACAACCACCTGGCGCTCCGCGCTGCCATCGACGACGCGCGGGCGCGCGGCGCGGCGCGGCTCTTCTGCCTCGGCGACCTGGGTGGATTCGGTCCCAACCCTGGAAAGATCTATCCGCTCCTACAGGAGGATGAGGTCTTCACGATCGCGGGGAACTACGACCGATCGCTCGCGGAGCGGCTCTCCGATTGCGGCTGTGGCTATACCCACCCCGACGACAATCGGTACGCCCAGCTCTCGTTCGACTACACGAACCGCCGAACGACCGACGCGGAGCGGGCGTGGCTGGCCGCGCTCCCGGAGCAGGCGGCGTTCGAGCGCGGGGGTCGCCGCTATCTCCTCTGCCACGGATCGCCTCGCCGCACGAACGAGTTTCTCTGGGAGTCGGCCTCCTCCGACGCGTTCCTCGTTCGCCTGGCGCGAGAGGCTGGGGCCGATACGATTCTCTGCACGCACACGGGGATTCCATGGCAACGGCTCCTTCCCGGGGGCGCGCGCGTGATCAACGTCGGCGCCGTGGGACGCCCCGCGAACGACGGCCGCACCGAGGTCTGGTATGCCTGGTTGCCGCCCGACTCCGACGCCGCGGAGTTCGTGCCGGTGCCGTACGATCACGAGGCGCTCGCGCGGGAGATGGAGGAGGAGCGCCTCCCCGCGCCCTTCGTCGAGACGGTCCGCACCGGCTGGTGGACGACCTGCCTCGAGATACTCCCCGCCAAGGAGCGCGCGCGGGGCAGGCACTAGCCGGGGGGGATCGTGGTTCAGTCGGTTGGTTCGATCCTGGGGGAGTACGTGCAGCGCGTTCGCGAGTCGGGGCGGAACGCGAAGCTCTTCCTGGCCGGCATCTTCCTCATCGGGCTCGGCTCCTCGGTCTTCTCGCTACTCTTCAATCTCTACCTCCGCGAGCTCGGCGTGCCCGATTCGCGCATCGGCCAGATTCTCTCCAAGGTGTCGCTCGGCGCCGCCGCCGCGGCCATTCCCGTCGCGCTGATCCTGCGCCAGGTGCCGGCGCGCCACGTTCTCCTTGCCGCGGGCGCGCTGACCGCGCTCGCCTACCTGCTTCAGGCGACCTTCACGGCTCCCGAGTACCTCCTCACGGTCGCGTTCCTGGCGGGGACCGTCGTCACCGTCTTCCGGCTCTCGATCGCGCCGG
>JBBTHR010000009.1:0-7035 GCA_038060295.1 Candidatus Eiseniibacteriota bacterium
CGGTCGCGATCCGATAACCCGACTCACGAAGGACATTGGAGAGGGTGCGAACGAGCAACTGCTCGTCGTCCACAATGAGGACCGACTTCGACAATCCACACCTCCTCCATGCGTCGTCGTGATCATCGATATAAATAGAAAGCAGGAACGGTGCCAACTTTCGGCGCGAAGCGATCATCGATATGCGTGGATCGCGCATCAGCGAGTAACGACGCGAGGTTAGCGCGCATCCTTCACGCATCGCATGCGTGATGGCGCGATGACGCGGGCAGCAGGCGAAGTGTCAGGAGATTGGACAGCGCGGCGCGCTCGCGAGTGATTCATGCAGGTGAAACCGAGATGTGTGAAGAAACGCGACATGTCGAGAAACTCAACAGCGTGTTCGCGGTGCTTGATCTCGCGATGAAGCGATTCGGGAAGCCGCGCGCGAGGAGGCGCGACTGCTCCATGCTCACGCGAATCCCACTTCGCGCCGCGATGTTCTACAATCGTCCTCATGATTGGATCGCGACTCACGCACTACTTGTTGATCGAGGAGATCGGCGCCGGAGGAATGGGCGTCGTCTATCGCGCGCGCGACGAGCGACTCGAGCGCGACGTCGCGGTGAAGGTGCTGCCGCCCGGAATCCTCGACGAGACGGCCCGTGCTCGCTTTCGCCGCGAAGCGGTTGCCCTCTCCCGGCTCAATCACCCTCACATCGGGATGATCCACGACTTCGGAAGCGACCAGGGCACCGACTTCCTGGTGATGGAACTCGTGCGCGGCCGCACGCTCCGGGAACGGCTGCGGGAAGGAGCGCTCCCGCTCGAGGAGGTGGTGGGGATCACGATCGCGGTGGCGGAAGCGCTGGAGGAAGCGCATGAGCATGGCGTCATCCATCGCGATCTGAAGCCCGAGAACGTGCTCGTCACCATGAAGGGATGGGTGAAGGTGCTCGACTTCGGGCTGGCGGCATTGCGCGCCGCGCCGGGGACGACCGTCACGACGGAGACGCTGACGGCGTCACACCTCCTCACCGGAACGCTTCCCTACATGGCGCCCGAACAGTTGCTTGGCAAGCCGGCCGAGGCGCGGACGGATCTCTACGCCCTGGGCGTCCTGGTCTACGAACTGGCCTCGGGGACACGGCCGTTCCGGGCCGATGTACAGGCGGCGCTGATCGGGGAGATTCTCCACAAGGAGGCGGCGGCCCCGTCGTCGCGCCGGACCGGAATTCCACTCTGGCTGGATGGGATCGTGTCGCGCTGCCTTGCGAAGGAGGTTGCCGGGCGCTTCGAGAACGCGACGGCATTGAAGGAGGCATTGAAGGCGGGGATGCGCTCCATCTCGGGGGCGGCATCGGCCGGATCGGGCGGCGTCGTGGTCGTGACGGGGTCGGACCCGCCGTCGTCGCACGCCGGCTTCGCCACCCCGCCGGCCGCTCCTTCGACACCGATCTCCGGATTCCCGGCGGGCGCCGCGAGCCAGAACGTGAACCCCGAGGCCTACGACGCCGTGCTCCGTGGCCGCCAGATCATCGGCCGGCGGTCCGAGGAGAGCATGCGCCGCGGGATCGAGTACTTCCGCCGGGCGATCGAGCTCGACCCGCTCTACCCGCCGGCCTACGCGGCGCTGGCGACCGCGTACGACCTCATGGGCTTCTTCTCGATGGCGGCGCCCGCCGACTGCTTCCCGCGTGCCCGGGTGGCCGCGCTTCGCGCGATCGAACTCGATCCCAAGTGGGCGCCGGCCTATGCCGCGCTCGCGTACGCCTCCCTCTTTTACGAATGGGACTTCCGGAAGGCGGAGGAGCACTTCCGGAAGTGCATCGACCTCGATCCCCAGTACCCGATCGGACCGCTCTGGTACTCCAACCTGCTCTTGTTCGAGCGCCGGTTCGACGAGGCGACTGAAACCATCAATCGCGCGCAGGCGCTCGATCCTCTCTCCTCCATCATCACGATGAGCCATGGCTGGACCGCCATGTTCCAGGGGCAGCACGAGTGGGCGCTCCGGGAGTACCGGAAGACCACCGACTTCGATCCCGACTTCCACGTCGCCCACTGGATGGCGTCGTGGTGCCTGACGGAACTCGGACGCCACGACGAGGCGGTGGCAGCCGCCACGAGGGCGATCGAGGCTTCGAAGGGGCTCCTGGTCTGCTATCCCTCGCTTGCCCGCGCGCACGCGCGCGCCGGGAAGAAGGACGAGGCGCGCCGGGTGCTGGCCGAACTGGAGGCGAAGTCGCCGGCCCGGTTCGTGGAGCCGCTTGAGGTGGCGCTGGCCTACGAAGCGCTGGGCGAGCGGGACACGGCGTTCGCGTGGTTCGACCGCGCGTTCCGGGAGCGGTCGCACTGGCTGGTGGCGATGGGGGTGGATCCTCGGTTCGATTCGCTGCGGGGGGATGCGAGGTTTGAGGAGCTGATGAAGAAGGTGGGCGTGTCGGGGTAGCCGCTACCTCCCGACCTCCAGCGTTCCCCGCGCCGCCGCGATCCGCTTGATCCGTTCGATCAGGCTCTGCCGCGAGATGCCGAGCACGCGCGCCGCTTGCGACCGGTTCCCGTTCGTCGCCTCGAGCACCTTCAAGATGTGCTCCTGCTCGATCTCCGACAACGTGGGAAGCGTGATGTCGTTCTCCCCCCGCGCGACCATGGCGTCGCGCATCGCGCGCGGCACCGCCTCGTACTGCGCAATCATCTCCGCCGGCAGGTAGTCCTCGCGCAGCACCTCATCGTCCTCCAGCAGCACGATCCGTTCGAGCAAATTCCGCAGTTCCCGCACGTTTCCGGGCCAGCGATAGACACGGACGATTGCCTCCACGTCCTCGGTCATGCCCCGGAAGCGCTTCCGGAACTTTTCGCTGTAGAAGCCCAGGAAGTGTCGCATGAGTAGCAGCACGTCGTCCCCGCGATCGCGGAGCGGCGGCATGATCACCGAGACGACCTTCAGCCGGTAGTAGAGATCGTGGCGGAAGCGTCCCTCCCGAACCGCCTGATCGAGATCGCGGTTGGTCGCCGCGACGATCCGGAGATCGACCGAGAGATCGGCGGCGCCTCCGACGCGCTTGAAGGTGCGGTCCTCGATGAAGCGGAGAAGCTTCGCATGGGTCCCGACCGGCAGGTCGCCGACTTCGTCCAGGAAGAGGGTCCCCTGGTCGGCAAGTTCCACCAGGCC
This sequence comes from Candidatus Eiseniibacteriota bacterium, assembly GCA_038060295.1. Classification (GTDB taxonomy): domain Bacteria; phylum Eisenbacteria; class RBG-16-71-46; order SZUA-252; family SZUA-252; genus SZUA-252. Next base: position 3,155 of record JBBTHR010000009.1, read on the forward strand.
CCGCTTCGGCTCCCGCGCGTCGGTGAAGGCGCCCCGCTCGTGCCCGAAGAGCTCGTTCTCCAGCAGTTGTTCCTGAAACGTGGAGCAGTTGAGCGCCAGGAAGGGAGCGTCGCGCCGCGCGCTCTCGAAGTGAAGCGCCCGGGCCACCAGCTCCTTGCCGGTCCCGCTCTCCCCTTCGATCAACACCGTGCTCGCCTCGCTCTGCGCCACCTTGTAGGTGATCTCCCAGGCCCGGCGGATGGCGGGCGAGTCCCCGACGATCTTCGTCTTGAGGAACGACTCCAATTCCGTGCGGCGGAAGGCGTCCAGCTGCGTCTCGCGGATGAGCCCCGCCTTCAGGCGCGCCATCGCGAGGAGCATCTCCTGCATCTCGTACGGCTTCTTCAGGAAGTCGGTCGCCCCCTGGCGCATTGCTTCCACCGCCGTCGGGAGGTCCCCAAAGGCGGTGATCACCACGACCTTCAGGTCGGGCGCGAGCGTCTTCAGGCGGGGGAGCAGTTCCAGGCCGCTCCCGTCGGGGAAGCGGAGGTCGAGGATCAGTGCGTGCGGAGGGTCGCGGCGGACCGAATCGAGCACTTCCGCCGCGGTGCCGACCGCGTCGACATCGTACCCCTCGGCGCTCAGCACCTTCACCAGCGACTTGCGGATCAGCTCCTCGTCGTCGGCGATCCGGACGCGCAGCTTCATCGCCCTACTTCTCCCGCTCGTCGCGCGGCTCTTCAGGCTCGGGCGGAGCCAGAAGGGCCGGGAGGCTGAACTTGAACGCCGCCCCCTGGGTCAGATTTCGCGCGGTCAAATTGCCGCCGTGCTCGCGCGCGATCTGGAGGGAGATCGAAAGGCCGAGCCCCGTCCCCATGGAGCGCGTGGTGAAGAAGGGGTCGAAGATCTTCTCCTTCACGTCCTCGGGGATACCCGGCCCCGAATCGGTGACGATGACATCCACGTAGGCCTTCGTGGAGCGCGTCCGCCGTAGCCCCGTGCCGATTCGAAGCGTTCCCCCTTGAGGCATCGCCTGGATGGCGTTGATGACCAGGTTCAAGACCACCTGGTGGGCCATGTCGGGATCGACCAGCACTTGCGGAAGCCCTTCGTCGAAGTCGGGCTCCACCTCGATGCCGGAATCCTTGAGCCGCCGGCCGAGGTTGTCGAGCGCCTTGGCGACGACCTCGTGCATGTCGGTCGGAGCCGGCTTGGCCGCTTGGGGCCGCGCGAAGAGGAGAAGGTCGGTGATGATCTGCTCGATCCGGTCGAGTTCCTTGAGCACGTCCTGGAGGTCGTCGCGGCGGGAGTCGCCGGCGCGGAGCTTGGAGGCGACGAACTGGACGGTGGTGCGGACCCCGGTCAGTGGATTTCGGATCTCGTGCGCGACGCGCGCGGAGAGTTCCCCGAGCGAGATGAGCCGTTCGGTGTTGCGGAAGATCTCCTCTTCCGAGTCGGCATCGACCAAGTCCTCGATGCGGACGAGAAGCGCGCCGTCCTCGCCGAGCGAGGAGGCGGAGTAGCGCATCAGGACGTCGCGGTCTCCCACCTTGCCGCGCACCTCGCGGGTGGAGCGCCCGGGCTCCCCCTTCGAGCCGCGCTCCGGCAGGTACCAGCGCTCGGTCTCTGGCTCGAAGATCTCCCCCAGCGGCTTTCCCACCACCGCGTCGGGAGAGACGCCCCATCCCCTGGCCAGCGTCTCGTTGATCGCGACGATGCGCCGGTCCTCGTCGATCACGAGGAGTCCCGTGTCGAGCGCGTCGAGTACGCGGACCAGCGAGTCGCGGGCGACGTCAGGCGCTTCAGCGCGCGTCATCGAAACCTCCGGCGGAACGGAATGAGGGTGTCGAGCAGACGTTGCCCTGGGAGCGCGGGCGCGTCAACCGCAAATTGGCTTCCCGTAGCGGTTTCCCTCCGTCGGGCGGTCCCCGGCCGGCCGGATCGCGGCGCCCCGCGCCTCTTGCGCCGGAGGGGCGCCGATTGGTACTCTTACCTACTGATCGGCTTTCGCGCGGCGCCCGCGAGGGCGCCGTTCCTATCTACCCCTTCGACCGCGACCGAGGTGCGTTCACCATGATGCAAGGCCTTCGCGACAACATGAAGATCATCATCTGGATCACGGCGATCGTGTTCCTGGTGGGCTTCGGAATCCTCGAGCTCGGCGGCGTGATGGACTTCCGCGGCGCGGGCAACTCCTCCGCCGGGCCTGCCGGCGTGATCGCCGAGATCAACGGGAAACCGGTCCGAAAAGAGGTCTTCGATCAGACCTACTCTCAGATGATCGACCAGTTGCGTCAGACTCGGGAGCTGCGCGAGGGCGAGGACGCCTACATCCGCGAGCAGGCCTGGCAGCAGGTCGTGCGGAACACGATCCTCGAGCAGGAGGCGAACAGCCGCGGGATCAAGTCGAGCCCCGAGGAGATCAAGAGCGCCATCCGCTACTCGCCGCCCCAGTTCATCGTGCAGTCGCAGGTGTTCTCGACGAACGGCCAGTTCGACTACCGCAAGTACCTGGCCGAACTGGACAATCCGAACTCGCAGGTCCCGTGGGCCCAGGTCGAGGCGCTCGTCGCCTCGCAGCTCCCTCTCCAGAAACTTCAAGAGCAGGTCATCGCCGGGGCCAAGGTTTCGGACGGCGACGTGCGCGACCGGTTCCTCCTCCAGAACGAGCGCCTGACGCTCAATTACATTCGGTTCGCGCCCGACTCCTTCCCGGTCGACACGATGAAGATCGGCGGCGCCGATATCGAGTCGTACTACAAGGCGCACCCCGAGGAATTCACGGGGCCGGAAGAGGCCAAGGTGCAGGTCGCCCTGGTGACTCGCTTTCCCGATAAGAGCGACTTCGACGCGGCCCGCGAGCGACTTCGTCCGACCTTGGACGAGCTGAAGGCGGCGCCCGACTCCTTCGAAGCGCGCGCGAAGGTCTACTCGGAAATCTCGTCCAACGTCCGCGGCGGCGCGCTGCCGGCACCGACGCCGTTCGACGAGCTCCGTCCGATCTTCCGGAACGGACTCGCCAACGTGGCCCCAGGCCAGATCTCGGAAATCCTACAAGAGGAGCGGTCGCTCCACATCTTCCGCGTCGACTCGCGGCAGATCGACCCGGTGCGGAAGCGCGACATGATCCTCTACCACGAGATCGCCATCCGCGTGCTGCCGGGCCCGAACGCGTACCGCGCCGCGCTGGAGAAGACGAAGTTATTCATCAAGGCGGCGGAGAAGAGCGAATTGACGGCCGCCGCCACCAAGTACGGTTATCGCACGGTGGAATCGGCCTACTTCGCGCAGGGGAAGAGTCAGAACGAAGTCTTCCAGCGATTCCCCGATCTCGAGACGTGGGTCTTCACCGGGAAGCTCGGTTCAATCTCCCACGCAGTCCCGTCGGAGACGGGCTGGTACGTCTACCAGCTCCTCGATCGCCGCAAGGCGGGCGTGAGACCGCTGGAGCAGGTGTCGGCCGACGTCAAGAAGGCGATCGTCCGCTCCCTCCAGATGCAGAGGGCCACGGCCGCCGCCGAGCAGGCGCGGGCCGCGCTCGCATCGGGCGCCAAGGAGGACGAAGTTTCCAGGCGCTTCAACGGCACGACCGGGCGCGCCGACGGCGTGACCCGGAACGGCTTCATCGGCTCGATCGGCCACGATCCGAAGATGGTCGGGCGGTTGATGGGAATGCCCGCGGGCGCCTGGACCGCGGTCCTGACCGGCCTGCCGGGCGCGGTCCTCTTCCGCATCGACGGACATCAGCTCCCGAACGAGCAGGAGTTCCAGAAGATGGCGACTCAGATCCGCGAAAACCTCCTCGCGGAGCGGCGCCAGGTTCTCTTCGTCGAGTGGATGGAGAGCCTCCGCCGTTCGGCGAAGGTGAAGGACTACCGCGAGGACTACTTCGACATCTGATC
>JBBTHR010000010.1:0-5017 GCA_038060295.1 Candidatus Eiseniibacteriota bacterium
ACTACCGTGCTAACACACTAGGAGGTTGACCTAGGGTCGTTCCATATCACTTCAGCACGGCGAAGCGGACCGAGCGGACCCCTTCCGGAGATTCGACCCGCACGAAGTAGATCCCCGACGCCAGTCTACCTTCCGGTCGAAGCGCGATCCGGTGCGTCCCCGGCGCGGCGTTCGCGGCCTCGTAGAGTCGCGCCACGATCCTCCCCCGCACGTCGAACACCACCACCCGGACTCGTCCAGCGACTTCCGTCTCGAACGCGATCACGCCGGCGGGATTGAGCGGATTCGGAGCGACGGTGACGGGCGGGCCCGAGCGACCCGCGCCGACCACTGTCAGGGCGAGCGGCGCGCGAAATCGCCGCCCGCCTCCCACCGCACCGGTCACCACTGCCTCCACGACGGAGCGGCCGACGACGTCGGTCAGGAGCGCGCGCAATTCCGAGCGCGCGAAGTCGAACGCGGCCTCGGGCGAACCGTTCCGGTCGCGATCGACCAGGACGATCCGCTTTCCGGGAATCGGCGCGATCGAACCGCCCGCTCCGGCGCCGGCGCCCCCCGCACTCACGATCTCGAGCCGCACCGAGGCGGGATCGATCTCCTCGAGCGCGAAGGTCGGCAGCCCCGCCGGGGCTTCCACGTAGACGCGGCAGGCGGGCTTCTCCGCGCGGAGCACCAGCACGTGGTCCTCGGGCCCGACGAAGGCGCGAGCGGCGATCGGCGCCGTGTTCTTGTTCCGGAGCAGCGTCACCGTGTTGGTGAAGAGGCTCGATACGGCCAGATCGAGCGCGCCGTCCTCGTCGTAGTCGGCCGCGATGAGCGAATGGGCGCCGAGACCGACCGGGAAGTCGACCCGGGGCGAGAGCACGCCGCCTCCACGCCCCATGAAGAACGAAACCGTTCCCGCCGCCTGATTCGCCACGACCACGTCGGGGTGCCCGTCGGCGTCGAAATCGGCGACCAGGGAGGCGTGCGCGTCGGCCCCCGTCGGGAGCACCGCGACCTCCGTGAAGTCGCCGTCGCCCTGTCCGCGGCAGATCGAGATCGTCCCCTCGTGATAGTTGGAGACGATGAGATCGAGAATGCCATCCCCGTCGACGTCGCCGGCGGACACGGTGTGGGGCGCCCCGACGCGGAGCACGCGCGCAGGGTCGAAGGTGCCGTCGCCGCGCCCCAGGTGGATCGTGACGATGTGCGCGCCGTCGTTCGCCACGGCCACGTCCAGCGCGCCGTCGCGATTCAGGTCGGCGATCGTGAGGCCGTGCGAGCCCGCGGCCGCGGCGAAGCGCCCCGTGACCGCGAACGTGCCGTCGCCCTGTCCGCGCAGGACGACGAGTTCCCCGTTCGTCTGGTCGGCGACCGCGTAGTCGGGAATTCCGTCGCGGTCGAAGTCGCCGACGCCCAGGAACACCGGCGATCCGCCGATCGGGACGTCGCGACGAGGACCGAACGTGCCGTCGCCCACGCCCAGCATGGAGCCGACCGAGTTCGCGCCCAGGTGGGAGAGCGAGAGGTCGGGAATGCCGTCGCCGTTCAGGTCGCGCGCGATCACGGTGTGGACCTTCAGCGCCGTCGCGAAATCGCGCCGCATGCCGAACGTGCCGTCACCGGCGCCGAGGTAGACCGACACGGCGTTCGAGTTCATGGCGGCCACCACCAGGTCGAGGTGCCCGTCCCGGTCGAGGTCGGCCATCGTCACGGTGTGCGGCGTCTGCCCGGTGGCCACCGTGGGGAACGGAGGCGCGAAAGGCGGACCGCCAGGCGAGACGCCGAGGGGCGCGTCGACGATCTCGACCTGGAAGGTCCGCTCCGCGTGCGCCACGCCATCGCCGGCGGCGATCGTGACGCCTGCAATCCCCGAATCGCTGAAGCCCGGCGCCGCGCGCACGAAGCCCGCGGCGAAGCCCGATCCGGCGCCCGCGTCCGTCGTCCCCACCGTGACGAAGGCGGGGCCCGAGACGAGCGTGAACGCGAGGGCGAGGCCGTCCGCGTCGTGGGCGAAGAGCGGCTGTTCCGCCGTCTCCCCCTCGCTCAGGCGCATGTCCCACGGCTGCGCCAGCGCCACTCCCACCGTCACGTCGACGACGTGGATTCCGAGATGGCGCGTGACCAGCCCGCCCTGATGATCGTCGGCCTCGAGCGTCACCGAATAGTCGCCCGCCTGGTCGTAGCGCGGGAGCCACCTGAAATCGGCATGATTGCTCATGGCGTCGACGAACGTGGCGCCGTCCGGAAGACCGGTCGCCGACAGGTTCACCATCTCGCCGTCGGGGTCGGGAGCGCTGGCCGTGAACGCCACGGCGTAGCCCTCGCCGACCGCGATCGTGTCGGGCGCGGAGAATGTCGGCGGCCGATTCACGTTTCGAATCATGATCTCGACGGATTGCAGGATTTCGGTGATGCCATCGCTGACGGCGAGCGTGGCGGTCGTCATGCCGGCGTCGAAGTAGCCGGGCTTGAAGCGGAGAACGGCCGAGATGAATCCGTAGTCGGAGTGCGAGACGGAGAGCGTCATGTAGAGCGGCCCCGAGGCGATGCGGAGCGCCAGCGCGTCGCGGTCCGGATCGACGACGCTGACCGCGTACTCCACGTCGGCGCCTTCCGGGACCATCGGCATCGGGACGACCGTGAATTGGGGCGAGCGGTTCGCGTTCTCCACCCGGAGGCGGATGTCGCGCGTCACGGTGTGGAACGGATCCGACACCGAGACCGCCGCGACGTAGGAGCCGGAATCCGCATAGCCCGGCGAGAGCCCCAGCGTGCCGGTCGCCCTACCGGCGCCGGGATCGACCGTCGTGACCGTCGCGAACGAGGGCCCCGACTGAAGGGCGAAGGTGAGCGCCTCCCCATCCTGGTCGTTTGCCTCGAGCGGCAACGCGACCTGCTCGCCCTCCCGAAGTGCGGCGGCGGAGGCGGGTTCGAACAGCGGCGCCTGATTCGCGACACCTCCATAGGCGGCGCCGTCGGTGTCGAACCAGTCGGTGCCGAGTTTCAGCGTGTTGTCCAGGTCGGTCCCGGAGCAGGTCGAGACGAACGACGAGGAGACCATGTCGCCGGGCGCGGCCGGGGCGGGAATTGTGAGCGATGGAGTTCCCGAAGCGGGAGTGACGGCGATCGTGGAAAGTTTGTACGCGCCGGGCGGCAAGGGCGCGCCGGAAAAGCTTCCCGATCCCGTGCGCGTGCCTGTCGCATATCCTCCGCCCGTGCCGCTGAACTCGGGACGCGCGTTGGTGAAACCGCCCCACGTGACGGTCCCGTCGACGGCGCCGAGAACGAGGTCGTATCCCGCGAGCGAGAGCGGTCCGTCGCCGCTCACGCACGACGCGGCGGATCCGTCGCGATTCCGGTCGGTGACGATCCAGACGTCGACATCGGTGGCGCCGCCCGGCGCAACCAGGTCGGCCGCCGTATTCACGCCGTCGCCATTCGTGTCGAGATACATGTACTGGGCAGAGGCGGGAGCGGCGTGGAACGCGAGGAGCAGAAAGGCCAGGGAGGCCGGCGCCGTGACGCGACGACGAAAGCGGAGCGCGAATTCAGTCCGACCCGGCATGGCGGCCCTCCGGAAGCGTGGACGATGTAAGCGGTTAATTATAGCACGTTTAGCGTGGATTTCTCAAGTGGTACGAAGGGTCCGTGTCCGGGCGTCACGCGGCGAGGAAATGTTCGCGGGGATCCGGAGGAGTGCCCCATCAAATCTACGGAGCCATATCGTGGCAGGCCAGATAATCACGCTTTTCGTGACTTTCTGGCCTGCCGCAGTCACTGGCCTCGGAAGTGATGCCCTCCCCCGTCTTGGCCCGCCCCGCGGAAAGCGAGACCGCTAGATCGGAACGGCCGACATCTCGACCAGCACCGGCTTCAGCCCGAACACTTCCTCGAAGAGCCCGCCCTTCGATTCCAGGGCCATGCGCTCCAGCGCGAGATCCTCGCCCGGACCCACCTCGATCCGAAGTTCGTCCCCCACCACGGAGACACGCGGCGCCTGGACGCGCTGGATGTGTCCCTTGTCGAGGGCGTCGGCCACCCGGAGGATTCCGGCAAGGCGGTTCACCGTCAGCCGCGCGGCGCGCGGCAGCGAGGCGTAGGCGGGGTGGTCGCTCTGCGGCCCCTCGCGGCGGTGGTAGCGCGCCAGGTTCGCCACGATCTCGAGGTCGGTGCGCGAAAGGCCGAAGACCTCGGAGTTCACGAGCAGGTAGAACGAATGGCGGTGATGCCCGCGCGCCGCGACATACGTGCCGATGTCGTGGACGATGGAGGCGACTTCCAGGAGCAGCTGTTCCCGCTCCCCCATCTGGTGCTGCGCGCGCGTCGCCTGAAAGATGATCCGCGCCAGGGCCGCGACGTGGAGTCCGTGCTTCTCGTCGCCCTGGTATTTCCGGGCGAGGTTGATCGCCGCCGCGATGGTCTGCTCCGGGAAGAGGACGGTGGAGCCCTCGCGGATGGAGCGGGCCATGTGGAGCACCAGCCCGTCGCGCATGCTCTCGTGCGGCACCACGATGGTGTCCAGCTGGCAGAGCTTCGCCACCTCGATGTAGGTCAGGAGCGCCGGCGCCAGCGATTCCGATTCGTTCGGTGGGACGGAGAAGGTCGTCGCGATCTGGTCGGGCGCGAGCGCCAGGATCTGATCCGCCAGCTTCTTCACGTCCTTCACGCTGATCACGGCCATGTCCGCGCCCGCGCCATTCCCGCCGACCCCCGCGCCGCCGGCGCCCGCGTGCCCCAGCACGCGCGCCGCGAAGCGCGCCTCCGAGCCGATCGCCAGGAGAAGCGAGAGCTTCCCGAACGGGAGCGAGCGGCGAATCACCTGCATCATCTCCCGCACGTTGTGCTGCATGAGGCGCGTCTTGGCGCGGCGCTCGTTCTCCGCGGCCCGCATCGCCTCCCGCATCCGGACCGTGCCGAGGTCGTGCGTCACCGACGCCACCACCTCCCCGTCGCGCAGCAAAGCCCACTCGGTGGAGCCGCCTCCCAGCTCGAAGAGAAGCGCCTCCCCCTGGCGGTACTCGGGATGCGTGGC
>JBBTHR010000011.1:0-80437 GCA_038060295.1 Candidatus Eiseniibacteriota bacterium
GCCGCGATATGGCGATGTGTGCGGAACATTCTTCCTCCTCGCCTAACGGACCACCGCGATCTTGCGGCGGATGACGTGCATGGTTTCGCCCGTTCCCTGGGCCTCGATCAACGCGATGTAGCCACCGCTGGAGACGACCTCACCCTTGCCGTTCTTCCCATCCCAGAGCACTTCGTTGAGGCCGGCCAACCCGCCCGGCGTGCCGCGGTCTAGGACCACTCGCTTCACCAGATTGCCGGACTGCGTGTAGATCCGGATGGTGACCGTGGCCAGATCGTCGAGCTTGTAGGCGATCGTCGTCGGCTCGAGCGGCGGGTGGAACGGATTCGGATAGTTCGTGACGTAGCCGCCGGCGGCCGTCGGGTCGACGAAGGCCACCTCGAGATCGAGGTCCTGCAGCAGGGCGCCCGCCGTGGCGCGGATCAGGTCGCGCTCGGGATTCCGCGGGGCCAGGAAGTCAGCCCGCGCGTAGCCGCTCGCGTCGGTGAGGCTGTCGATCGGCGTCGTGGTGCCGGTTCCCGAGAGCTGGCTGAAGACCACCGGCTGGTCGGGAACGCCGTTCTCGAAGGCGTCGACCACGCGGGCGTTCAGCGTCGCGTGCTTGTTGCCGCCGACCCAGGGAGGCGCGCTGGTGAGGCGAACCGCGGCCGGGACGCCGGGGACGATGTTGATGACGCCGGTGACGCCCGGCGCGTTCCCCGCGTCGTCGCGAACCACCATGATGATCGGTTCCGCGAAGGTGTAGGTCTGGGAGACCGAGCGCTGTCCCTGGAGAAGCTGAAACTGCGTCGTGAGGAGCGCGCCGCGACCCGCCGCCTGGCTCGAGGCGTTCTGCACCTCGACGGTGACGAAGGAGTTGATCTCCTGGATCACGCTGCCGGCGTCGTTCGTCACCTTGACCGTCAGCGTGAAGGGCTCGCCGGCCCGCGCCGTCGCTGGCGTGACCGACGCCTCGAGATGGAAGCCGCTCGAGATCGCCCGGACCTGCGTCGTGCTCCCGGTCCGCGACGGATTCGTCACGTCGCTCACCGAGATCTGCTGGAACCCTCCGGTCGCAAGCCGCACGCTCAGATCGGCCCGCCCGTTCACCATCGCGGTGTTCGGGGGGAGGGTCGCGAGCGGATCGTTGCTGGTGATCTGCACCACGTCGGTGTTGGAGGGGCCGCCGACCGGGTTCCACCAGGCGTCGGTGGCGAGGACGGTGACGGTGAAGGCGTAGTTGATCGATTGATCGGTCGCGGTTCCGGTCCGGCCGCCGGCCGTGCCCGGCGCGGGCGATTCACCCGGCGCGAGAATCAGAACCTTCGCGAACGTGCCGCCGATGACCGTGACCGGGCTGGAGGTGTTGGCCTGGATCGAGCCGTTGTCGGCATCGGTGGCCGTGATCGTCTGCGCGCCGGCCTTGTAGAGCGTGACCGGGAGGAGACGCTGGCCATTCTGAAGCGTCGTGGTGGCCGGCATGCCGGCGAAGGCGTCGGTGCTCGTGAGAGCGATCTGGTTGTTGATGCCGGAGACCAGATTCCAGTAGGTGTCCACGGCGCGGAGCGTGAGCGTGAAGGACGTCCCCGCGATCTGGTTCGTCGCGGCTCCCTGCTTGCCGTCCGTCGTGCCGCCCTGCGCCGACTCACCGGGCAGGATCACCTGGAGCCCCGTGAAGGGGCCTGGGTTCACGACGAACGAGTTGCTCGTTCCCGTGTGCGGCGGAGCGGAGAAGTCGGCGCAGGAGAGCGACACAGCGCCGCCGGCGCCGAAGAAGGTGACGGGGCCGGTGAAGACGCCGTTCGTGAACGCGATCTGCGACGGCGAGATGCTGGCGAGGCCGGTATTCGCGGAGAGATTGGCGTCGCCGGCGTAATTCGGCACGGTGTTGTTGCTGGCGTCCACCGCGCGGATGGTCACCGTCACGGGCGAGCCGGCGGTCACCGGGCCCGAGATCGTCTGGATGGCGAAGTGGTCGGCCAGCGCCGGAATCACCGCGATCGGGGCCGAGGTTATGCCGGCGATCGAGCCGTTGGTGAGATCGGCCGCGGTCAGCGTCTGGATGCCGACCGTGTTCAGCGTCACCGTGAACTGGCGAACGCCGCTGGTCATCGTGCCGGTGACCGGCGTGCTGGCGGCGCCGTCGCTGGACGTGACGCGCACGTTGTCGCCGGTCGGGACCGGGTTCCAATAGTTGTCGGTCCCGTAGACCGTCACGGAGAATCCGCGGCTTGCACCCTGCGTCGCCGGGGAGCCCAGATATCCGGTGATACTGCCGGGAAGGGGCGTCTGGCCGGGGACGATGATCTGGAGCCGATTGAACGGGCCCGGATGGACCGTGAAGGGATCGCTCGTGCCATTGACCGCCGGATTCGACGGGAGGGCGGCGACGAGATTCACGTTGCCGCGGTTGATGCTCGTCTCGTCCGCGCGATACATGGTGACCGCGCCGCTCCAGCTGCCGTTCGTGAATGTGACGCTGGCGGGGCTGATGCGGCCGTCGCCGAACGAGGTCACCTCGCGGAGATCGATCGGGCCGCTGAAGCCGGAGACCGTGATGCCGCTCGGGTTCTTCGCGGTGATCGTGGTGTTCATCGGCGCGCCCGCGTTCTGATTCTTCTGCGAGATGTTCGAGAAGTCGAAGCGGTCGAGCACTTGCGACGCCACGCTGGCGGATGCCGCGTCGGCGATCGTGCCGTCGGTCTCGTCGTGCGCGAAGAGCTGGAAGTTGCCCGCCGCGCGGAACGTGACCTGGAAGGTCCCCGTGCCCGCCCCCAGGGAAGCCGTCGCCGGTAGCGTGGCGCTCGCGTCCGAGGAGAGGATGGTGACGGCGTGCGTCACGGTGGTCACCGTGGCCCACGTGTCGTCGCACGCCCGGACGGTCACGGTGAAGGGAAGCCCCGCTACCTGGGCGCGAGGCGTACCGCTCTTGCCGCTCGCCGTGCCCGGGGCCGCGCTCTCGCCAGGGAGAAGCACCTGGAGCCGCGTGAACGGACCGGCTACGGCGGTCGACGCGAAAATCGACTGCGTGAGGAGCAGAAGCCCAAGTAGGAGCCACGCTCCGCGTCGCGTGTGGCGCACGGCGTCACCTCCGTAGGATCGGTTGTCGTACCTTGGTCATGAAACGAATCGCCGGCGACGAATGGCCGCGCGGCGTCTTCCCCCGTCGCGCCGAACGGCCTGATGAAGGCAGCCCGGGCGCGGACCTGACACCGGCTCCCTCTGCAGCCCCCGTGCCTCACCCGGATAGCATCTTGCCGCGGTGGGTGCTGGAGGTCCGGAAGAGATTGCTGCGAAACGGCTTGCAGCCGTGCAAGGCGCACGATGGCTGTTGCGGGACAGGCATCCGGGCGGTTCCGGCCGCCCCGGCGGCTCAATCGATCCAAGCGCCGCGCCGCGAAACGCGCCGATCGCAATGCCGGCGACCGCGGTTCGCCGCGCGGCGCTGCTTCGTCGGATTGCGGAATCGTACTTCCGTCGGAGCGCGCGCATCGCTAGAGTGCGGTGCACGCGGGCGGTTCACACCGCCGCGCCACGAACCATGCGACCTGCGTTTCGCCCCCACCGTGTTCTTCTCACCGGCGCCAGCGGCGCGATCGGCGGAATCATCGGTCCCGCCCTTCTCGCGGCGGGCATCCCCCTGCGCGTTCTCGTCCATCGACGGCATCCCGCGTGGATCCCGCCCGGGTCCGTCGTCGAGGAGCGGCGCGGCGACGTGCTCGTCCCTTCCACGCTACGGGGCGCCGTGGACGGCTGCGACGCGGTCGTTCATGCCGCGGCGCGCCCCGGATTCGGCGTGCTCGATCGCGACCGGCAGCGGCGAATCAACGTGGAGGGGACCGACGCCGCGCTCCAGGAGGCCGAAAGCTCGGGCGCCCGGCTCTTCGCGCTCGTGGGCTACACGGGAACGGTTCAGGAGCGGGGAGACGCGGAGGTTATCGACGAGGAGACGCCGCCCCAGGCGGAGTACGACTCGGCCACCGTGCGGATGAAGATGGAATCGGAGGCCTTGACGCTGGAGTCGAACCGGCCCGGTTCGTTCCGGACCATGGTGGCGAGTCCGGGCATCCTCTTCGGGCCCGGCTTCCGAAGCCCGCTCTCGGAACTGGCCCGTCTCTATCTTCGCCAAGAACTACCGTACCGCCTCTTGGAGAGTGTCTGGCTCGCGCTCTCGGGACCGCGCGACGTGGGGGAGGGCATCGTCGCCGCGATCGAGCGGGGACGCGGAGGTCACCGCTACTTCCTGACCGGCGCGTGCGTGCGAATGCGGGAACTCTACGCGCTCCTGGGGGAGCGGAGTGGCGTCCCGGCGCCGCGCCGGCGCCTCCCCGATCTGCTGGTGGAGGAACTCGGGCTGATCGCGCCGCTTCTTCCGCCGCATTCCTTCTTACGGCGGCTGGTGTTGCCGCGGGAACTGGTGCTCCATTTGCGACGTCTCGCTCCGCTTCGAAATGAACGGACGCGGACGGAACTCGGCATCACGCCGCAACCGCTCGAGGAGCTGATCGACGGGCTGGTGCGGGAGGCGGGGGTGCTACCGCGCGGCGGGGCGTTCGGCGCCGGATGAGGAAGGGATGGCGTCGACCACCTCGAGCACCTCGCGCACCTTCCGGGCCAAGGAGATCGGCGTGTAGGGTTTCGTGAGGAAGGAACTCTCGGGGGCGCGCTCGTCCACGGGAGGCGGCATGGCGCCCGCGAACCCGGAGACGAAGAGAAGACGCAGCGCGGGCCATCGCGCCCGTGCCCGCTGGGCCAGTTCGCGTCCCCCCATCTCCGGCATCACGACGTCGGTCACGAGCAGGTCGAGTCGGCCGCCCTTCTGCTCGAGCAGCGCGAGCGCGTCGCTTCCCGACCGCGCCGTCACGACGTCGTAGCCCAGCTCCAGAAGAATCTCCCGGCTCAGGACCAGCAGCGCCGCGTCGTCCTCGACGAGGAGAATCCGCTCGCGCCCGCCGGATGGCGTCTCCACCGCTGCCGAGAGCGCCCCTTCCTCGCCCGTGACCTCCGGCAGGAGGATCTCGAACGTCGTTCCCTGGCCGACCTCGCTGCGGACGTCGATCGACCCGTGATGCTGGCGAACGATGCCGTAGACGGTCGCGAGGCCGAGCCCGGTTCCGCGCCCCGCCTCCTTCGTCGTGAAGAACGGTTCGAAAATGTGCCCCAGGACGTCGGCCGGGATTCCGACGCCGGTGTCGGTGAAGGCGATCCGAACGAAGCGTCCGGCGCCGGGGCCCGTCGCCGCCATGTCGGGACGCGGGACCATGCCGGTCTCGATCCGAATCGAACCTCCCTGGGGGAGCGCGTCGCGCGCGTTCACGGCCAGGTTCACGATGATCTGCTCGAAGTGCGTCGGGTCGATGCGCACGCTCCCCGGCGCCGCCGCCAGCGCCAGCTCGAACGAGACGTCCTCGCCGAGGAGCCGGCGGAGCATCGGTTCCAGCTCGTGAACCGCCGCGTTGACGTCGACGAGGCGCGGCTGCGTGGCCGAGCGCCGCCCGAAGGCGAGGAGCTGCCGCGTCAGCCCCGCCGCGCGATCGCCGCCCTTCCGGATCTCCTCCACGGCGCGCCGGTTCGGGTCGTTCGGCCCGAGGCGTGCCAGGAGCAGATCGGAGTAGCCGATCACCGCGGTCAGGATGTTGTTGAAGTCGTGCGCCACGCCGCCCGCCAACTGCCCGATCGCCTCCATCTTCTGTGCGTGGCGAAGCTGGTCCTCCAGCTTCACACGCTCGGTCACGTCGGCCTCGATGCCGTCCACGTGGATCGATCCGTCGGCCTCGCGCCGCGGGAAGAGATGGCACCGATGCCAGCGGTGGATTCCGCGGGAGGACTGATAGCGGACCTCGATGACCGCCGGCTGCAGCTGAAGGAGCCTGGCGAACGCGGGGCGGACGACGTTGGCCAGGTCTTCCGAATGGACCCTCGCGATCCAAAAGGTGGGATCGGTTTCTACGGTCTCTCTCGCGACGCCGTAGAGCGCTTCGGCCCCGCGGGAGATGTAGTCGTAGCGCGTGATGGTCCCGTCGCCGGCCAGGGCGCAGGTGAAGAGGGCGGCGTCGAGGTTCGTGGCGATCGTTGCCTCGCGCTCCATCGCCAGCTTCTGCTCCTCCAGCGCCCGCACGCGGTCGGTCACGTCGCGGAAGATCCAGACGCGGCCGATGATCTCCCCATTCATTCGCTGCGGCAGCGAGTAGCGCTCGAAGACCCGTCCATCCTTGAAGCGGAGCGTGTCGAAACTTCCGGCCTCGGGCGTGGCGCAGAGTTTTCGAACCTCCGACACGAATTGTTCCGGGTCATCCAGCTGCGAGATGACGTAGCCGATCGCGCGCTCGTCGTCGCCGCTCGCCAGGATGTCGACCGGAATGCGCCAGAGGTGCGCGAAGCGTTCGTTGAAGCGTGTGATCCGTCCTTCGCGATCGACGACCAGGAGTCCGTCCGCCGTCGACTCCAGGGTCGCCTCGACGAGGGAGAGCGCCTGCTGGCGCTCCTGCTCGGCACGGTGCCGCACCGTGATGTCTCGCAGGATTCCGAATCCCTCCACGAAGTTCCCGCGCGCGTCGAGGATGGGGTGGGTGGAGCAGAGGGAGTGGGCCTCGCTCCCGTCCTTCCGGCGCAGGGGCAACTCAACGGAGATCGGTTCGCCCTTCTGCGCGCGCGCGAAGGTTTCGCTTGCGATTCGGTATCCCTCCTCGCGGAAGAAATCCCTGAAGTGCCTCCCGACCATCTCCTCGGGGCGGTACCCGAGCATGGCGGCCATCGGCCCGTTCACTTCTTTGGTGATTCCCTCCCGATCGACGCTCCAGATCCCGTCAGGGCTGCTGGCGAGTAGCTGGTGGAAGCGCGCGGCCTCCTTGCGGTTTCGCTCGATCCCGGCCTCCTCCTCCGCGTGGAGTTGGATGCGCGCCCGGATGACGATCACGCCCGCGAAGGCCAGCGTGGCCAAGTCGGCCAGCACGTCGGGGATCGGTCCCCGCGTGGCGCCCGGCAGCCTCCCCTCCACGAGGGTGGCCGCGAGGGTGACGGCGAAGCAGATCCAGGCGAAGCGATTGGGATGGCGGAGCGTGACGAATACGAGTGCCAGGAAGGGAAAGATGGGGCTTTCAATGGAGGGGAAGACCGTCTCGAGCGCGAAGTTCGCGGCTGCCGCCACGAGCGGTAGCGAGACCGCCTCGAGCCACGGTTGTAGATGATCGCCCTTGTCCGCCATTCGTGCCCCCCGGAGCGTCTGGCGACGGAGATCCAAGTTCTGAGGCTTCCCGTGGGGAGTCTGGTAGCCCCAACGACTACGACCTTAAGATGATTGGGCGGGGCGGCGCAACACCTTATGCTATCGATATGAGATATCCAGCCGAGCCGTTCCGAATCAAGGTCGTCGAGACGGTCCGTTACGTCTCCCGCGAGGAGCGGACTCGCCTCTTGGATGAGGCGGGGCTGAACATCTTCTCCGTCCCTGCCGATTCGATCTACATCGACCTTCTGACCGATTCGGGGACCTCCGCGATGAGCGACCGCCAGTGGGCGGGGCTCATGATGGGGGACGAGTCGTACGCGGGGAGCCGCAACTTCTACAATCTGCAGAAGACCGTCCAGGGGATCACCGGCTATCCGCACGTGATTCCGACCCACCAGGGCCGAAGCGCCGAGCACCTCCTCTTCTCCGCGCTCGTCTCGAAGGGGCAGATCGTTCCGAACAACAGCCACTTCGACACGACCCGCGCCAACGTGGAGGCGGAAGGGGCCGAGGCGCTCGATCTCGTCATCGAGGCCGCCCACGATCCGGCCGAGGAGCACCCCTTCAAGGGGAACATGGACCTCGCCAGACTGGAGCGGGTCCTCTCCGAGAATGGCCGCGCGAAGATCCCGCTCGTCATGATCACCATCACGAACAATTCGGGGGGCGGACAGCCCGTCTCCCTGGAGAACGCCCAGGCGGTCCAGGCCATCTGCGACCGCCACGGGGTCCCGCTCTTCTTCGACGCCTGCCGCTTCGCCGAGAACGCGTTCTTCGTGAAGGACCGCGAGCCCGATTGCCGCGAGCGCTCCGTTCGCGAGATCGCGCGGGCGATCTTCGACTGCGGCGCCGGCTGCACCATGAGCGCGAAGAAGGACGGCTTGGTGAACATCGGCGGCTTCCTCGCCTTCCGGGATCCGACACTGCGCGAGAAGGTCACCAATCTCCTCCTTCGCGTGGAGGGCTTTCCAACCTACGGCGGCCTGGCGGGGCGGGATCTCGAAGGGATGTCGCGGGGGTTGGAAGAGGTCCTGGACGAGGACTACCTGGCCTTCCGGATCGCCCAGGTCCGGGGCCTGGGCCAGATGCTCATGGACGCCGACGTCCCGATCGTCCGCCCGGTCGGGGGACACGCGGTCTACATCGACTCGCGCCATTTCGCCCCTCACATCCCGCCGGATCAATTTCCCGGGCAGGCGCTCGTCGCGGTGCTCTATCGCGACTACGGCATCCGCGCGGTGGAAGTGGGAGCCCTCATGTTCGGCCACGCCGACCCCGCCACCGGGGAGCCGGTTCTCCCGCGGCTCGACCTCGTTCGGCTGGCGATTCCGCGCCGCGTCTACACGTCGGAGCAGATCCGCTACGTCGGGCAGTCGGTGATCGAGATCTTCCGCGGCCGGGAACGGCTACGGGGGCTCCGTATCACGTACGAAGCCCCCGTCTTGCGCCACTTCACCGCGCGACTCGAGCCGGTGGAGCCCGTTCCCGCGCGCTAGTCTTCCGTCTTCGGTCCCTCCGGCATGCGAGGCGTCAACCCCGGTGCCGGCGGCGCCGGCGTGGATCCGAACGATGCGCGCCGTGCGCGCTCCGCCGTCAGCACGTGCATGTTCAGGAGCTTGATGTCGACGCGGTTGTTCAGGAGCCGCCCCGCGGTCGACGTGTTCGGCGCGATCGGATCGGTGTCGCCGTAACCCGTGATCCAGATGCTCTTCTGGCTCAGCTTCGGGAACTTGGCGAGGATATAGCGGAGCACCGCGCGCGCCCGCAGCCCGGTGAGCGGTACCCGGAAGCCCGGCTCGGGCGTATCGTCGCAGTGGACGCCGATCTCTACCTTCAACGAAGGCCACTGGGTCAGCATCACGGCGACCGAGTCGAGAAGCGCCGCCCCCGCGGGGCTGAACGTCGCGGAGTCGGGCGCGAAGGGGAACGCCGAGAAGCGAATGAGCCAATCCTGGAGGAACGTCCGCTCGGTGGGCGTCGGTTCGATCGTGCAGCCGCCCGCGTTCACCGCCACGCCGAGAGGCGTGTTGGGACCGATGTCGATCCCGTCGGGAATGCCGTCGCCGTCGTCGTCCGTCGGGCAACCGCCCGCGTCCACCACGGAGCCGGCGGGGGTGTCGGCGCACTTGTCGAGGCCGTCGAACACCTTGTCGCCGTCGCTGTCGACGCCGCAGCCCTGCGCGTCGACCACGACGCCCGCGACCGTATCGGCGCACTGGTCGATGCCGTCGGGAACGCCGTCCTTGTCGCTGTCGACGAAGACGCCCTGCGCGTCCACGACCGCGCCCTTCGGGGTGGTCGTCTGCTGATCGAGGCCGTCGAAGACGCCGTCGCCGTCACCGTCGAGCGGGGCGCCGTTCGCGGCGACGACCGCGCCGCGCGGCGTGCTGGGCGACTGATCGCGCTTGTCGGGAACCCCGTCCTCGTCGGTGTCCCGCGGGCGGCCGCCCCAGAGGGCCGTCACGCCGGCGGAGAGAAAAAACGTGTTCACGCGCGTGGCGCGTCCCGGTCCGCCTTCTTGCGAATAGCTGATGTCGCGCCCATCGAGGCGGAACCCGAGGCGTTCGCCGGCGCGAACCACGACGCCGCCGCCGCCATGCATCGCGCCCGCGGACTTGGAACCTGACCCGTTGTCCGCGCTGGCCGAACCGAGTCCCGCGTAGAGGTAGGGAAGGACCCAGTGATAGCGGTCGGAGGTTACAATGAGACCGCCGCCGAAGTGCGAGAAGGAACCGCTCCCCGTGGCGGGCTGTTCGAGATTGGGGGACGACGTGGCGAAGAGGCCTTCGACCCCGAACCAGCGGTTCAGGAAATACCCGCCTCGAACGCCGAAACCGGGGGAGTCTTTGAGCGCCTGCTCGGGGTCGAACGCGGCGACTCCCCCTTCGAGGGAGACCCACGCGCGTTCCTCCACGGCATGCGCCTGCGGGACGCTACCGGCGACAAGGGCGAGGAGGACCGCGGCAGGCAGAACGGCAGCGCGCGTGAACGACGAGGACATGAGGTACGCCTCCGAATTCCGACAGTAGGGGAAAGAATCGCGCGAGTGTGTCCCGCTTTGGCCCCTATGTCAAGATTCTGTTATACTTTGCCGCCTTGCGGCGAGAGACGCCGCCGCGACCTGATCGTGGCCGATCCGGCCTCCCCGTGAAGCATCGAGGATAGCCATGCTGGAAGAACGTCTGAACGAGGAAATGAAGCAGGCGCTCAAGTCGGGCCAGCAGACCCGCCTGGGGACGCTCCGGATGATGCGGAGCCAAGTCCTGCTGGAGAAGAAGAAGGATGCCTCGATCGAGATCCTCGCCGATCCCCAGGTGATCCAGGTCCTCGGTGCCTATGGGAAGAAGCTGCGAGACTCCGCCGCGGAATACGAGAAATTGGGCCACCCGGAGCAGGCGCGGACGATCCGGGAGGAACTGGCCGTCGTTCAGGAGTTCCTACCCCAGCCGTTCACTCCTGAGGAGGCCAAAACGCTGGTCGGGCAGGTCCTCTCCGACCTCGGCGCCACCAGTGCCAAGGACTTCGGCCGGGTCATGAAGGAAGCCCAGGCCCGGGCCGCCGGCCGCACCGACGGGAAGGTCCTGAGCGACCTCGTGCGCGCGGCGCTCGACGGATGAGTTTCTGGATGGTAGAGTGCTCCCTATCCTCATGAGTTCGACCCGCCCATGACACCCCCGCCGAGTCGGCGCCCGAAGCCGCGACCCAAGTCGCGGCCCTCGTTCGGCCCCCCTTCCGCTCGTCCGCGTCCCGCGGGCGGGACAGGCAGGGCGCGCCCCGCGAGCGGTACCGGCCGGCCGCGCCCCGCGGGGGGGACAAGTTCGCCGCGTCCCGCGAGTGGGACAGGCAGACCGCGCCCCGCGCGCGATTACCAGAGGCCTACCGGTCCCAAGGAACATCCGCAGTACGGCACGAGCATTCCTCCGGAAGAACTCGCGGCGATGAAGGACCTTCAGCGCCAGCAGGGGCGGAAGGACCGCGGCACCCGTTACGAGGACACGCGGCGTCCCCGGAACCATTACGAGCGCCCCGCGACCCCCGGCGGCGGATTCCGCCGCGAGGGTGGACCCAGCGGGCCTTCGGGACCCCGTTCGCGCCCCAGCTCCGGTCCTCGTACCAGTTCCAGTTCGCGACCAAGTTCCAGTTCGCGACCCAGCTCCGGTCCTCGCCCCAGCTCCAGTTCGCGCCCGAGCTCCGGTCCTCGCCCCAGCTCCAGTTCGCGCCCGACCCGCTTCGAGCGGCCCGGGCGCGAAGGAGGCGGTGGGTATGGCGGCCAGGGCTTTCGCCCGGCGGGCGGAGCGCGCCCCGATCGCGGGCCCCGACCCAGCGGTCCTCGCCCCGGCGGTCCCCGCTCTTCCGGGCCACGGCCCGAGGGAGGGTTCCGTCCCGACCGCGAGCGTTCGCCCCGTCCGGACCGTTTCGAGAGGAAGGATAGCTTCGAACCCCGCAGCGAACGCCCGGCGCGTTTCGAGCGTCCCGTCCCCGCCGAGGTTCCGGTCCGCCACGATCGTTCCGAGCGCCCCATGCGTCCCGTGCGTTCCGATCGCCCGCAGCGCCCGCTTCCTTCGAGCGCGGGCCTCGGTCCTCCGATGCATGTCCCCGCGCCGGAGCAGCCGCCGCTGGCGCGGCTTCGCGCCCTTCTGTTCGGTTACCAGACGACCGCGGCGGTGACGGCCGCGTACTCGCTCGGTGTCTTCAGCGAGATCCACCGCCGTCCCCAGACGGCCGAGGATCTGGCGAAGGCCTGCGCCAGCGACCCGCACGGCATGCGCGCGCTCCTCGATGCGCTCGTTTCGCTCGGGGCGCTGCAGCGGCACGGCCCGACCTACGTCCTGCCGCGCGACCTCGCTCCCTATCTGGTGCCGGGAGTCGATGGAGACGCGACCGGCCAGATCGAGATGACGATGGACCTCTACCACGCGTGGGGCGAATTGGCTCGCGGCGTGCGCGAGGGAACCCCCCGCTATCCGCTCACCGGCGACGCCATTCTCCAGGGCGACCCGAGCCGAGTTCGCCGCTACATCCGCGCCGTTCACACGGGGAGCCGCGAGGCGGCGCTTCGCCTCGTCCAGATGGCGCCGCTCCTCGCCGGGTCGAGTCTTCTCGACGTCGGCGGCGGTTCGGGAATCTTCTCCGCCACCTACGCGCGGCAGACGCCGGATCTCAAGGCGCATCTCTTCGATCTCGCTCCGACCCTCGAGGTGGCGCGCGACATCCTGAATGCCGAGGGTTTGGAGGAGCAGATCGAGTACCACTCGGGCGACTACCGCCACGATCCGTTCCCCGGGCCGATCGACACGGTGCTTCTCTCGAACGTCATCCAGACGGAGACCGAGGAGCATGCCTTTGGAATCCTGAAGCGCGCCTGGGAAGCGCTCCGCCCCGGCGGCACGATCCTCATCCACGGCGTCATGCCCGAAGCCGGCGACGCGCCCGAGGCTCCCGTGGCGCTCTTCTCCCTCCTCATGTTCACCCTCTTCGGGCACGGGCGGGCCTGGTCTTCGGATCAGGTTTGCGAGTGGCTGGCCCAGGAGCGGTTCGGCGTCCGCTCCGTGAAACCGCTGGGCGAGCCGTTCCACACGAAGCTGATCGTCGCGACGCGCCTCGACTAGAGCGCCGCGCGCGCCGACCACGGCCGTGCCCGAACTTCCGTTCCTCGAAGTCCTCGTCGAAAACCTCGCGTCGCGCATTGCCGGCCGCCGGATCGAAGCGCTGGAAATCCGCCAGCCCGCGCTCCTCCAGACCGCCTCTCCGTCGCCCGACTCCTTCATCGGCGAATACCTGAGCCTCCCGACTCGAAAAGGGAAGTACGTCGTGCTCGAGACCGAGTCGCGGCGCGCGATCGTGATTCACCTGATGCGGCTGGGGAGGTTGCAGATCGCGGCTCCCGCCGAGGGGAAATCCCGCGCGGTGAAGAAGAAGCCGGGGCCGGGCCCGAAGCAGCTCTCCGCGCGCCTCGTGTTCGACGACGGAAGCGAATTGCGGCTGGTGGAGCATGGGACGGAGAAGCGCGCGCGGCTCTGGCTGGCGGAGGAGGTCGACGCGGTCGCCGAGCTGGCGGCGGTCGGTCCCGACCCTTCACGCGGCGAACTCTCCCGCGACGACCTGCTCCGCGCGCTCCGCGCGGAGTCGCGCCAGTTGAAGACGTTCCTCACCGATCAGCGGGCGCTCTCTGGAGTTGGCAACGGCCTCTCCGACGAGATCCTCTACGAAGCGAGGCTGTCACCGATGGCGCTGACCGGCCGTACCGATGACGAGGCAGCGGCGCGGCTCCACGACGCGATCCTGGCGGTGCTGGAGCGCCAAACCGCGCTTCTGCGCGAGGCGATGGTGGGGGAGTTGCCGCAGCGCGAGCCCTCCCCGCACTACGCGGTGCACGACCACGCTGGCGATCGCTGCGCGCGCTGCGGGGCGACGGTGGCCCGCCTCTCCTACGCCGACCACGAGACCTTCTATTGTCCCGGCTGCCAGACGGACGGGAAGCCGTTGAAAGACAGGCGATTGTCGCGACTACTCCGTTAGGAGGTGGAGGACGGCGACCATCGTGCCGATGGAGAAGGGTTGATGCGCGCCTCGGGCGTGGCGCAGAATGCTCGGCGCGGGGTATTAGGAAGCGATGTCCGTAGGAATCGTGTCGTTGAGCGACACCTTGGAGATTTCCTCGTGAAGCGGTTCGTGGCTTTCCTTCTCATCGTGGTGGTCGGGATTCCCTGGACGGCGTTTTCCGCCGCGAGGGGCGAGGCCTGCCCGGTGCCGCTAACCCCCGCGGCCCCGGCCTGCTCCTACTGCGCTCCCGTGGTGTCGGCGGTGTCGGCGGGGCCATCGCTCGAGGCCAGTTGTTGCCGCTTCCTCCCGACGTCAGAGAGCATTCCCGCCCAGGCGGGATCCATCGGTGTCACCCCGAGGCCGCTTCAGTCGCCAGACCTCGCCGCCATGATTCCCACAATCGATGGGAAGTCGATTTCGGCCGTTCCGGCCGCTCGCGCCCGTGACGCCCGCGGCGCATCGCCCCCGCACGCCTCTCCCACCCGGACGACCCACCTCCTCCTCTAGTAGTCCTTCCCATCCCAGGCGCCTTACCGTCAGGTGTAAGGTCGCCCGCACGGCATCCGTCCGCCTCGGCGTCATCCGCGCCGAACGTGGAGCGCCGCACGATTCCCGAAGGAACGGAAGAGGAGAGGACCCGATGATTCTCCGTAGGAATATCCGCTGGACGACCCTGGCGCTGATCGTGGCGATCGCGCTGGGGGGCTCGTCAGCCCGCGCGCGGGAGGCAGGCGCGCTTGCGGACTCACTGGCGCACGGAGGGATGGCCGCGGCGCATGCCATGTCGCCGGGCGGAGCCCTATCGCTCGAGGAGGCGCTCCTCGACGTGGCTGCCGCGAATCCCTCGCTACAAGCGAGGCGCGCCATGGTCACCGCGGCTCTGCGGCGCGTGCCGCCCTCGGGGGCGTGGGAGCAGCCGATGCTCGAACTGGGTGCCGTGAACGTCCCCCTCTCCGGAAAGTTCAACGACGACGAGATGACCATGAAGATGGTCGGCCTCGTCCAGCGCGTTCCCCTCTTCGGGAAGAACGGCTTGCGGCGACGCGCCGCCGACCAGGAGGCCGAGGCCGAGGGGGCGGCGGCGACGCGCTCCCACTACGAGATCTTCGGCGCCGCCATCGAAGCGTATGCAGAGTCGTACTTCGGGCTGGAGCGCGCGCGGGCCGCGGGACGGCACCGCGGCGTCATGGACCGCCTGGTCGAATCGGCGCGAGCCCGGTATCGCTCCGGAAACGGACGTCTCGAAGACGCGCTGCGCGCCGAGGCGGAGCGCGCGCGGGTTCACGCGGACGCGATTTCCTTCGCCGCCGGCACGGCGAGGTCACTGGCGCGACTCGATGCGCTCCGGGGACGGGACCCCTCGCCCGACGCTCGCGATCTCCAGGCCCTCCCCTCGTTCGCGGTGCCGGCCGATCCCTCCGGCTGGCTGGCCGCCGCGCGCGACGGTCATCCCCGGCTCCTGGAAGCGGAGGCGCGCGAGCGCCGCTACGCCTTCTCGGCGCGCGCGGCGCGGCGGATGGTCTGGCCCGACCTGGAAGTCCGTGCTTCCTACGGCGTACGCGGGAAGGATCGTTTCGGAATGGCGCTCGAGGACATGTTCACGGCGACCGTGGGGTTCATGGTTCCGATCTTCGCGAAATCGCGCGAATACGCCATGGGTGCCGAGATGGACGCGATGGCGCGCGGCGCGGCCGCGGAACGCCGCGAGGCGGAACTCGACCTCTCTCGCGAAGCGATGTCGCTCCATGCCGAGGCGAGTGCGGCCTCGCGCATGGTCTCGCTCCTGGCCGACACGGTGGTCGTCGTGCAGCGCCGCGCCGTGGAAGCGGGCTGGAGCGGCTACGCAGCCGGGGGTTCCGACCTCTGGCGCGTGTTCGAATTGAGTCACTCCCTCTACAGCGAAGAACTGCAGCTCCTCGACGCGCAAGAAGGGCTCGCCGTGACGCAGGCGCGCCTGGTGTCACTGACCGGACGCGGGGACCTCGCCGGAGTCGAGTTGCCAGCCATCCGGAAGGAGGAACGATGACGACCCAGCACGAACCGCCGCCCGCGGGCGCCGGTTTCATGAACGCCTTCCGGTGGGTTCTCTTCGCCGGGCTCCTGCTCTTGGCCGTGGCGGGAATCACCGCGTACGTCCTGAGCCTCGGAGCGAAGGGCGGCGTCGAAGCGACGTCGAAGTCGGCCCGCTACCGCTGCCCCATGCACCCGAGCTACACGTCGGACCGACCCGGGGAATGCCCCATCTGCAGCATGACGCTGGAGCCGATTCCACAAGAATCCGCCGATCCGAACGCTGCCCTCGGCGGAGCGCCGGCCTCCGAAGGAAACGTGCCGGGGTTGGCCGCGGTCCAGATCTCGCCTGAGCGGATTCAACTGATCGGGGTGAGAACCGCCCGGGTCGCGCGACGCGCCATCGGAAGCCGTCTCGATCTGGTCGGATTCGTCGCGCCCGACGAGAGGAGCCTGCGCCGCGTTCGAATCCGCGTCTCCGGGTGGGTGCGGAAGCTGAACGTGAATCAGACCGGGGAATGGGTCCGAGCCGGACAGCCGCTCCTCACGATCTATAGCCCCGAGCTCTACCAGAGCGAGCAGGAGTACCTGATCGAGCGGGGCGGACTGACGGACGGCTCGAAGGGCGACCACGAGGTGGGCGCTGTCCAAGCGGGACGCGAGCGGCTCCGTCTCCTCGGCGTCCCCGACGAGGAGATCGCGCGGCTCGATCGCGAAGGAACGGCCAGCACGGAGATCGTCCTCCCCGCGCCCGTGACCGGGACGGTGCTCGAGCGGAACGTGACCGAGGGCGATTACGTCGGCGCCGATACGCCGCTTCTCACGATCGCCGATCTCTCCCGCGTCTGGGTCCTCGTGGACCTCTACGAAATGGACTACGGCCAGGTGCGACTGGACGACCGGGCGGAATTCC
Organism: Candidatus Eiseniibacteriota bacterium; assembly: GCA_038060295.1. Taxonomy (GTDB): domain Bacteria; phylum Eisenbacteria; class RBG-16-71-46; order SZUA-252; family SZUA-252; genus SZUA-252. The sequence continues at coordinate 16,674 of JBBTHR010000011.1, forward strand.
GCGTCGACGCCATTCCTGAGCGGAGTTTCGAGGGGCGCGTGGAATTCATCTACCCGACCGTCTCGAGCGACACTCGGACGCTGAAGCTCCGACTCTCGCTCTCGAATCCCAACGGTGCGCTCCGCCCGGGAATGTTCGGCCGGGCCATCGTCCACGCGGGAACGCGCCCGGTGCTCGTCGTCCCGGCCGAAGCGGTCGTGAACGCGGGTGAGCACAATTACGCGTTCCTGGCGCGCGCCGGTGGGCGGTTCGAGCCGCGGATGATCGACGTCGGTCGCGGCGACGGCGATTGGGTCCCCGTTCTCCGAGGCCTCGCGGAAGGGGACACCGTCGTTGCGAGCGCCTCGTTCCTGATCGATTCCGAAAGCCGTCTTCGTGCGGCGATTACCGGAATGGGCCGAACCGCGGGCGCGGCCGCCGGCGGCCACGAGCACGGAGGTACGCCGTGATCGGCAGAATCATCGAATATTGCGCGACGCACCGAACGCTCGTATTCATCGCGACGGCGTTCCTAGTCGTCGGTTCGTTCCTCGCCATTCGGCAGGTTCCGCTCGACGCCATCCCGGATCTCTCGGATCCCCAGGTGATCGTCTTCACCGAGTGGATGGGCCGGAGTCCCGACCTGGTCGAAGACCAGATCACCTACCCGATCGTCTCCTCGCTGCTCGGCGCTCCGCATGTGCAAGCCGTGCGTGGCCAATCGATGTTCGGGATGAGCTTCATCTACGTGATCTTCAAGGAGGGGACCGACCTCTACTGGGCGCGAAGTCGCGTCCTGGAGTACATGGCCACGATCCGGGAGAGGCTACCTCAGGGGGTGAACCCGATCCTCGGTCCCGACGCGTCATCGGTGGGCTGGGTCTTCCAGTACGCGTTGGTGGACAAGAGCGGGAACCACGACCTGGCCGAGCTCCGAACGTTTCAGGATTTCAACCTTCGGTACGCCCTTGCCAGCATTCCCGGCGTGGCCGAGGTCGCTTCGGTGGGCGGTTACGAGCGGCAATACCAAGTGGAGGTGAATCCCGATCGCCTCCACGCGTACGGCTTCTCCCTGGCCGACGTGACGACGGCCATCCGCCGGAGCAACTCCGACGTGGGCGGACGCGTCATCGAAATGGCCGGGCGCGAGTACTTCGTCCGGGGGCGCGGCTACGTGAAAAGTCTCGACGATCTCCGGCAGATCGCGCTCGGCGCCGACGCCCGTTCGGGGACGCCAATCCGCGTCGGCGATGTCGGCACGGTCTCCTTCGGACCCGACATCCGACGGGGCGTGACGGAGCTGGACGGCGAGGGCGAAGCCGTCGGCGGTACCGTGGTCATGCGCTACGGCGAGAACGCGCTCCGAGTCATCGACCGCGTCAAGCAGAAGGTCAAAGACCTCCAGAGCACGTTTCCCGAGGGCGTGGAACTTCGGATCGTCTACGACCGCTCCGATCTCATCCGCCACGCGATCGAAACGCTGCGGCACACACTGCTCGAGGAGGGGATCGTCGTCAGCCTGATCATCCTGGTGTTCCTCCTCCACCTGCGCAGCACCCTGGTTCCCGTACTCGCGCTGCCGGTCGCCCTCGGGCTCTCGTTCGTTCCCATGTATTTTCTGGGCATCAACTCGAACATCATGAGCCTCGGCGGCCTCGCGATCGCGATCGGTGCCATGGTGGACGCGGCGATCGTCCTCGTCGAGAATGCCCACAAGCACCTGGAGGCCGCGCCGCCCGGCGCGGATCGTCAGCGCGTCCTGATCGACGCGGCGAAGGAGGTCGGGCCCCCGATCTTCTTCTCGCTCCTCATCATCACCGTGGCGTTTCTTCCGATCTTCGGCCTGAACGGGCAGGCGGGGCGGCTCTTCAAGCCACTCGCCTTCACGAAGACCTTCGCCATGGCGTTCGCGGCACTTGTCTCGATCACGCTCGTGCCCGCGCTCATGAGCGTCTTCATCCGCGGGAAGATCCGCCACGAGAAGGACCATCCGGTTTCGCGCGCCATGATCGCGGTCTACAAGCCGTTCGCGTGGGTCGCGCTCAAGAACCCCAAGACGACGATCGCCATCGGCCTGGCGGCGGTCCTCTCGGCGGCGCCGATGGCGCTTCGACTCGGGCACGAGTTCATGCCACCCCTCAACGAGGGGGACATGCTCTACATGCCGACCACGTTTCCGAACATCTCCATCGAGGAGGCGAAGCGGTATGTTCAAGTGCAGGACCGCCTGATACGCGAATTCCCCGAGGTGGAGCACGTCTTCGGGAAAGCCGGACGCATGGAAACGCCAACGGACCCCGCCCCTCTCTCGATGGTCGAAACGGTCGTGAAACTGAAACCGCGGGAGGAGTGGCGCACGATCACGGTGCCGCGCTGGTATTCGGCGTGGGCGCCCGCGTGGTCGAAGCCGCTCTTCCGGCCCATCTGGCCCGACAAGAGGCGGATCACGTGGCAGGAATTGACCGAGGAGCTGAACCGCAAGGTCCAGATTCCCGGATGGACCAACGCCTGGACCATGCCGATCAAGACGCGGATCGACATGCTCTCGACCGGCATCCGCACGCCGATCGGCGTGAAGATCTTCGGCGCCGATCTCGATTCGATCGAGCGGGTCGGAATGGATTTGGAGCGGACGCTCTCCAAGGTTTCACACACGCGAAGCGTCTATTCCGATAGGAGCACGGGGGGGTTCTACCTGGACATTGTGCCCAACCGCGAGGCGCTGGCACGATACGGCTTGGTGCTGGGCGATGTGCAGGACGTGATCGAGGCGGCGGTGGGAGGCCAGCCGATCGGAGTGACGATCGAGGGCCGAAACCGTTTCACGATCAACGTGCGCTATCCGCGGGAACTGCGCCAGGACCTCGAGCGGCTCCGGCACGTGCTCGTTCCGCTGCCCGGAGGGGGCGCCGCGCGCCCTGCCACGCAGGGGATGGGAACGATGGGCGCCGCACCACCACCGGTCGCTCCCGAGCCGATCCTCCTCGCCTCGGCGGCCATCTCGGACATGCCGCTCTACACCGCCGCGGGCGATCAATCCGGCGGAGGAACGGGAGGGATGACCGGCGGGCCTGGCGGAAGCGGCGAGGCCGGCCGTTCCGGCCAGGGGATGTCCAGCGGCATGGGAGCCGCCGGGGCGACCATGGGCGCTTCAGGCGGCAACCCGCTCCCGCCCGCGGGAGGGAGCCAGACCTCAGGGGCGATCTGGGCCCAGGGGGGCGGCCCCCACATCCCGCTGGGGCAGGTCGCGGACATTCGCGTCGTCACCGGGCCCCCGATGATCCGGGACGAGGCCGGAATGCTTGTCGGCTACGTCTACGTCGACATGGACGCCGCGAAGCAGGACATCGGCGGTTACGTGGACCAGGCGAAACGCGCGGTCGAACGCGAGGTGCGCCTGCCCGCCGGCTACTCCCTGAAATGGACGGGGCAATACGAACTCCTCCAGTCGATGCAGGAGCGGATGCGGTTCCTGATTCCCCTCACGCTCGTAATCGTTCTCGTCCTCCTCTACATGAACTTCGGGAACATGGTCCAGGCGCTGATCGTCCTCTGCTCGGTTCCCTTCGCGCTCGTCGGCAGCGTCTGGTTGATGGCCGCGCTCGGCTACAACCTCTCGACCGCTGTCTGGGTCGGCATCATCGCGCTGGTGGGCCTCGCGGCCCAGACCGGCGTCGTCATGATCGTCTACTGCGATACCGCCTACTTCCGGCGGAAGAAGGAAGGCCGGATCCGCGACTTGGACGATATCGTCGAGGCGACGCTCGAGGGCTCGGTGCAACGTGTGCGGCCGAAACTGATGACGGTGGCGACGATGATGATCGGACTCGTGCCGCTCCTCTGGTCGCAAGGGGCCGGGGCGGACGTGATGAAGCGTGTCGCGGCGCCGATGGTGGGCGGGCTCTTCACGTCGGCGTTCCTGACCTTGGAGATCATTCCCGTGGTCTACACCTACTGGCGTTACGCGCAACTGCGTCGAGAGCAGCGCGAGGCGGCGAAGGGAGATCTTCCGTGAACCGTAGAGAACCGATTGGCGACGCCCACGGACCGGGGCGTCGCGTCGTGAGCCGCCTGGCCTCCGTTGCACGGATTGCACGAATCATTCCGGGGCTGCTCTTTGTAGGGGTTGCGCTCATTGGGCTCCCCTCCGGCCTTGCCCACGAGCGACACCGAAGCGTGAGCGAAAGTCGCTCGGACTCCATGAATGCCGAACCATCCGCGGAGCGAAGCAGGGCACCCGGGGCGCTGGAGGAGCCGTTCGCGATGCCGCCCATGGAGGACGCGCTCCTGCACCACCTTCACAATAAGGTCGTGCACCTGCCGATCGTGCTGGCTCCCGTGGCGCTGATGCTGCTTCTGATGGAGCGGAGGCGACCGGGCGCCGGAGCCGGGGCTCCGTGGTTGATCGCGGCGGCGGCACTGGCCGGCTGGATCGCGTTCTTCGCCGGGCGAGCGCAGGCCGGCGCCTTCGACGACGGGCCCAAGGAGTGGCTGGTGGGGATTCACGAGAATTGGGGCACTGCGGCGGCCATCGCGCTCTCGGCTTGGGCGGCGCTTGCGCTGTGGCCTCCAGCGAGACGGCGCCTCTGGCTCGCCGGTCTGGTCGCCACGGCGGTCGTATTCGCCGCGGCGTTTTACGGTGGTCTCGTGGCGCACGGGTAGAGCGACGGCTGCCGTCGCACGAGCCGCCGGGCCGAACGGCCGTAGGCGCCCGGGCGGCGACAAGGAGGTACGGAACATGGAACCGAAACCGAAGGGTCAAGAGGATCGAACGACCGAGGAGCGGAAAGCCTGGGCGGCGCTGGTCGCGGCGGACCGGCGCGCCGCCTTCGGCCCGCTCTTTTTCATTCAGCATCTCCGCGGGCTCGTCCGTGACCAATGCCCCGACCCGGCGGATGGGATGCCCGGCGTTCGGCTCCACCTCGCCGACGGGGACACACTCGATCTCTGCCACATCGTTGGGATCTCACCGAACTGGATCGCGCTGGCGGTACGCGAGCCGGGGCGCGAGGAGGGCCCCATGGTCATGCGGACCGAGTTTGTTCCCTATCCCATGGTCACTCGCGTGGTGATTCGTACCGTGACGCGGGAGGCGAGCCACCACGTCGGATTCGACGTCGGCCGTGAGCCCGGCCTTTTCGAGGGGTCGCCAATCGAGGCCGCCATGACGCCGGAAGAAGCGGTAAGAGCGGTCGCCGGGGCTGCAGGCTCGGGCTCGGCGCCGGATCCGAATGCCGCCGAGCGGACAGACAATCCCCGGAGGCCATCGGGCCGTTTGGGGAGCACAAGGAGGGGACGAGAATGATTCGCGCTTGGTTCTGCGCCATCGCGTTGGCCGCTGTCGTGGCCACCCCGAACGCCGTACGCGCCCAATGCGGCATGGGGGAGATGATGGGGTCTGGGCATGATCATGGAGGCAAGGGAGCGCCCGGACGGACGACGAAGCACGATAAGTCGATTCAGAAGATACTCATCAACAAGGAGGCCCGCGCCAGACTCTTCGAGATGATCGCGGAAGACGAGGTGCTCTTCCGAGAGTTCCTCGGGCGTGGCTTCGAGTCGGCTCGCGGCCGTCGAATCGGGACGGAGCTGTTGGGGCAGGCCCGACTCGAGGCGGAGCCCGAAGGCCGGACGGGCTCGGTGCCCCCGGATTCCGCTTCCGTGGTCGCGACCTACCGCTGCCCGATGCACCCGGACGTCGTATCGTCGTCCGCCGGATCGTGCCCGAAGTGCGGCATGAGGCTCGAACGGACCGACGCTCCGTCCGATCCCTGAGATCACCGTAAAAGGGCCGCTCGCAACCGGTCCACCTACCCGCGGCACGCCCGGCTCCGAGAGGAGCGGGCTGCCGCCACGAGAAGGAGAGAATGAATGAGTCGTCGGAATCGATTCGTAATCACAGCCACGGCGGGAGTTCTCATGCTGGCGGCGTTTGCCGCGGGATGCGGCGGCGGCGGCGTGAAGGAGCGTGTCACGGTCGAAGTGACGCAGGAAGGTTTCGTTCCGAAGGAGATCCAGGCGAAGGCGGGTCAGCCGATCACGCTCGTCGTGACGCGGAGGACTGACCTTACCTGCGCGAAGCAGATCGTCTTCGCGGACCTCGGCGTGGAGAAGGAACTGCCGATGAACGAGGCGGTCGAGGTGACGGTGACGCCGACGAAGTCGGGGGAACTCCGCTTCGCGTGCGGCATGGACATGGTTTCGGGAAAGCTGATCGTGCAGTAGGGGCTAGAGGTACTGCCAGTCGTATGCATGGCGCGGGGCGCGCTCGGAGAACCGGGCGCGCCCCTTCATGTTTCAATTGCTGGTGCAGTCTCCGCTACAACGCCTTCACCGCGGCAATCAGTTTCCCGACCGACGCCTTGGCGTCGCCGAAGAGCATCATCGCCTTCGGATCGTAGAAGAGTTCGTTCTCGATCCCCGCGAAGCCGGGCTTCATGGAGCGCTTCATGATGACCACGTGCTTCGATTTGTCGGCGTCGAGAATCGGCATGCCGTAGATGGGGCTCTGCTTGTCGTGCCGCGCCGCCGGATTCACGACGTCGTTGGCGCCGATCACCAGGGCCACGTCGCAGCGGCCGAAGGCGTCGTTGATCTGATCGAGGTCGAAGAGTTCCTCGTAAGGGACGTTCGCTTCCGCCAGAAGGACGTTCATGTGGCCCGGCATGCGCCCCGCCACGGGGTGGATGGCGTACTTCACCTCCACGCCCTTCGCCTTCAGCAGATCGGCCAGCTCGCGCACGCCGTGCTGCGCCTGCGCCACCGCCAGACCGTAGCCCGGGATCACGATGACCGACTGGGCGTAGGCGAGCATCGTCGCCACGTCCTCGGCCGAGACGTCGCGCACCGACTTCCCGGAAAGATCGGTGGCGCCGGCCCCTCCGCCTCCCGCCGCCGTCGTCGTCGCGCCGAACGCGCCGAAGAGGACGTTCGTGATGGGGCGATTCATCGCCTTGCACATGAGCACCGTCAGGAGCGTTCCCGACGCGCCCACCAGGGTTCCCGCGATGATGAGGACCACGTTGTGGAGCGCGAAGCCCGCGGCCGCCGTGGCGAGGCCGGTGAAGGAGTTGAGGAGCGACACCACGACCGGCATGTCGCCGCCGCCGATCGGAATGACCGCGAGGACACCCAGCAGCAGCGCCACGCCGAAGAAGACGAGGAAGGCCGGCAGCCCGGCCGCGTTCGCGAGGAGCATTCCGCCCAGGACCAGAAGTGCCGCGGCGAGGAGGAAGTTGATCGGCTTCTGGAACGGGTAGGTGACCGCCTTCTCCGTGAAGACCCCCTGCAGCTTGCCCCAGGCCACGATGCTACCGGTGAAGGAGATCCCGCCGATCAGGGCGCCCATCAGGATGCTCACCCCTTCCGTCGGCGGCACCGCGCCGGTCGATCGGATGAGGTGGTTGTACTCCAGCGCGGAGACGACCGCGGCGGCTCCGCCTCCCGATCCGTTCAGGAGCGCGACCAGCTGGGGCATGGCGGTCATGGCCACGCGCCGCGCCGCGAAGGCGCCCACCGTGCCGCCGATGGCGAGTCCGATGGCGATCTCGGTGTAGGAGAGGATGTGCCGGTCGAGTAGCGTGACGATCAGCGCGATCGACATGCCGATCGCGGCGAGCCGGTTCCCCGAACGGGCGGTCTTGGGCGACGAGAGTTGCTTGATGCCGAGGATGAAGAGGACGGCGGCGACGATATAGGCGAAGTGTGCCGCGTCCGCGGCGAATCCGAGTTCGGGCGTCATCCTCGTGGCGCCTCCGGCTTCTTCGCGAACATCTGAAGCATTCGGTCGGTCACCAGGAACCCTCCGACCACGTTGATCGCGCCCAGGACCACGCCGATGAATCCGATCCACTTCACGAGCGGCGTATCGGCCTGCCCGGTGACGAGGATCGCTCCGACGACGATGATGCCGTGGATGGCGTTCGTCCCCGACATGAGCGGCGTGTGGAGAATCACGGGAACCTTGGAGATCACTTCGAAGCCGACGAAGATCGCCAGCAAGAAGATCGTGAGATCGCCGAGGAGGGCATTCATCGGACCGCGCCTCCGGTGGTGGCGGGAGCGGGCGCCGCGGCGCCCAGGCGGTCGCGCGTGGCCGCGTGACGCACCGTTCCCTCGTGGGTGATGCAGGTGTCGCGGACGATGTCGTCCTCGAAGTCGAATGTGAGCGCGCCCTCCTTCAGCATGAGCTGCATGAAGTTCAGGAGATTGCGCGAGTACAGCTGGCTGGCGTGGACCGGCGCCATGGAGTCGAGATGGAGCGGCCCGACGATCGTCACGCCGTGGCGCACGATGGTTTCGCCGGCGACGCTCCCCTCGCAATTGCCGCCCGAGTCGGCGGCGAGGTCGAGGATCACCGAGCCCGGCTTCATCGTGGCGAGGTCGGCGTCGCTGATCAGGCGCGGCGCCGTGCGTCCCGGAATGCGCGCCGTCGTGATGATCACGTCGGCCTGCGGCACGCGCGCGCGGAGCAACTCCTGCGCCTCCTGCTGCTTCTCGGCGGAGAGCGCCTTGGCATATCCCTGCGCGTCCTGCGCCTCCTCGGCGCTCAGCTTCGGGCCCACGAACGTGGCGCCGAGCGACTCGACCTCCTCCTTCACGGCGGGCCGGATGTCGAACCCTTCCACCACGGCGCCGAGCCGGCGCACCGTGGCGATCGCCTGAAGGCCAGCGACGCCCGCGCCGACGACGAGCACGCGCGACGGCGCGATCGTTCCCGCTGCGGTGACGAACATGGGGAAGAGCTTCGGCGCGATCTCGGCGGCGATGAGCGCGGCCTTGTAGCCGGCGATGGTCGCCATGGAAGAGAGCACGTCCATCCGCTGCGCGCGGGTGGAGCGCGGCACCGCGTCCATGCTGAACGCCGTGACCCTGCCCTGGACGAGCATCTTCACGATTTCTAGGTTGGAGAGCGGATTGAGCAGGCAGACGAGAACCGCCCCCTCGCGGAGGCACTCGGCCTCGTGCTTGCCGCCCGGACCGCCCGGCATCGGCGGCTGAATTTTCAGGATGGCGTCGGCCTGGGACCAGAGCGCGGCGGCGTCGGGAACGACGGTTGCTCCCGCGTCGACGTAGGCCTGGTCGGCATGAAACGCCTTGGCGCCGGCGCCGGCTTGAACGAGGACCGTGGCCCCCGCCTTCACCAGCGCGCGCACGGTGTCCGGGATGACGGCGACGCGCCGCTCGCCCGGGGCAATCTCCTGTGGAATTCCGATCTTGGTCATCGGGAGCGATTCCTCCGGCGGCGATTTCAGCGCTCGGGGTGGCGCGTTGCGCTACCATCTCGGCGCGAAGATTCGTGACGCCCTACGAGCCGAAAACCTTATCAGAAAGGGAGGTCATGTGAAACGTTTCACACAGGGAAACGTTCGCCGCCGTCGGATCCATGTCGCTCCGGAACTAAAGGAGTATCTGCGCAAGACCGATCGCCTCCGCGCGGGCCGCGATCCGATCCGTTTCATGCGGAGCGGCCCCGCGAAGTTCACGCGCGCCGTCGCCGGGCTTCGGCCCGCGCAACTCCGGAAGCGCCCGGCTCCCGGGAAGTGGAGCATTCAGGAAATTCTGGGACATCTCGTCGACACCGAGGTCGTCTACGGCTATCGCTACCGCTTGGCGCTCGCGCAGCCGGGGTCGCCCATCCAGGGCTACGATCAGGGAGTCTGGGTGCGCGAATTCGGCTACCGCGCGAAGCGCTGGAACGCGAAGAAGCTGCTCGTCCACATCGCATCGCTCCGCCGTTCCACACTCTATCTCTTCGAGAACATGCCGCGCGGCGCCGGCGATCGCTACGGAATTCACTCGGAGCGCGGGAAGGAGACTGTGCGCCGAACGCAGGAGCTGATCGCGGGGCATGACCTGAACCATCTTGAGCAGATCAAGGCGATCCGGAAGAAGTACGGCTGGTAGGGAGAGGTGGCGGCCTATTCAAATACTGTTGGGCTGCCCAGCCCGCCAACCCCAGAGCGCTAGCAAACAGTAACAAACAATAATAAACGTTGACTTGCGACCATCCCTTTCCGATCATGATTTTGAAAGGAGGGACGCACGATGACCTCGGATCCCATCAGTACGGTCGCGGCCCGCCGCGCCGATACCAGCTTCGGGCTCTTCCTCACCCAGATCCTCAGCGACCGCGAGCGATACTTCACCGAGGTTGTGGAAAACGATGGCCTGCCCGCGAAACTCGTCCATGCGCTGTGGACTCTGCTGGCGCTTTGCGCGCTCTACGGCGCGGCCGCGGGAGCGTACGCCGGGCCCGAGCAGGCCCTATCCGCCGCGATCAAACTGCCGCTGCTATTCCTCGGTACGCTGGCGATCTGCTTTCCCGGGTTCTTCGTCATCCAGGTGCTCGTCGGTTCGCGCCTGCGGCTGGCGCAGGTGCTGGCGCTCGTGCTCGGCGCGCTTTCGCTCAGCGCCATCCTGCTCGCCGCGGTCGTTCCCATCGCCGCCTTCTTCCTCTTCACCGGAGCCAACTACTACTTCCTCACGCTGCTGCATGTCGTGGTCGTGCTCGGCGCCGGTCTCGTCGGCATGGCGGTGCTCCATGAGGGGCTCGCGTTCGCGTGCGAGAAGCGCGGCGTCTATCCGAAGAAGGCGATGACGATCATGAAGGTGTGGGCCGTCCTGTTCGCGTTCGTCGGAATCCAGATGGCCTGGAATCTGCAGCCTTTCGTCGGCGATCGCGGCCAGCCGTTCCAGTTCTTCCGCCACAACGAAGGCAACTTCTACACCGCGATCATCTACTCGCTTCAGAAGCTCTCGCGCAGCGAGGGCAGCGAGGGCAGCGAGGATAACGGGGCCACCGCCGCACCGCCGGCGACGTATCGGCAGGAGGTGCCCCGTCTGCTCGATCTCAGACGGGACGCGCTACCCGACAGCGGCCGAGCGGCCGGACAGTGAGCGGACAGAACACGCCCAACCACGATATTCTCACGCTCGAGGAGGTGGCGCTCTACCTTCGCCTCAAACCCCAGACCATCTACAGATGGGCGCAGGAACGACGCATCCCCGCGGTCAAGTTGGGCAAGGAATGGCGATTCCGGAAGAGCATCCTCGACCGGTGGCTGGACGAGCAGATGCTGAGCGAGGACTCGGGATTCAGCCACCTACGCGAGCCCGAGGACGGCGAGTGAATGTCTTGAGCCGTGTATGCTGGGCCGCACCTTCTTGACGCTCACCGCCGATCCGCGCTATCGTAATCGAAGGTACCGGGGCGCCTGCCCGGTTGCCGTTCACCTCAGCCTACGGAGGGTCCTATGAGAACTGTCCTGGTCGCCCTCGGAGCCGCCCCCGGCCGCTAGGCTTTCCCCGATTCGTTAGCCTCCCGGCCGGCCGTACGCCGGCGACTCCGACCACTCCGATCGATCGTTGGGCCCGCGGTCTGCCGCCTTGTGTCGCGCGACGGGATGCTCCGTCCGCGCCGTGACGACTCCGCTCGCGCCCCTTGCCGACACGCACCGAGCTGGAGGAGCACCGCCGTGAGTTTTCTGGAATCGCTGGGTTGGACTCCGTTTTTCGAATCGCAGGTCGATCGCGACGCCGAATCTCACCTCGTCCCCGCGCGCGTCGCCGAAGAGCAGCGCGGGCAATACACGCTTCTCGCCCATGGCGCCGAGTGGCGCGGCGAATTGGCGGGGAGGCTCCGCCACGAGGCGAACACCGAGGGCGCCCTCCTCCCCTGCGTGGGGGATTGGGCGATGACCACGCTCCCGGGCGGTCGGCCCGAGGACGGGATCGCCAGGATCGAGCGCGTGCTCGATCGCCGATCGAAGTTCTCGAGGAAGGAATCCGGGAACCGGTCGGCCGAGCAGATCGTCGCCGCCAACATCGACACGGTCTTCCTGGTGCAGTCGCTGAACGGAGACCTGAACCACCGGAGGCTCGAACGCTACCTCACGCTCCTCTGGGAGAGCGGCGCGGAACCGGTCGTGGTCCTGAGCAAGGCGGACCTCTGCGTCGACCGTGACGCCGTCGTGGCGGAGATCGAAGCGGTGGCTCAAGGAGCGGCGGTCCACGCCGTGAGCGCCGTAGAGCCGGAGGGGCTCGCCGCGCTCGATCGCTACCTGAGCAAGGGGAAGACGGCCGCGTTGGTCGGCTCCTCGGGAGTGGGGAAGTCGACGATCCTGAACACGCTCGTCGGCCGGGAACGGATGCGCGTCCAGGAAATCCGCGCAGACGACCGGGGGCGGCACACGACCACGGCGCGTCACCTGGTGCCCCTTCCGCAGGGAGGGCTACTGATCGACACGCCCGGGATGCGGACCGTAATTCTCTGGGAGGGCGAAGAGGGACTCGGAAAGGCGTTCGGAGACGTCGAAGCGGTGGCGGCGGAATGCCGATTCCGGGATTGCACCCACCGGACCGAGCCTGGCTGCGCGGTGCGCGACGCGCTCGACGCCGGGACGCTCGATGCGGCGCGATTTCGCTCCTACGTCAAGCTGGGGCGGGAGGCGAGGCGCATGGCAACGAAGACCGACATCCGTCTTCGGGAGGAAGAGAAACGGAAGTGGAAGCGGATCCACGTCGCGCAGCGGAATCGCCCCGACAAGCGGAAGGTTTGAGCGGGATGCGCGGGGGCGGATGGCGGCGCCCGATTCAGTCGTCCCCGTCCTCGTCATTCGGGCGCGGCGCTACGCCCGCAGGGGCGCCCCGCGCGCCGCGTCGACGAACGCGCGCACCAGCCGGCGCGATGCGTCCGTGGCGGGAGCGCGCTCGGGGTGCCACTGCACGCCGAGGTAGAAGGGATGATCGGAGCGCTCGATCGCCTCCACCACGCCGTCCTCCGCGCGGGCCGCGGCGCGGAATCCGGGGGCGAGGTCGGCGAGCCCCTGATGGTGGAACGAGTTCACCACCGCCGTCTCGACGCCGAGGACGCGGTGGAGGAGCGTGCCGCGCTCCACCCGCACCGGATGATCGTGGGAGACGCCGTCGGGCTCGTCCTCGTGTCGCAGGGAGCCGGGGACATCCACCGGCAGGTGCTGGAAGATCGTCCCGCCGAAAACGACGTTCATCGTCTGCATGCCGAGGCAGATGCCGAGGAGCGGCTTGCCCGCCTCGTGCGCGCTCTTCGCCAGGAAGAAATCGGAGGCGACGCGCTCCTTCGGGGCGACATTCGTTTCGGGTCGCGCGTTCTGGCCGAAGCGGGTCGGGTCGATGTCGCCCCCGCCCGTGAGGACGACGCCATCGAGCCGGTCGATCATCGCGCGCGCTTCCTCGCGCGTTTCCAACAGTGGAAGGATCACCGCGATGGCCCCCTCCTGCGCCAGGAGTCCGGGATAGTTTCGCCAGACGCGGATGCTCCCGCCGTTCCGGGGGCCGGGCTTGAAGCTGGGGGCGATGCCGATCAGGGGTGCCGCCACGCCGCTCCTCCTCAGTAGCCTCGCGCCGGATCGACGCGGTTCAACAACGATTCGCCGCGCCCGTCGCGCGCGAGGTTCTCGCGGAAGAGCGACATCGCCCGGGGCCAGAACCCCCGCGACACGCCCGAGACGTGCGGCGTCAGGAGCACGCGGTCGAGCCTATAGAGTTCGCTCTCGTGCGGCAAGGGCTCCACCGCGAAGACGTCGAGCGCGGCGCCGCCGATCCGTCCGTCCCGCACCGCCGCGACGAACGCGTCCTCCCGCACCAGTCTCCCGCGCGCGATGTTCACGAACCAGACGCCGCGGCGCACGCGGGCGAACGCGGCCTCGTCGAACCGGCCCTCCGTTTCGGGCGTGAGCGCGGCGGAGAGCACCAGGGCGTCGCTCTCCTCGAGCAACCGCTCGAACTCGCCCGGCCCCAGGAACGCCGCGACGGGCGGTTCCTCGCGCGGGAGCCGGAGCGTGTCGAGCAGCGGCTCGTCCCACGTGCGGGGTGTCTCGGGGTGGCGCTTCAGGGCGATCACGCGCATCCCGAAGGCGGCGGCGCGGCGCGTCACCTCGCGCCCGATCAGACCGTAGCCGAAGATCCCGAGCGTCTTGCCGTGGAGATCGTGCGGCATTCCTTCCCCGGTCCACCATCCCTCGCGGTTCATTCCCTCGGCGCTCCTCTGCTCGTCCAGCGCCCGCGGAACATCGCGTGCGAGCGCCAGGAGCGATCCGATCACGTGCTCCGCGATGGGAATCGAGTGGGCGCCGCGCGAGCTGGTGAGGGCGGCGCCCGTCGCGCGGAAGGCGGGCGTCAGGTAGGCGCCCGCTCCGGCCGCCGGAACGTGGAGCCACCGAAGCCGCTCGGCGCGTGCCATCACCGCATCGTCGGGGCGCCACGAGAAGAGGATCTCCGCGTCGACGATCGCCGCCGCCAACGCGGTGTCGCTCTCCGCGCGCTCCACCTCCAGATCGGGGAAATCGCGCCGCAACGCCGCAACCTCGGCGTCGGGAATGCGCCACGCCTCGGCGTCGCTCTCGAGCCAGAGAAGTACGCGTCGCATTTCCGTCGCTCGCTCCGCGGCCGCGAGGGCGCTAGAGCGACGAGCCCTCTTCCGGGAGGAGCATCCGTCGCAGGAGGACCACCGGCAGCGATCCCTGGGAGAGAATCGTGGCGTGGAAGTCGCCGAGCTTGAACGAGGCGCCCTGCGCACGCTTCAGGTCGTCGCGGAGCTTCCGGATCTGGAGCGCGCCGAGCGTGTAGACCAGGTAGGTCGGGTCGAAGGCCGCGCGGTAGGCCTCGCGCTGCGCGTTCACCGGTTCCATTCCCGCGTGATCCTGGAAGTACTGCGTCGCCTCCTCCAACGTCATCCCCTTCGTGTGGACGCGGAGTCCCACCTGGAAGCGGCAGGCGCGGACGAGCGCCCACTTCAGCATCCCAAACTCCAGCTCGGGATCCCCGCCGCCGTAGCCCTGGTCGAGCATCGCTTCCTCGACGTAGAGGCCCCATCCCTCGGCGAAGGAGCCGCAACCCGCGGTCTTCCGCGCGAGCGACGTGGCGTTCCGGCCGTAGAGGTAGTGCGCGTAGTGGCCGGGATAAGCCTCGTGGAGGGAGACCGAGGAGAGCGGTCCGCGGCCGAAGCCCTGGAGGTACTGCTCCGCGCGAGCCGAATCCCAGTCCGCGGCGGGCAGCGAGATGTTGTAGTACCCCTTCCGCCCCTTCGTCTCCAGGGGACCGGGCGAGTCGAGCGACGCGAACGAGCGGTTGGCGGCGAATTCGGGCGTGGCGCGGACGGTGCAGCGCTCTTCCGACGGCATGGCCAGAAAACCGGACGAGATGGAGAAGTCGCGCTGCTGCTCCAGCAGCCGCGACGCGACCGCCAGCAGGGAGTCCTTCGGCGGATGATTGCCGCGGACCTTCGCCAGCGCGTCGGCGACCGTGCCGCCCGGCACCAGTTTCGCCGCGCAGGCGCGGTAGCGGTTCTCCAGCCGATCGAGTTCCCGCGCGCCTATGGAGAGGAGCGTGTCGAGCGGCGTGTCGACCATCTCGTCGTAGTAGAGCTTCTTCCGGTAGCGCTCGGCGCCCAGGACGAACGAGCCGTCGCTCCGCGGAAGGAGCGTCTCCTTCATCCAGGCGACGTGCTGCTCCACCGCGGCCTTGGCCCCCTTCAAGGCTACCTCGTACTCGCTCCAGAGCCCGCGGTCCTTCACCGAGGCGAACGCGCGCGGAATCGTCGCTTCGAGATACGAGATCGTGCCCGGGAATTCGTCGATGGCGAATTCCGTGAAGAGCCGCGGCGGTTTATTCAAGATTTCGCGCGCCTGCGCGAGGAAGCGGGGCGTCTCGTTCAGGCGGCCCACGATGCTCCGCAGCCGCGCCTCGGGCGGGGCGAATTGCTGCGAGATCAGCGGATCGAGGGCCCATCCGACGTTGTAACGGCCGGGATCGGTCTCCCACCGGCGCTCCTCGGTCAGTTCGAAGAGGTCTCCCTCGATCGTCCGACGGTAGAGGTCGAAGTCGATCTTTCCCATCTCGTCCAGCTGCTCGCGGTCGATCTGCTCCAGCTCCGTGAGCGCCACCCGGATCCGCCGCTCCTCCTGCGCCACCGCGGCCGGCGCGTAGTCGGGGAGCTTGGCGTCGAATGCGTGCATGCCCGAATTGGTCGCGTGGGGCGGATCGAAGGCGAATCCCGCGTGGACGTACCGCCGGACGAATTGCTCGAAGCGTTTCTCCATCAGCGGGAAATGGGCGGCGCGCTTCGACGCCGCTTCGGCGGCCTCCTTCGGCGGCTCCTTCGCGGCGGCGCCCGGCGCCGCCTGGAGTAGTGAGAACGCCAAGGCGAGCGGCGCGAGGGAAGCGAGTGTAAGACGGCGATCCGTCATATCGATCCTCCTGCTTGCAGCGATGCCGCCGGCGATTCGGGACGGCGGGAACCGACGATCATGTGAACCGCCACCACGACGAGAAAGAGCGCGAAGAGACGTGAAAGTACCGGGGCCCGGAGTTCGTGGGCCAGCGTGGCGCCGAACCACCCTCCCAGCGCCCCTCCCGCCAGGAGGCCCGGGAGGAGCCGCGTGCCGGCGTGGCCGCTCCGAGCATACGAGACGGCTCCGACCAATCCGATCGGAACGATGAGGGCGAGCGAGACGCCCTGCGCGGTGTGCTGGCTCAGCCCCTGGCCCAGGACGAGCGCGGGGACGAGAAAGACGCCGCCGCCGACGCCGAGCAATCCGGCGAGGGTCCCGATTCCGAGGCCGAGGAGCGCGTTCCAGATCGGCGGCCACGGAGCGCCTCCCAGCCCCGCCGGCGGCGCGAGCAGGAGGCGCCCGGCGGCGGCGAGAACGGCGAGCCCGAACCAGAGCCGCAGGCTTCCCGCGGGGGTCCTCCGGGCGACGGCGGCGCCGATCACGACGCCGGGAACGGCGCCCAGCGCCAGGATGCCGACCAGGCTCCACGGGACGGAATCGTTTCGGACGTAGGGGACCACGGCGACGACCGCGGTGGCGATGATGAAGGCGAGCGACGTCCCCTGCGCCTCGTGCTGGGAGTGGTGCAGGAAGTGGAGCAGGAGCGGAACGAGCAGGATTCCCCCGCCCACTCCCATCATCCCGCCGAGCGCGCCCGAGAGCGCTCCGAAGAGAAGGGGAAGCGCGACAGAGTCCCGAAACGTCATCCGCCGAACCTATCACAGCCGGCCGGGACGCGCCTTCGTTGACTTGACGGCTCCGCGGTCGGTACGCTAACGCTTCGCGCTTCGGCGCACCGCCATGCTCCTCAATATCCAGAAGCTCCGCCCGCGCGTCCTCTGGACGCTAGCTTTTCTCGGCGCGCTCGTGCTCGCCGTGAACGCGACCATTTTTCTTTCCATCCGCACCTCGGAGCGGCTCCTGGACCAGGAATTGGGGAAGCGCCTGGAGGGAACTGCCCAGATCGCGGGGCTCCTGGTGAAGCCGGAGCATTTCGCCGCGCTGGTGCGCCTGGCGGACGCGGCGGCCACCGGCGAAGCGTCGCCGTCCCGGCGCGCGGCCGAGGCGCTGGCCGACACGGGCGCGGTCGACTTCGTCTCGCAGATGGACGCCATCGACGCCGCCGACGCCGTGCGCGAGGAGTGGCGGAAGCTGGCCGAGGGGGCCGACGCCTCGAACGTCGTTCTCCTCGACGCCCGATCGCGCGTGCTCCTTCGCCTCCGCCAGCCGTTCGGATTCGAGCCCGACGTGCTCACGCTCGACCAGGCGGCGCTGGCGCGCGCGCTCATCGGCGAGGCGGCCCACTCGGCGCTCTACGAGAAGGACGGCGAGTACCTCCGCTCCGGCTACGCGCCGGTCTCCGACGCCGACGGCTCGGCGCTCGGCGCCGTCGTCGTCGAAGGGGCGTCGTCGGCGTTTCGGCCGCTCACCCTGATCCGCACCTCGCTCTACGGGACCGCGATCTTCGCGTCGCTCCTGGTCATCCTGATCGGGCTCGGGTACGTCCGCACGGTCGGACACCTGGGACAGATCGAGGAGAACCTGCGCCACACCGACGTCCTGGCCACGATCGGGCAGGTGGCGGCCGGCGTGGCGCACGAGATCCGGAATCCGCTCGAGGTGCTTCGCGGGGCGTCTTCCCGTCTCCAGCGCGGCGACGCGCTTCCGGCCGCGGAGCGGGCCGATCTTCTCCGGATGATCAACGAGGAGGTGGACCGCATGGGGGGCTTCGTTCAGAGCTTCCTCGACCTCTCGCGGCGTCCGAAGGGGGAGCCGGAGTCGTTCGCCCTGAAGCCGGTCCTCCTCCGGGCGCTCGACATCCTTCGCGTGGAGCTGGATCGCTCGAAGATCTCGCTCGATCTCGAGTGGAACGCACCGGAGTCGCTCATGGTGGACGGAGATCCCCACGCGCTCCACCACGTCTTCCTGAACCTCGCGCTGAACGCCCGCGACATCATGCCCGGCGGCGGCCGGCTGAGAGTCCGCGTGCTGGAGCGCCGCGGGCAGGCGCGCCTCTACTTCGAGGACACGGGACCCGGCGTCCCGTTCGAGTTGCGAAGCAAGATCTTCAAGCCGTTCTTCACGACGCGCGCCAAGGGGACCGGGCTCGGCCTCGCCTTCGTGGAACGAATCGTCTCGGAGCACGGCGGATCGGTTACAGTTGGAGCCGCCCCCGGCGGCGGCGCGCAGTTCGAAATTCGCCTCCCGGTCCAGGGCGGCTAGACATCCAGGGAGCGAAACGCATCATGGCCGAGCGGATCCTCGTCGCGGAAGATCAGGACAATCTTTGCCGCCTCATCCAGACGACGCTCGCGGAGCAGGGGTACGAGGTGTCGGTGGCCCTGGGCGGAGACGCCGCGATCCACGAGCTCCGCAATCGCGTCTTCGACCTGGTCGTCTCCGACATGCGCATGCCGGGCGCCAGCGGCATCGAAGTCTTCCGCCAGGCGCGCGCCCAGAGCTACCTGCCCGACGTGATCCTCATGACCGCCTTCGGCGACACGCGCGAGGCGGTCCAGATGATGAAGGAAGGCGCCTCCGACTACATCCTGAAGGACAATCTCCTGGAAGAACTTCCGGTCCGCGTTCGCCAGGTGCTCGAGACGAGGAAACTGAAATCCGACTCGAGGCTCCTTCAGGGGCGGATCGACACGCTGCAGGAGCAGATCCACGTCCATCGCTTCGACTCGATCGTGGGCCAGAGCGCCGCCATGCGCGACGCCCTGAATCTCGCGAAGCGGGTGGCCCCGACCGACGCCAGCGTGCTCATCACCGGGGAGAGCGGAACGGGGAAGGAAGTCTTCGCGCAGGCGATCCACGCGGCCAGCCACCGCGCCAAGGCGCCCTTCGTGCCGGTCAATTGCGGTGCCCTGCCGGAGAATCTCCTGGAATCGGAACTCTTCGGGCACGAGCGCGGCGCCTTCACCGGGGCGGTGCGGACGAAGCCCGGCCGCTTCGAAGTCGCGGACGGCGGCACCGTCTTCCTGGACGAGATTGGCGAGTTGCCGCAGAGCATCCAGGTGAAGTTGCTCCGCTTTCTCCAAGATCATACCTACGTCCGAGTCGGTGGGGAGGAGATGCGCCGCACCGACGTTCGCATCCTTGCCGCGACGAACCGGAGCCTGGAGGAGATGATTCGCGAGGGAAAGTTCCGGGAAGATCTCTACTACCGGCTGAACGTCTTCCCGATCCGCCTGGTGCCGCTCCGCGAGCGCCGCGAAGACGTGCCTCCGCTGGTGGCCCATTTCCTCACGACGCACGACCGGGCGCTCTCCGACTTGCGGCCCGAGGCGCTCGACTATCTGAAGAGCTACGATTTCCCGGGGAACATCCGCGAGCTGCAGAACCTGATCGAGCGCGCCTGCATTCTGGCCGGCCCCGGGTCGATCGACCGGCACCATTTCCCGATCGAGCGGGGGCGGTTGGCCGCCGACTCCGGCGATCTTCTCTCGATGGGATTGAGCATCGATCAGATGGAACGCCGCATGATCCTCGAGGCGCTGGAACGGGCGCAGGGAAACAAGACCCGCGCCGCCGCGCTCCTGGGAATCAGCCGTCGCGCCCTCTATTCACGCATGGAAAGCCACGCGATCCCGATCGGGGGAGGCGATCCGGAGACCGCGGAGGCCGGGCCGGCGAGCGCCTGACGGGGACCGAATCTGGTCGTACGGGCCGGTACGCGGCGGCCCAAAGACGAGCATCCCGGCATGCCGCTCTCTCCGGGTCCACGCGGTGCGACGGGGCCGCAGTCCGAACGGCCACATGGAGTTCGCCGGTCGCGCCATCCCTAACTTCCTTCCTGGCATAGAGTTTGCCTTCACAACCACACCGTACTCATGCCGGAATCGACCCATGGACATTGACCACACAGCTACCTCATGAATCGCGCCCTGAATCGTCGGCGCCCGCTCGGGCTCGCGAGCGTGATGGCGTTCGCCCTGTTCTTCGTCTGGGAGGCCTCTCCTTCTCACGCCGAGGAACCGCAAGAACCCGTCGCGCCCCTGGCGCTCTACGCCCTAGCGCCTGATTCGACCGCCTCGTCGCCGGGGCCCTCGTCGAAGCCGTCCGAGCCTCCGGCCTCCTCACTCACCACCGCTGGGAGCGTCCCCGCACCGGTCACGCCATCCGAGTCGGCTGCCGGCACGGCGCCCACAGAGACGATCGATGCGACGGCCGCGCCGAAGGGCGATCCAACCGTCACGCCGAAGATGGAATCTCCCGCCGCGCCGAAGCCGGCGGCCAGGAACGTCCGGAAGGGGAAGCGGACGGCGAGCGCCGCGACGAAGCCGAAGCAGCCGGCCGCGGAGCCTCCCGACGAGGGCGTTCGCGCGCGCCAGGAACTGGAGCGGACGGAGCCGATCCTTCGCTCCGTGAAGGCGAAGGTGGTCCGCTCGTTCAACAAGAAGGCGCGCGAGGAATTCGAAACGGCGACCGCCCGCCAGCGCGAGGCTCGCGAGGCGCTGGGCGAGAATCTCTACGCCCGCGCCGAGCGGCTCACGATGGAGGCGCGGAGCATCGCGCGGGAGATCGCTGTTCACCTCGGCCCGCCCGAGGACGACGCGGACTACGTCGCGATGACGCTCGACCGGACCGACGACGCGCTGGGGCGCGCGCGCGAAGTGCTTCGCGAAGCCGGCACGGCGCCGGAGCGGAACCGCCTGACCGCGCTGGAGCGGCGTCAGAAGGAAGCGCGGCGGCTCTACAAGGACGGCTCGACCCGCCGCGCCTACGCCTCGACGCGGGAGGTCCGCGACGGCGTTCTGACGCTGCTTCGCGAATGCGACGAGCTGCCGGTCCGGGAGGAGACGGCGGAGAAGGCGCTGAAGCGGGCGTCGCGTTCCCTGGAGCAGGCGAAGGGGGAACTGGGGGAGCGGCTCAACCCGGCAGCCGAGCGGCTGGCGCGGGAAGCGCGCGCCCAGATGGCGAAGGCGCGCGTCGCCTTCGCGCGGAAGAACTACCGCGACACGCTTCTCCACTCGAAGCTGGTGGAGCGGAATCTGGAATTAGCGGTCAGCGCCCAGCGGTCGTCTACGAATCGCAGCGGATGACGACGACGGTCACGTCGTCCACCAGCTGGGCGGCGTTCGTGAACTTCACCACCTCCGCGATCAACTCGTTGACCAGTTTCTCGGGCGGCAGGTCCCTGTGCCCGCGGAGGAAGGCTTCCAGGCGCTCCTCGCCGTACTCCTCGCCCTCGGGACTCCGGGCCTCCGTCACGCCGTCGCTGTAGAGCGTCAGGACATCGCCAGCCCTCAGCGTGATCGTCGCCGTCTCGTAGACCGCCTCCGGGAATACTCCCAGGAGGAGGCCCCCCACCGACAGCGTCTCCAGCGTCCCGTCCGCGCGGAGCAGGTAGGGTGGGTTGTGGCCGCCGTTCACGTACGCGACCTCCCCCGACTCTCCGTTCACCATCGTGACCATCAGGGTGATGAAGCGCTCCCCCTGGACGGTCTCGTAGATGGAGCGGTTGAGGCGCGACGTCAGATCGGTGATCGGCCGTCCCACCTCGACCTGGGCGCGCATGGTGGCGCGGAGATCGGTCATGAGAAGCGCCGCCGCCATCCCCTTGCCTGCCACGTCCCCGAGGCTGACGATCATGCGGCCGTCGGGACCGGGCACGAAATCGAAGTAGTCGCCGCCGACGTCGAACGACGGGACGTTCTTGCCGGCGATGTCCATCCGTCCCACCTTCCGCGCGCCGGTCGGCAGGAGCGACTGCTGAAGCGTCGCCGCGCGTTTCAGCTCCGCCTCCAACCGCTGCTGGCGCTGCAGCTCTTCGTGCGACTCGGTCTCCCGGATTTTCATCGCCGCGAGGTGGGCCAGAAAGGTGAGGATGCGGAGGTCCGACTCCTCGAAGGGGACCACCGCGGCCGTGTTGTCGACGTAGAGAAGCCCCAGCACGTCGGTGTCGTGCCAGAGCGGGACGCACATGGCCGAGTGGATCCGCTGTTGGATGACGCTCTGCTGCCCCTTGAAGCGAGTGTCCGCCATGGCGTTTCCGATCAGGACAGCCTGGCGCTGCTCGATGGTGTTCTTCGCGATGGTCCGGCTGACCACGATGTCGCCGGCCGTCGCGTTGCCGCTCAGCATCACCGCCTTCGCTGCCAGCTCGCCCCCCTCTTCCAGCAGGAGGAGCGCCGTGCGGTCGGCGCGGAGCACCTCCGACGCAAGCGTGACGATGAACTGGTAGAGCTCGTTCAGCGGGCGGTGGACGATCAGCGCCTGGCCGATCCGGTCCATCGCCTTCAGGAACGAGCCGACCCGCTCCGGCGACATATTGCGGGCGAAGGCGCGCGTGTCGGTCCCCGCGCTGAGCGACTCCAGGGGAACCGACGTCATGTTCGCGGGCGCGGCCACGTCGGCGAGGCGCGCCGAGGCGGAGGCGCTCTCGGAGGAGAAGACGAGCTGGAACGACCCCACCTGAAGGCCGTCGCCCTGCTTCAGGCGCTTCGGCCCCTCGATGAGATTGCCGTTCACCTTCGTCCCGTTCTTGCTTCCGAGGTCCTCCACCCACCACCCGTCCTCGCGGGAGAAGAGGCGCGCGTGCTGACGCGAGACGGAGGAATCCGTGAGGACGATCCGATTCTCGGGGGCGCGTCCGAGACCGCACGGGGTGTCGGCGTGCAGATCGATCCGTTCCGGGTTCGCGCCCGGGCGGCGCACAAGAAGGTACTGGTCGAGTAGGTTCATGGGGCGTTAGTCTCCAACCTTCGCCCCGCCGAATCAACCGGTAACCGAGGGAGCCTATGAGGCTTTCGTTCGAAGACGCGTTCAGCTCGGCCTTCGAAGCCGCGCGTGGATTCCGGTGGACGGAATACGCGCCGTTCTTCTGGATCCTCGCCACTCAATGGATCTTCCTGGCGCTGAGCACTCAGCTTCATACCGGGTGGGCCATGAGCATCGTCGCCCCCCTCGCGCGCCTCGCCGGCGGCGAAGCGCACCTCCATTACCCCGGCTTTTTCGGGTATCTCTCGATTCTCTTGGGATGGCTGGAGAGTTTTCTCTACGCGATTCCAGGGGCCGTGCTCATTCCACTCGCCCTGCTCCGATTGTACGCCCGCACCGATCGGGCACTCTCTCTCGGCGCAGGTGCCGCGTCGCGCCTCGCCGGCGCCTTCCTTCCGACGCTGGTCTCCGGACTGGCCGGGATCGGCGCCATCTGGGGCTGGCAACGCTATGCCTCCCCCGTCGTGACATCCTCGATCCGGGGCGCCGTGACGGGGTCGCTGGGAGGCCTGCTCGGATGGCTCGCCATCACGCTGGGTAGCTACGTCATCTTGACGCTCCTGCTCTACGTTCCGGTCGCCGCGGTGCAGGCGAGGACGAATCCGATTCGGGCCTTCGCGTACGGAATCCGGTTCGGCCTCCGCTCCTGGCCGCTCACGCTGACATTCGCCATTCTGTTCGGGATTCCCGCCATCTTGGTGCAATTCATGATCGAGCGGCAGGGGACGCTGCTTCTGGCCCGCCTTCGTCCCGAACTCGTGACGGTTCTCTTGGGCCTCTACGCGGCCGTGACCAGCATGGCGACCTACTTCACCTACGCCGCCGCCGCCCGCCTCTATCGATTCGCACGGGGAGACGAGTGATGCGCCGACGAACGTTTAGGCAAGTCCTCGTGATCGGCACGGGCCTCCTCCTCGTGGGCTGTGGCAGCGGCGCGGAGCAGGCGGCCCTTTACCGCGCCGAGAAGCTCCTCTATGAGGCGCGGAAGGCGGAGACGCAGGCACGCCTCGCCACGTCGCAACCCGATTCGACCGCGCTGTTGCAGGTGCGCGAGGCCTTTCTGAAAGTAAAGCGGTCGGCGCCGGGTCCCTACAAGCTCGAGGGAGATGCTCGCGGTCGTGCGCGGGTGGCCGCGATCATGCGCACCGTCGGTACCGCGGAAGTGTCGGGAGGCCGCCTGGCGCTGGAAGCGAAGCGGGCCGACCTGGCGCTGGAAACGGCGCAACGGCTCCAGAGCGGAGCGGCTACCGACACCGCGACGGCGAGGCAAGCGGCCTTCATGGCGGTTGCCGCATACCAGAGTCTTCGCCGGTACGACGACGTGGTCGCGCAGATGAAACGGATCCTGGCCACCTATCCGCCGCTGTCGCCGCCTCCCAACGGAGAGGACCCGGTCCTCGCCATTCCCGAAGCGATCGTGAACCTGCGCCGCAACCTCGGTGAGGAGCAGGCGGCCGCACGCGAGTTGCGCGAGGCATTGGAGTACTACCAGGGTCTCCTGAGGCGCCCGCAGACGCCCGCGCTCGAAGCGCAGGTTCGCGCCAGGGTGCTGCGCACGCACCTCGAACTCAATCAGGTCGGCCGCGCGCTCGAGGAGGCGAACACCCTCGAGCGACTCGTCATGGCGACTCCTTCGCTCCGCTCGATGCTGGCGGAAGTCGGGTACGCCAAGGGGAAGATCAAGGCGTCCACGGAGAAGAACCCGAGTGAAGGGATCGCGATCCTCGATCGAATCGCGACCGACTTTCCGAATTCCCCGCTCGCGCCCCGTGCACTATTCGAGGCCGCCGTGCAGACGGAGTCGAAGGGGCGCCTGGAGGATGCCCGGGCGCGGTACGAGGCCATCCTGCAGCGCTTCCCGAATACGGCGGAGGTGGCTCCGCTCTCGCTCTATCGCCTCGGAGTTGTGCAGGAGAAGCTGGGGGATTGGGGCCGGGCCAAGGCGACGTTCGAGTCGATCCCCGTCCACTATCCACGATCTACCGCGGCCGCGGAGGCACCGGTTGCCGTGATCCAGCACTATGCCCGGGAGGGACGGCGAACCGCGGCGGAACTCTATTTCAGCAAAGCACTTGCGACCTATCGAGAGCTGATCAAACAGGACAGCACGGGGCAGGTGGCACCGCTCGCCCGGATGAAGATGTATCAGATCTACGCGGCCGGCCGAGACTCCAACGGCATCTATGAAATCGCCGACGAGATGCTTCGGGTTGATCGGGGGCATCCCTATACGGCCCAAGTACTTCTGGAGGCCGCAAGGGCCGCGAAGGCATTTGGAAACAGCCAGCGCGCCACGGCCTACCTGAGGCGATTCATCCAGGAGTTCCCACGATCGCCGGTCATCGGGGATGTTCGGAGGGAACTCAAAGAGCACGGCGGATAGGATCGGCGCTAGCCCCCCCTCCAGGCCCACATCTCCCCATTTCTGGCACCCCAGCCAGACATTTCGAGAATCATTTGCGGCTCATCGCACAATCTGGTATAGTCTTTTGGTATTGCAACGCCTACTGCATCCGCCCCAAACGACATCTGGGTGAGTTGCTGTTGCGGCGGAGATGTTTGGTGACGAATGTCAGAACCCGATGACATTCGCAATGACCGGGGGGTCAGATATGAACCGTAAGGCAGTTGCATTGGCTGCTGCACTGATACTCTTCAGCGCCTCCGCTGGGCACGCACTTCCGCCCGCTCCGATCGATCTCTCCTACGCGACGGCAACGTACACCGACGCGATGGGTGTGGTCTGGACGAATCTGAAGGGCACGAGCGGCGTGACGCAGCCGGCCGGCACCGGCGTCTATGATCCGTTCCTCCGCCAGATCGCGACGGGGAACGGGCCACACGGTGACAACGGGATCGAGCAGGGTCTCAACACGGATGCGACCGTGGCGGAGCCGCTCGACAACGTCGGTAATGACCCGCACACGCATTCGGTGTTGATGGGCAGCCTCGGCGTCGTCAAGGTCGGTGGCGTCGACTACTTCTCGTTCACGCTCGATCTCAACGAACCCGCCGGTGGTGGTGGGAACTTCCTTTCGCTCGACCAGGTGAAGATCTGGACGACGCCCAACGCGGCCGGCAACATGCTCGCGTCGGTGGGCGAAGTCGATGCCGCTGGCTTGCTCCGATACGACATGGATGCCGGCAGCGGCGGCAATCAGACGGTGTGGCTCGACTACCTGAACGCGAACACGATCAGGGACAACGGCTCGGGCGTGGATGACATGGAGATGCTCATCCCGGTTTCCTATTTCGCGGGCTACGCGGCGACGGACTACATGTACTTCTGGGCTCAGTTCGGCGCCGCCGGCGATGTCCTCTCGACCACGGCTAGGGCCAATGGAAGGGGCACGACCACGACCACGCAGTCGTACTACGGCGAGGCCGGGTTCGAGGAGTGGCGCTATCAGCAGGGCACGGAGAACGTCGTGCCGGAGCCGATGTCGATCCTCATGCTCGGCGGCGGGCTGGCCGGCTTCATCGCGGCGCGCAAGCGCAAGAAGTAGGCAATCCTCAGCAAGTCAGATCTCTCCCGCGTGGGGGGCGCAAGAATCGCCCTCCACGCGTTTTTTCATCCACCCCTGGTGCGGCTCCCCCCCTTTCCGCGGTCTCCACGCCCACACCACCCTTCCTTGACGCTCCCGGATCCCCTGTGGTACCCTAATACAAAGCTCGTATTCCCATGAAATCAATGCACTTACCATGAAGATTGGGGGCGGCCTTGAAAGAGTACCTGCCTAGCCAAATCCGAAACGTAGCGCTCGTGTCGCATCACGGGACTGGAAAAACCTCGCTCGCTGAGGCGGCGCTCTTCCGCACGAAGGCGATCGCGCGCCAGGGGAAGATCGAGGAAGGCAGCACCGCGCTCGACTTCACCGCGGAAGAGCAGCAACGTCGAATCTCCATCAGCCTCGGCCTCGCCCCGATCGAGTGGAAAAACCAGAAGATCAATTTCATCGACACGCCCGGGTACGCCGACTTCGTCGGCGATCTCGTCTCCGGGTTGGGAGCGGCCGACGCCGCGGTGCTCTGCCTCAAGGCTCCCGCCGGAATCGAGGCGGGTACGGAAGCCGTGTGGGAGCGTATCCAGGAGCGTGACTGTCCGGTTCTCTGCGCCGTGACGCAGATGGACAAGGAGCACGCCTCCTTCACGAAGACGATCGAAGGCGCCAGCGAAAAACTGGGGAAGCGCTTCGTCGCGATCTCCTGGCCGATCGGGGAAGGCGACAAGTTCCGCGGCTTCGTCGATCTCGCCGCGAACAAGGCGTTCCTCTTCGAGAAGGATGGCGCCCTCTCGGAGACGCCGATTCCCGCGGATCTGGAAGCGGTCGTGAAGCAGGCCCGCTCCGCGCTAGTGGACGCGGCCGCCGAGGCCGACGACACACTCCTCGAGAAGTTTCTGAGCGGCGCCGAGCTGACCGTGGACGAGATCCACCTCGGGCTCCGCGAGGGAGTGCTTCATCGCAACTTCATTCCGGCCCTCCCGCTGGCCGCGATGCCGTTCCTGGGCCTCGACCTCTTCCTCGACACGATTCTCGATCTGCTCCCCTCCCCGGATCATCTCGGCGCCGTGGTGGGGAAGAAGCCGGGAAGCGAGGAGAAGGTCGAACTCAAGCCCGAGTCGGGCGGCCCGCTGGCAGCGCTCGTATTCAAGACGAGCGGCGAGGGGCAAGCCGGGGACGTCTCCTTGATCCGAGTCTTCTCCGGCACGCTGACGCACGGCAAGGAGGTCTTCAACTCCAGCGCACAACGCGCCGAGAAGATCGGGCAGATCTACGTCGTCCAGGGGAAGGAACGAAAGGACGCCGCCCACATCGGCGCCGGTGACATCGGCGCCGCCGTGAAGCTCCGCGAGACGCACACGGGGCAGACGCTCTGCGACAAGGCGCACCCGATCGTGCTCCGCGGCATTCCGTTCCCCGAGGCGAATCACGAGGTCTCCATCGCGCCGAAGTCGAAGGGGGAGGACGAAAAGGTCGGTTCCGGACTCCACCGCCTTCGCGAGGAGGACCCGACCCTTCACGTCCGCGTGGAGGGGGACCTTCATCAGACGATTCTGTCGGGGATGGGGGATCTCCACATCGACGTGGCGATCGAGAAGCTCCACCGCCGCTTCCACGTCGACGTGGCCGCCACCAAGCCGCGCATCCCCTACCGCGAGACGATTCGCAAGTTGGTGGCAAAGCATGGCCGCCACAAGAAACAGACCGGAGGGCGCGGCCAGTTCGGCGACGTCCACGTGAAGTTCGAGCCGCTGAAGCCTGGCGAGGGATTCCAGTTCGTGGACGAGATCGTGGGCGGGTCGGTCCCGCGCAACTACATCCCGGCCGTGGAGAAGGGAATCACCGAGGCGATCCACGAGGGCGTGCTGGCGGGCTATCCGATGGTCGATTTCCGCGCCACGCTCTACGACGGCTCCTACCACGCGGTCGACTCGTCGGAAATGGCGTTCAAGATCGCCGGCGCGCTCGCATTCCGCGAGGCGTGCCGGGAGGCGAATCCGGTGCTCCTGGAACCGATCGTGGAGATCGAGGTCCACGCTCCGACGGAGTACGTCGGCGCCGTCACGGGAGACCTCTCGTCGAAGCGGGGAAAGATCCTCGGCATGGATTCGGAATTGCGGCGGGACATCATCCGCGCCCACGTGCCGCAGGCTGAACTCTACAAGTATTCGACGCACCTGCGCGCCCTCACCCAGGGACGGGCGTCGTTTCGCACCAAGTTCTCGCACTACGAGGAAGTCCCGCGCGAACTCGCGGACAAGGTCATCGCCCAAGCCAAGGCCGACAAGGAGGCCATGGCGCAGGCAGCACACTGAGCCGGGATCGGAGACTTACATGCATCGTGGCACCGCACCTCGTTTCTCTTCGATCGCCTTCCTGACGCTGACGCTGGCGCTCGCCGCAGGCCTCTCGGCGATCGCGGCCGCGGTGACGGCAGCGGAGGCCGCTCCGGCTCCCGGGTCTCCGGCGCAGGCGGCGCCTCACGACCGTTATCGGCCTGCCCCCCCGCGGCCGGCCGATCCGCTCTCCGCGGCGGCCGTGAACCGGCTCGCCGCCGAGGGGACCTCGGTCCTCTGGGTTCGCTTCGTGGACAAGGGTGAGCGCGACGAGCGCTCTTTCGCGGCCGCCGTCCGCGCGGCCGGCTCCGGCGTGAGCTCGCGGGCCCGGGCTCGCCGCGAGCGCGAGACCGGCGGCATCTTCGTTCCCGACTGGTACGACGTGCCGGTCGTGTCCGACTACGTGCAGGGCATCGCCTCGACGGGGGCGCGCGTCCGAAACGTTCTCCGATGGTTCAACGCCGTCACGGTGGAGGCCGACGTGGCCGCCGCCCGGCGGATCGCCGCGCTTCCGTACGTCCAGAGCGTGGAGCCGGCCAGCCGCTCCCGCGGAACGAAGCCGATCGAGATCGGCCCCGTCCGCGAGGTCGATCCCCGTTCGGGCCAGGCGCCGCGCCTCCCCGACGGCGGCACCGCGACCGAGGTGTGGGCCGGGCTCTCGTTGGCCAAGCCGGCCGACTACGGCCTCTCTTTGCCGCAGCTTTCGTCCATCAACGTGCCGGCGGCCCACGATTCCGGCTTCAGCGGGTCGGGCGTGATCCTCTGCGTCCTCGACACCGGCTTCGACGAGACGCACACGTCGCTCTCGCCGCTCCGGAAGATCGCCGAGTGGGATTTCATCCAGCACGACGCGGAGACCGCGAACCAGGGGGGCGACGCCTCGAGCCAGTGGAGCCACGGAACGGGCACCTGGGCGGTCGCCGGAGGCTACTGGCCCGGCGTCCTCGTGGGACCGGCCTACAACGCCGGATTCCTCCTCGCCAAGACCGAGTACGTGCCGACCGAGACGCACGTGGAGGAAGACAACTGGGTGGCGGCGGCGGAGTGGGCCGATTCGATCGGCGCCGACGTCTTCACCTCTTCGCTCGGCTACTCCGACTTCGATCCGGCGGGGAACGGCGGCGGCGACTACGGGAAGCAGCAGATGGACGGACGCACGTCCATCGTGGCGCAGGGCGCGATCTTCGCCCACCGCCGCGGCATCGTCGTCTGCAATTCGATGGGGAACGAAGGGGCGCTGGGCACGACCAGCGTCACGTCGCCCGCCGACGCCGACAGCATCCTCTCGGTCGGGGCGGTCGACGTGAACAACCTCCTCGCCGGCTTCTCCTCGCGCGGTCCGACCTGGGACGGGCGGATCAAGCCCGAGGTCGTGGCGCAGGGGGTCGGCACCTACTGGGCGATCGCCGGATCGCCCACTTCCTACGGCACCGCCAGCGGCACGTCGCTCTCCTGTCCGCTCGTCGGAGGCGCGGCCGTCCTGGTGCGCGAGGCGCACCCCGAGTGGACCAACTATCAGGTTCGCGAGGCGCTCCGCTCCACCGCCGACAAGGCCGGCACGCCCGACAACAACTACGGATCGGGGCGCATCAACACCGTCGCCGCCATCTACAACTCGTCGCAGGGAGGTCCCATCTACCCCTATCCGTTCAGCCTCGTCGAGCCGGCCCACCAGAGCGTTCTCGGCACCGTGCCGATCACGCTCCGCTGGCGCCGATCGCGCGAACCGCAGCCGGCGGACCCGGTGACCTACGAAGTCTCCATCTGCACCGTCTCGCCGGCGCAGTGCGTCTTCACGATGAGCACGCCCGATACGCAGCTCGTCGTCACCGCCAGCCTCCTTCCGTTCACGCCGTACGAGTGGTACGTGACGGCGAAGGACCCGGCGCTCCACGGACGGGAAAGCCGCGACCATTACCGGTTCACGACCGGGAACATCACCGGCGTGCCGATGACG
Source organism: Candidatus Eiseniibacteriota bacterium (assembly GCA_038060295.1). Taxonomy (GTDB): domain Bacteria; phylum Eisenbacteria; class RBG-16-71-46; order SZUA-252; family SZUA-252; genus SZUA-252. The sequence goes on from JBBTHR010000011.1 coordinate 47,485, forward strand.
CCACCGCCGACCGCGCCCAAGGTCCTGCTGGCCCAGAGCCGGCCGAACCCGGTCAGCACCGGCTCGCGCATCGACTTCAGCCTCTCGGGCGCCGCTGGAGTCGTGCCGGTGACCCTTCGTCTCTTCGACGCGCGGGGCCGCCTGGTGCGCACACTCCTCGAGAATCACGCCGGCGTCGTCCCGGGCAACTGCTCGGTCGCGTGGGATGGGGCCGACCGGAACGGACGCATCGTCCCGTCCGGGATCTACTACTACCAGATCGAGGCGATGGGCCGGCGCGAGTCGAAGCGCCTGGTCGTCGTCCGCTAACCCGACCGACGCCCCGTTCCGACGGGGCGGCCGTTCCAGAGGAGTCACGATGTCCGGTCATTCCAAATGGGCCACCATCAAGCGGAAGAAGGCAGGGATCGACGCCAAGCGCGGCAAGATCTTCACGAAGTACATCAAGGAGATCAGCGTCGCGGCCCGCGCGGGGGGTGGAGACCCGGCCGCAAACCCCCGGCTCCGCACCGCCATCGCCAGCGCCAAGTCGGTGAACATGCCGGCCGACAACATCGAGCGTGCGATCAAGAAGGGAACGGGCGAGCTGGAGGGGGTCAACTACGAGGAAGTCTCCTACGAGGGATACGGCCCCGGCGGGATCGCAATCCTCATGGATTCGCTGACCGACAACCGGAACCGGACGGCGGGCGAGATCCGCCACCTCCTCGCGAAGCACGGTGGCCGAATGGCGGAGGCCGGATCGGTGCAGTGGATGTTCACGATCAAGGGGCAGGTTATCATCCCGAAGAGCGCCATCGACGAGGATGCCCTCATCATGCTGGCGCTGGACGCCGGCGCCGAGGACGTGAACACCGACGATCCCGAATCGTACGAAGTGATGACGCCGCTCTCGCAACTGGAGTCGGTGAAGGCCGCCCTGGCGTCGAAGGGAATCGCGCCCACGTCGGCCGACCTCGCGAAGGTGCCGCAGAACACGATCACGCTCAGCGATAAGGACGCCGAGCTAGCCTTGAAGCTCATGGAATTGCTCGAGGATCATGACGACGTCCAGCGGCTCTTCACCAATCTCGACATCTCGGACGAAACGCTCAGCCGCCTCGAGTCCTGAGGCGGCCGCGGCGGCGAGTCCGGCACGGGCGGCGGCGCCCGCTCCCGAGGCGGCCGCTCCGGCCCAGGCCGTGGTGGCGAATCCGCTCATCCTCGGCGTCGATCCCGGGAGCCGCTTCACCGGCTACGGCTTCGTGCGGCGCGAGGGGAACCAGATCCGCTACGAGCACTCGGGCGTCATCGCGACGCGCGCCACGCTCTCGTTCCCCGATCGCCTCCTGACGATCCATACCGAGCTGGCGCTCCTGATCGAAACGTGGCGCCCCGACGAGGTCGCCGTGGAGATGGCGTTCGTCCGGAAGAGCGCGCACTCGGCGCTCCAGATCGGCCACGTGCGCGGCGTCGTGCTCCTGGCCGCGCGCCAGAGCGGCGCCGCGCTCTACGAATACACCGCTCCCGAGGTGAAGATGGCGGTCGTCCGCCAGGGAGCCGCGTCGAAGGAACAGGTCTCGTTCATGGTGCGGCGCCTCTTGCCGCAAGTGGGTACGCTTCGCGAGGACGAAGCCGACGCGCTGGCGGTGGCCCTCTGCCACGCACAGCGCGCCGCGGCGCGGCAGTGGGGCATGGCCCGCGGCGCCGTCGCTTCAGGGAGGAAGTCATGATCGACGCCGTTCGCGGCATTCTGGCAGCCAAATCGCCGACCTCCGCCGTGGTGCGGGTCGGGGGCTTCGACATGAGACTTCACATCTCGGTCTCCTGCTTCGAGACGCTTCCCGCGCTGGGGAAGGAGATTCACCTGCTCTCCTATCTCCACGTGCGGGAGGACGTGCTCCAGCTCTACGGCTTCGCCGACGTGGTGGAGCGAGATCTCTTCGAGCGGCTGATCTCGGTCTCGGGGATCGGGCCGCGCCTGGGCGTCGGGATTCTCTCGGGCGCCACGGCGTCGCGCGTGCGCGAGGCGATCGAGGCGGGCGACGCGGAGTTTCTCCAGACGCTTCCAGGCGTGGGGAAGAAGCTGGCGCAGCGGCTGGTGGTGGAATTGCGCGAGAAGGTGACGCCGAGCGGGCCGACCTCTCCCGCGGGGGCCGCCTTCCCGGGTGGGCTGACCAGGACCGTCGCGTCCGACTCGTCGATCGCGCTTCAGTCGCTCGGCTTCACGCGGGGGGGTGCCCAGTCGGCCGTACAGGACGCGCTGGCAGAACTCGGCGCGAACGCCACGGCGGAGACGATCATCCGCCGCGCGCTCCAGCAGAAAGTGCGATAGGCGACGATCCGCACCGCGAGTATACTGAGTGAACCAACGGGGGGTGCTATGAGTGACAAGATCGAGCGGCCTGCAGAATCCAATGCCTCGCTTAGAACGGCGGAGGACCTCCCTCACGCTGACAAAGGACACCGAGTACCTGAAGCTTGCCAATGTCGGCCCATTCTGGCGACGGTTCTCCTAGCCTTCCAGTCGGTGTTCGGCGGTCAACATTCCTAGAGCTGGTTTCATAACTGTCTGAGAGCGATCATGGCGCAGGCGATATGAAAGAAGCCCAGGTAGACGGTCAGCAGATGCTCGTGCCGCACGACCAGTCTCCGGAACTGCGAGAGCCACGCATTCGTGCGCTCGCTGTCGTACGCCTTGTCGCCGATCAGCCGCCGCGGCCTCGTCTTCGGACGCCCGGGCCCGCGTCGCGAAACTCGGACGGTAGCCAGCGTGGTTTCCAAGAGCGTGATCTCAGCTGGTGTGGCCGAGGTAACGGTACCTCCGATAGGAACACCCGCGCCGTCGCCCACCACCATCCACTACGAGCCCTTGCCACGCTTGGTTTTCCCGACCGCGGCGCCCCCTTTTTCGCGGGGGCGAAGCTCCCGTCGATGAAACACTCGCTCCAGCGGAGTCGCCCCTCGACATCCAGATCCCTCAGAAACGCGCGCCACATCTTCAGCCACACGCCTTGTTCTTCCCACTGCTGCAATCTTCGCCAGCACGTCGTGGGACTCGAATATCGCTCCGGCAGATCCCTCCACCGGGCACCCGACTTCAACACCCAGAGAATCCCTTCGAACTCGCGCCGCGAATCCGCCCACGGTCGGCCCCCCTTGCGGTCCCGCGGCAGCTTCGGCAGTACCCGCTCGATCAGGAGCCACTGGAGATCCGTCACCTGCTCGATCCGTCGAGCCATCGGACGACCTTCTGGTAGGGAGGTGTGCTACCGATGAGCTCCGACAGCAAGAGCAAATCAGGTTATGAAACCAGCTTTAGCCAGGATGTTGGCTCTGAGTCGATGTCGCTAGAGTTTGCGCCCGTTGGAAGTGACCCGCTGAGGGGGCAGTCAGGCACTCATGGAAAGAATACATGGAGTTGATGTGACATCTTCTGAGCTGGAGTGATTGGCCAGCGGAGCTGACATGATAGGGCACGAACACGTCGAGGATGCCTCAACTGCTATCATCCTACGATGAGAACGATGAGGTCGGGATTGCCGACTGCCCACTTGGAAGGACTTGCCATGTGCCTATATCGCCGGACCGCAACTGTGCTCACCCTCATCTCCCTCGCGCTTCCGTTGATCGCGCGTGCCGGTGGATGGTCTCCGGCGATCGGCGTGCACTCCCAGACCGCGGTCGACGATGGGTTCCCGGAAATCACTATCACCATGGACGGTGTTGCTTGGGTGACGTGGATGGGTGTTGATCCGATAGAGGGCGATGAGGAGGCGTATTTTTCTCGATGGAATGGAGCCGCTTGGGATCCCCCCGGAACCATCAATCCCCCCAACCAAACAGATGATCGTTTCCCGAAATTCTCCTGCTCGCCGTTAGGGGACCTGTGGGCACTTTGGAAGGGGACCGATACCACTACCCCAGGTGCGTATTGCGGTCTTGCGAGTCGGTGGAATGGCTCGGGATGGACCACTCCGGATACTGTCTGGTGTGGAGGGGGCCGTCTAGATTTCACGGAGATGGCTTCAGTCAGTAATAGTGAAGCGTGGTTCGTTCGGGACGGCGCCGCCTCTGAAGGCGCGTCTGACATTTTCGTCTACCACGTGACAGGCGCGATCCATGATGCCCCATTCCAGTTTGTTCGACCAAACGAACCTGAGTACGAACCGAGTATCACCGTCGGGCTCGACGGTGTTCCCTGGGCCATCTGGTTCCACGTGCCTCCACTCGCTCCCCAACTGAGCACAATCCAATTCTCCCGGTATGTATCCGGCGCTTGGTCCGCACCAGACAGCGTAGCAAGTCCAACTGGCATTATTCGACTTCGCGTCACAACCGATCCTCTCGGTCAGCATTGGGTGCTTTGCAGCGGCCTCGATCCCTCTACGGGCCCATTCAGCGAGGCCATTTGGGCGCTCAAGCAGCAAGGGGCGTCCTGGGGACCCCCCGAACGAATCAGTCACCCCATCGCGGCGCCAGACTCCGGGCTGGCCCAACTCTCTGTCGGGCGCACCTGCGGCGGAAATCTGATTGGTGTGTGGCTGGAGCGCGACTTGGACAGCAATACGCGCATAGACATCATTTCAAACGAATGGGATGGATCCACTTGGCGGGGGCCAACGCTGGTTGGGCAGTTGAGTGATTCGGCATTCGTTTCATGGCCAGCGATCACTCGCGGTAGCGGACGTCGCTGGGTAGCGTATATGAAGTCAGTGCCACCGACTTACGCAGTGACGAATGTCTACGCTACGTCCAGCGACGATGCGACAACTAGCGCGGACGAATTCGACTTTTCGGTTGCCCTCAAGGGTCACGTAGCGCAAATACAATGGAATGTACACTTATCGACAAGAACTCGGCTCATTCGACTTTGGAGGACTAGTGAATCGCCGATATTGGGAGTGCCGAGTGCGCCCCAGGCACGGCAGATCCTCGAGAGCCCGGAAGCAATGGGCCATTTCGATGATCCCTTGACAGGAACGGGAGGTACACAGTTTTACTGGTTGCAGGCCCTCGACGCGCAGGGCCAGAGCAGCTGGGCGGGCCCGCATTCGGTTGACCTCTTTCCACCCAACCTCAAGCCAAGTCTGCGAATGGCACCCAATCCGAGTGCCGCGGACGTTGAGATTTCATGTGATGGGTGCAGCGGATCGAGCGGGATGCTAGAAGTGTTTGATATTCATGGCCGGCGCGTTCGCGGCATTGCCATGGTGCCCACTTCGACCGGTTCGTCAGGAGGAGAAAGTATTCGCCGGGTACGTTGGGACGGCACCGACGACGTCGGAAACCCGCTCGGAGCAGGGATTTATTTTGTCCGATACGTTGGCGGCCCCAGAGTGAGCCAACCTCGCATCATGAAGCTGCTACGACTTCGATGATGAGCGGTGTACTCAGGACAATCGGAGGTTGCGAATGGGCAGACGTGCCATCCTCCTGCGCATGACAATTCTGAGTGTGGTCATGCTATCAACTGCTGGAGGGTACTCCGAAGCCTCGACACCTTGGGACTATTCTTCAACAGGCTGTGTCACCAATACGCCTGGTGGAGCTGGGGCACCGCCCGCAGGCGGTGCAGTGTGCGACACGACCTGGACCCGCTTCAACACCTTCACGAGCGCAGACGTCGATAAAGACGTGGATCTCATGATCCGCAAGTACTTTCGAGCCGATGCTGTTCTTCCTGCGCCATTCTCAGTCTACCCTTACATGACAAATGTACGTATAAATGCCTATCTTGAAGGGCTTGACCTCAAGCAATCAGAGAACGAGTTCCACAAGAATTGGAAGGACTATCAACTAACCTACAATTACTTTCGTGGTGTTGATTCGTCGGGGTATTACGGAACATTTGGCTCAGGGAATCCGAACATGCAGTTCCTCGGGTTCGAGCAGTACCCGCCGTCCCTGGCCGAGAGGAACCACGTAGATATCTTCTTTTTTCACCCTATTGATCCGGGCCCTGATAGATACCCAGTGCAGCTCACAGTCTCACCAGTAAACGAGGATGGCGATCTCACTACCTGTCTCGATGAGGACGAGCGCAACACAGTCCGCGTGAGCCCCGGCTTTGACACTGTCCGCGACCCAGAGAACCTCTTTAACACACTCGTTACACCGGACTCCACGTGGTTCGTTGCGGGGAAGCATCCCAACGTTCGGATCAACCATGAAACGCAGCATCTGATCTATGCCTCTCGCCCACCAAAGCCGAGCATTGGGTTTCCGAACGAGACCTTCTCCATGGCCGCGGAATACCTTAGTGGAGCGGGGCTTCGCGACGCTCACAGGCCATTGACTAACAGTGTGTACGATCAGAGCCTCATTGGGGGATCTATAGGGCTATCGTACAGTCACTGGTACTTGTGGTCCGTGTACCTCCTGCAACAGTTCGCAGGCGATACGACCAGGGTCGAGGATGATCTCTACTATAAGTGGGTGCGAGCGACCGACGGGTCCGGCAGTGAGAACAACTACATGCTGGGATTGGCGCGGGCACTTGACGCAAGTGAGTACTCGTACTTGGGGGGTAGTGGTGCGCGCCCCGGCGACGCACGCCTCCGGAACGTCTTCCATAACTACGCGGTTGCGAAGTGGTTGGATAACGCGTCAGGGTCGTTCTACGGGGGAAAGTACGGGCTCGGCCGAGGCATCACCCCATCAGCCCAGCCGGGCTTCTTTGATAACTCATTCAATCCCTGCGACAGGCGTTCTGTTACTGAGGTGCCCCCGAAGTTCGCGGTCGGACAAGCGCGAGTCACCGCAGACACGACGCTTTCCGTGAAACGGTGCGTCACGGATGCCGGTATCGGGGATGGATGCGCGGGCTCCCTCGAGACATGCGATTCGATCTTCGTAAACCCGTACGGTACGGACTACATCCAGCTCGAGGCAAGTCCGTACCTGGAATCGAACGGCAAATCAAATACGTTGCGATTTCGCATGACGTGGGATCCATCGGAAGTGCCAGGAACGTACCCTGCGGGCAACGACCTGCGGGTGTCTGCCATCGTCTATGCTGCGAAGAGTGATAGCTTGTATTTGCGCGGTGACCAGGCATTCCGGGTCATTGACGGATGCGTCGACCTTGCTGCAGGGGAAGCACGAGTCGGGATCCCGAACTTTGGAGGGGAAGCAAAATCGGCTGTGATCGTAATTGACTTGGCTGACGTGAGGCCCGAAAGCACCGAGGTCAATTCCAACTGGGTCAACTACCGCCGCCTCTTCTACAGCTATAGCTTCGGCGTCGACACGATGTCCGTCTCTGGGAATGTTGAGGGCCTCGTTGCATTCCGGCCATCAGGCGCATCAGCGGATTCCGTGACATGGACGGAGTTCCCACAGAATCGCGGCATGGGTGGTTACTACCTACTCCGTTCGGATAGCATAGGGGGCACGCCAAGCGTCGTCGATTCGGTGGACTGCCACTGCATTAGGGAGTTCACCACCCCACCCTGGGGGAATTCGATTAAGTTCTATCGAGTGCAGTCTCGTGCCTACCCACTGACCAGTACGAATTTCGCCACGATCGGCGGGACCGTCGATAACACGCAGACCCTGGCGGGCTCTGTCTACGTCGCAGGGGACATCAACGTGTCCCCGACCGACACCCTAAACGTGCAAGCTGGTTCGACGATTCGTTTCAGGCCAAACTACGATAGTCAATTTACCGGAAGCGATGCAGCTCGGAGCGAGTTCACCGTCTGGGGAGCACTTCGTTCCATGGGATCGGCGACCGATTCGGTGCTATGGGAAAGCGCCAAGTCACCCCCGAGCCCGGGGGATTGGAAGGGCCTACGACTCGAGGGTGCAGCTGGGAACGCAAGCTCCCGTCTGGAGTACACGGTCGTACGGCACGGCTACCACGGAATCTACACGAACGGAATGTCGCCGACTATCCGGAATTCCCGAATTCAACATAGCCAGTTCTACGGAATTCTGGTTCAGAATGCGGGGCCACTGATTGAGTACTCTGTGTTGGAGCAGAACCACGGCGCCGAGTTAGCCTCAATGCTGGGGGGGGCTCCGAAACTGCGACATTGCTACCTTCGCTACGACCCCTCCCTCGGCGCCGGGTTGATCGATGATGGTGCAGTCTTCTCGACCGGTGGAAAGGGTACCTTCCAGTACAACACAATCACCGGAGTAGGGATGGGGGTGTACTGCCAAGGCGTGGGCAGCAGCCCGAGCTTCGTTGGTGAGATCAGTGCAATCGACAGCCTAAACTACGGTAGGAACAACATTCTTGATTTTCTCAACTATGGAATCAGAACCTGGGATGACGCCCTCCCAGACTTCGGAACACCAAATTCCTCGACCAACTTTAAGGCGGGCCGCAACAACATCTACACGACGGTGGCGCCGAGCGCGCTCTACGTCTCGCACTCAAGTGCGACGACCCTCAATGCGAAGCACAACTACTGGGGGTCGGATCCGCCGGACTTGAACAAGTTCGTTGGGATCATCAACGGTCCACAGATTCCTAGTCGATACCTGATTGCGTTCGAAACACCCTCTGGCGCGGGATTCAACCCTGCACCCGCACTTGCACCGACAGAAGCACTGTATCTATCCGCCTTGGAGAAGGAATCGTCATCCGATCTGGCGGGTGCCGTAACCACCTACCGAGAACTCATCGCACAGTACCCGGATGATCCGGAGGCGGAGCGGGCGCTCGGTCGTTTCTACGGCTTACAGTGGACTTTGGGCACCGCCAAGAGCGAGCTTGCCTTCGTCGATCAGGTGGCCGCAAACACCGCAGCGCCGCGGCTGAGTCGGCTCGCTCGGAGAATTCGGGCTCCGCTGCTTGCGCTCTCTGGTAAAGCACCTGACGCAGAGGCGGCGTACGCCGATCTCCTCGGTTCGGAAGCGTTCAATTCAAGTGCGCTCCTGGTCGAAATGGCTCTCATCAGGGGAGCGATTCTGGGAGATGTGGTAGGTGCGAGAAAAGCGGTCGCAGAGTTGCGGAGAACCTGCACGGATCCAACGGTGCTGAAACACGCGCGGGCGTTGTCGGAAATGATCGTCGGCGAGGAATCGTGGAAGGATGGGCGGGATGCGCGGGCCCTCGCTCCGAGCGTGGGAGTGCGAGAACTGGCCCTCGATCAGAATTACCCCAACCCCCTGAACCCAACGACGAAATTCGCTTTCACATTGCCGACGGCATCTCGTGTGGACCTTCGCATCTACGATGTTCGGGGGCGTCTGGTCCGTGCCGTGACGGGAGACTATTTCCCGACCGGGCGCCACGTGCTTGAGTGGGACGGAAAGGACGCCCACGGAAGTCGAGTCGCCAGTGGGCTGTACATCTATCAGTTGGAGACCCTCGGTAGGAAGCTCGCGCACAAGCTCGTCGTACTGAAGTAGAACACCCACCGACGCCGGTGATCCCCCTGCGCACTTTGCCAGGGTCACCGGAGGATCGATGGCGCACTTCACGCCTGAGCTATTACTGGCAGTGATCGGTCATTGCTTCGGCAGCGAGATCTTTTGGGGAGAATATGCCACTCAGCAGGGCGCGACAATGACCACCCCCTTCGGTGTGCCCTACACGAGCACGGAACGGCCGACTCAACCCAACATGATCCTGATGACCGTCTCTCATCGCAGGACACTCCCAAATGCCGCGTAAGTCCCCAACTAGTCCGCCGGATACGAAGCCGCCCCCCGACGATCGGGAACGGATCACCGCCCCCGAGCCGTTCGTCGGCGACGTCGATTACGACCGGAGCCTTCGCCCGCGCGAACTGGGTGAGTTCGTCGGCCAGCACGCCATCCGGGAGCAGTTGCGGATCGCGGTGGAAGCGGCGCGCGCGCGGGGCGAGGCGCTCGACCACGTCCTCTTCCACGGCCCCCCGGGGTTGGGGAAGACGACGCTCGCCTCGATCATGGCGGCGGAGATGGGCGTCTCCTTCACGCAGACCTCGGGCCCCGTCCTGGAGCGGGCCGCCGATCTGGCCGGGCTCCTGACGAACCTGGACGAGCGGGCCATCCTCTTCATCGACGAGATTCACCGGATGAATCCGGTGGTGGAAGAGTACCTCTATCCGGCCATCGAGGACTTCTGCCTCGACATCATGATCGACCGCGGGCCGAGCGCGCGGAGCGTGCGGATCGATCTCAAGCGCTTCACGCTGGTCGGGGCCACGACGCGGACCGGGCTGCTCTCCGCTCCGCTCCGGGGCCGGTTCGGCCTCTCCGCACGCCTCGATTACTACCCGGCCGCGGATCTGAAGACGATCATCCTTCGATCGGCCTCCATCCTGGGCGTCGCCATCGACGACGAGGGGGCGGCCGAGATCTCCAGGCGCTCGCGCGGCACGCCGCGCGTGGGGAACCGCCTCCTTCGCCGCGTGCGCGACTACGCCGAGACGCGCGCCGGCGGCGTGATCACCGGTGACGTGGCGCGGGCCGGGCTGGAACTGCTGGAAGTCGACGCGCGGGGCCTGGACGACATGGACCGGCGAATGCTGGAGGCGATCGTGGTGAAGTACGGCGGCGGCCCGGTGGGGCTATCGACCATCGCGGTGGTGGTCGGGGAAGAGGCCGACACGCTGGAGGACGTCTACGAGCCGTACCTGATCCAGGAGGGATTTTTGAAGCGGACGGCCCGCGGGCGCGAGGCGACCGATCTCGCTTTCCGCCATCTGGGCCTGGAGCCGCCGGCGCGCGCGGGCGATCCCGCGCGGAGCGTTGAGACGGCCCGCGGCGCCGCCGAAGACGAGAGCGAGCCCCCGCAGCAGAAGCTGTTCTAGAGCGCCCGGGAGAGCCCTTACTCCCAGGCCAGATGATCGCGCAAGAGGTCGCGGGCGGGGATGCGGCGCCCCGACTTCGGATGGACCACCCGCACCTCGAATCCGTAGCGGTCGAGGCCGAAGTGGCGCGTGACGAGGCGGAGGAGCCCCTCGACCGTCGCGTCGCCCCGGATCGTGCGACCGCGCCGCCCCGCGCCGCGGGCGCGCGCTCGCCCCTCCTCCAGGCCGGCGCGATAGGCCTGCTTCACCAACCGATCGAGGCTACGCCAGTGGGAACGTTTCAGCCGTCTCTGGGCTTCGGACTGGATCATCGCTTCCCCTTTCCGTTCGAGGTCGGGGCCGCCACCATGCAACCGCTCCACGCATCATCATAGCGCCACAGCGCCGCCCCAGCATGAAACTCGCCGATTTCGACTACCACCTTCCCCCCGAGCGGATCGCGCAGCACCCGACCGCCGAGCGGGACGCCTCGCGCCTGATGGTCCTGGACCGGCGCGCGGGGACGCTCCACCACGTTCATTTCCGCGACCTCCCGTCGTTCCTCCGCCCCGGAGATCTCCTGGTGGCGAACGACACGCGCGTCCTGCCGGCGCGGCTCTTCGCCCGCGTGCCGCGCGAGGCCGGGGGAGACCGGGAAGTGGAGGTGCTGCTACTGCGCGAGGAGCCGAGCGTGCCGCCGCTTCGGATCTGGTCGGCGCTTGCCCGGCCGGCCCGTCTGCTGCACGAGGGAACGACGCTCGCCTTCCACGATCCGTCGTGGCGCGCGCGCGTCCACGCGGTGGGAGAGCGAGGGGTACGGCGGATCGCGTTTCAGCCCGCGGCATCGGACGGGGAGGCGCCGACCTTCGAGGTGTGGCTCTCGCGCGTCGGCCACATCCCCCTTCCGCCCTACATCGGGCGCCCCGACACGCCGGCGGACCGCGAGCGCTATCAGACCGTCTTCGCGCGCGAGACGGGATCGGTGGCGGCGCCGACAGCGGGGCTTCATTTCACCGACGCGACGCTGGAAGGGGCGCGGGCGCGCGGCGCCTCCTTCACCACGGTCACGCTCCACGTGGGGCCGGGGACATTTCGCCCCGTGACCGCGGAAAATCCGGACGAGCACGTTCTTGACCCGGAGCCCCATCGCGTTCCTCCCACGACCGCGGCGGCGATCCGGGCCGCGAAGCAGTCGGGGGGGCGCGTGATCGCCGTGGGGACCACGTCGGTCCGCGCGCTCGAGGCGTGGGTCCGGGACGGCATGCCCGACGACGGCGCGTGGCGCGAGACCAATCTCTTCGTCCGGTCGCCGTTCGAATTTCGAGTCATCGACGCGATGATCACGAATTTTCATCTGCCGCGTTCCAGCCTCCTCTTGCTCGTCTCCGCCTTCGCGGGGCGGGAACGGATTCTGGAGGCCTACGCCACGGCCGTGCGGGAGGGCTACCGCTTCTACTCCTACGGCGACGCGATGCTGATCGTGTAGCGGCAGCCGGCTTCGTTCTGCACGCCTCCTCGCATTTCGCTCAAGAATTCGCCGGTCCAGCCGATCCACTCATGGAAGCACCCCCTCCGCAGTCTCTCCCATAACCACCAGCAAAACCTACCGTTAGCTCGATCCGGCCACTTTCTGGCCGCGCGGGCACGCCCGTTGCCTTTTGCAGATGGCGACGGCCCTGGGAAGGGCCGGCCGGGGCATGGGGTTCCGGCGAGCCACGAAAGGAGCAGATCGATGCCACGCACGAAGTCTCGCTCGTCGCACGCAGCCTCCGCCTCGAGGAAGGGCCGCTCCGGCCGTTCCGGCGCCAAGGCCCGGTCGGCCCGCGGCGGCAGCAAGGTCCGCCGTTATCTCGATTTTATCCGCGCCATCCTCGGCACCACGCCGCGGAACGGACGCTAGGAGCGCCGCGATGTCCCGCCTTCTCACGCCCGACGAGATCGCCGCCCTCCGCGCCGTGGACGAGCCGTTCGTTCCCGCGCCGACCGAGACCTTCATCGTGACGGTCGAGGCCGGGAGCGCCGCGCTCACGCCGGAAGCCGTCGCGTCGCTGGAGCCGGGGAGCCTCTTCCCGATTCAGGCCGCCCGGACGGGGTTGGTCGAGATCGTGGCGAACGCCGTGGTCGTGGCCTACGGCCGCCTGGAGCAGCGCGAGGGAGAACTCGCGGTGCGCGTCGTCAGCCTCTCCCGCGCGCGGGCCGGTTCGCCGCGCCGGACGCGAGACGCGGGAGGCCGGCCATGAACCAGGCGTTCTTCGTCGCGATCTTCGTCTACGCCACGTCGCTCTCGGTGGCGGCGTTCGTGCTCTACGGAGCCGTCCGCTACTTCTGGCGCCGTCCGCAGGCGGACCTGGAGACCTCCTACGGTCCTCCTCCGCCCGAAGTGCTGGTCCTGGGCCGGACGCGCGTCGGCGTCGGTCGCTCGCTCCTCATCGTCGAGGTCGAGGGACGCCGCCTTCTGCTCGGCTCCACCTCGCGGCAGTGGACGCCGCTCGCCGATCTGGGCACGGCGCGGCATCGCGACGAGAGCGACTCCCACGACCCGATCGAATCCGAACTGTCGCGCGCCGTGGAAGCATCGCGGCAGCGCCGCGGAGGGCGCCGCTCATGACCCGCGCCGCCACCGAATGTGGAAAGAATGTGGCCGGCAGGACGGCCAACAATCCGGGAACTGGCCGTTCCGAAGGCGACACGCCGAGCGTAACTAAAGACAAGGACCGTCGTTAGCCTACGGCACGGCGATTGCAAACCGAGATACCGTCTCCACGAGCCGGCAGCGCCGCCACCGACACCACAAGCCGAACGAACCCGAGCAGCGACCGAGGAACGAGCGAATGGCCGACATCGAAACGAAGAACGGCACGACCCGCGAAAGCGCCGGGACGAAGGGGACGAAGCGCGCCGCCAAGCGCGCGCCTCGCCCGCGCCTCGCCACGAATTCGCGGATGGTGCCGCCCGCCTCCCGCCCGAAGCGGCGCATGGTCGCCGTGACGAGCGGCAAGGGGGGCGTGGGGAAGACGAACATCGTCACGAACCTCGCGCTCGCTCTGGCCCGCCAGGGAACGCGCGTCCTCGTGGTCGACGGCGATCTCGGTCTCGCGAACGTCGACCTCCTCCTGGGCGTCGCGCCTCAGTACGACCTGCAGGACGTGATCCTGGGTCAGCGAAGCATCCGCGACGTGGTCTTCGAAGGGCCGGACGGCATCCAGGTCCTTCCCGCCAGCAGCGGCGTGGAGGAGCTGGCGAACCTGGACGAGTTCCGCACGGAGTGTCTCATCCGCTCGCTCTCCGAACTGGAGAACGACGTCGACATCATCCTCATCGACTCTCCGTCGGGCATCGGCCGGAACGCCATCTCCATGGTTCAGGCCGCGGACCAGATCCTGGTCGTCACCACGCCCGAGCCGACCTCCTTCTCCGACGCCTACGCCATGATCAAGGTCCTCTCGCGTCATCCGATCAAGTGCGTGCCGTCGCTCCTGGTGAACCAGGCCAACTCCGAAGAGGAAGCGCTGAGCGTCGCGCGCCGCGTGCGCACGGTCGCGAAGCGGTTCCTGAATCTCGACGTCGAGTACTGGGGCTGCGTCCTGGACGACGAGTCGGTGGCGAAGTCGGTGCAGCGCCAGGAGCCATTCCTCTCCACCTATCCGTACTCGCCCGCCGCGTCGTGCATCTACTCGCTGGCGCGCCGCATCCTGGGGCAGGAGCCGAAGCCGGCCCCCCCGAACGCCGGTCCCACCAACGCCGTCTCGCGCGACGAAGTGCCGGAGGGGGTCTAGGTGCGCCGCTTCCTCCTCCGCCTCACGATCGCGTCGTCCGCGACGGCCGCCGCGATCGTCTCCGTCCTCGGTGTCGTGAACCGGGCCCCGTGGCCCCTCGTGCTGACCCGCGCCTCCATCGCGTTCCTCATCGTCGCGACGGTCGGGTTCCTCGCGAGCCTCATCCTCATGCGGACCGCGTTGCGCCGTCACTTCGGCGCGCGGGCCGAGCGCTAGCGCGGGAGAGATCGACCATGGCATCGCCGTCCGTCTTGCAGATGCTGCAGAACCGCACGCCGCGCTCGAAGAACCGCCGCGAACGGCAGAAGGAGCAGGCGCTCAGCCAGTACGCGCCGCTCGTGAAGTACGTCGTGGACCGCCTGGCGCTCCACCTTCCGAAGTCGGTGGAGCGAGACGACCTCGTCTCCGCCGCCATCATCGGGCTCTTCGACGCGCTGGAGAAATACGACAAGTCGAAGGGGACCAAGTTCGAGACCTACGCCATCTGGCGGATCCGCGGCGCCATCCTGGACGAACTCCGCTCGCTCGACTGGGCTTCGCGCTCCATTCGCCGGAAGGCGCGGGGCGTGGAGGAGGCGGCGCGCGACCTGGGGCAGAAGCTGGGCCGCGCGGCGACCGAGGTGGAAGTGGCCGACGCGCTGAACCTGAGCCCGACGGAACTCTCGAAGCTGATGGACGAGGTGCATGGCACGTCGCTCCTCTCGCTCTCCAAGTCGGTCTCCGGCGAGGACGATCAGGACGTCATCCAGCTGGAAGACATCGTGAACGATCCGAGCTGCAAGGACGCGCTCGAGGTGATCGAGAACGACGAGTCGCGCGAGGTGCTGCTGGAGACGATCGACAGCCTTCCCGATCAGCAGCGCCTGGTGGTGTCGCTCTACTACTACGAAGAGATGACCCTCAAGGAGATCGGCGAAGCGCTCCACATTTCCGAGTCCCGCGTGTCGCAGGTCCACACGCGCGCCGTGAAAACCCTCCGCACGCGCCTGGCGCGGATCTCCTAGGCGCCGACGTGGACCGCACCGCCCTGCGCCGCATGACCGAAGAGACGACCGCGCTTCCGACGCTCCCGCTCGTCGCCTGCCGGCTCCTGGAGGCGGTCGCGCGCATGGACGCGGAGACCACTGAGGAAGTGGCGCGCATCCTGGCGCTCGATCCGGGCCTGACGGCGCGGACGCTCCGGCTGGCGAATTCCGACTGCTACGGCTTTCCGCGGAAGGTCGGCTCGGTGGAGCTGGCCGTGCTCGTGCTGGGCCCCGGCACGATCCGCGATCTGGTCCTGACCGCCTCGGTCGTGCAGACGCTCGGTCCCGGCGACCGCGCGCTCACCAATCTCTGGAATCACTCGATGGCGTGCGGTGTGGCCGCGCGGGCGCTCGGCGAGCGGGTGCGGTACCGGCTCCTCGGCGAGGCGTACGCGGCGGGGCTGTTGCACGACGTCGGGGCCGTGCTTCTCCGTCAGCAGCATCCGGGGCGATTCGAGGCGGCTCACGCGCTCGCGTCGACCCAGGGGCAGGCGATGGAGGAGGCAGAACGGGGCCTCTACGGCTCCGACCATTCGGAAGTCGGCGGCTGGCTCGCCGAGCGCTGGGGGCTCCCCGCGGAGATCGTGGAGGCGATTGCCTGCCACCATCGTCCGTGGGAAGCGGTCCGGGCTCCGGAGCTGACCGCCCTGGTCCACATCGCCGACTCCCTCGCGGACGGCGCGGGATACGCCTGGGCGCCCCGCGTGGCGTCGGGCCCCGCGACCGCGTCCGCCTGGGAGGCGATCGAACCCGACGCCAGACGCCGCGCGGCGCTCCTGGAGGGGTTGAACGATGTCGTCGTCCGCGAGACCGAGCGGGAGCGCGAGCTCTTCGCCGAGTTCCGCGGCACTCAGGAGGAAGCGTCATGGCCGTTGTCGCAACGAATCTGAATCAGTCGCGTCCCGTCGAGATCCGCGTCCGCTTCGAGCCGGGCCACGGCATGGCGCTCTACGCCGCGATCCGGTCCGGCGAAGTCGGCCCCGTCACGGTGGCCCGCACGCTCGGCCGCGGCCGCGCGCTCCTTCGCTATCGCGGCTTCACGCTGATGGCGCAGGGCGCGCCCGACTGGAAGGACGGGGATACGTTCACCGTGGTGGTCAAGGAAGTCGGTCCGCCGCTGGTCCTTGCCTCCGCCGACACGGACGCCAAGGGCTCGCGCCGGGTCACGACCGTGGACAGCGCCGTGGTACCGAGCGGCGCCCATTCATCCGAATCCGGCGCCGGCCGGTAACGACAAGGCCAGGGAGGGCAGCCATGAAGCAGCGAAACGGCGCGGGTTCGAAGCGACTCGTCGAGGCGACCGAGCGGTTCATCAAGTCCGAGCAGAAGCTCCTGGAAGTGCTGGGGAGCCGCCGCATCTTGAAGAAGGCGGAGTGCGAGCACTTCTCGAAGGATTTGTCGCTATCGGCCGCCAAGAAGCGCTCGTCGGACGTGTTCGGGAGCGCGATTTCGATCAACCGGAAGGTGATGGCGGTGCTGGAGAAGGGGAAGGCGGGGGCCAAGTCGCGCACCGTCTCCGACTCCGACGTGCTTCAAGAATTGCAGCAGATCGTCGAGAAGGCGGTCACGGCCGAGGCGGCGTTCACCGAGTCGCTGAAGCAGATCGGGACCGCCATCTCCTACGAGAACGCGACGCTCTTCCTCATGGACCGCGATTCCGGGAAACTGGAGCCGGCGGCCGTGGTCGGGGAGCATGTCGACATGGTCCAGCACGTCCGCTTCGAGCGCGGGAACGGCTTCTCGGCGTGGGTGGCGCAGCAGCGGAAGCCGGTCGTGCTGAACGATCTCCATCGCGAGGGAGGGTGCGAGGCGCCGACCATGCGCTCGTTCCTCTCGGTGCCGCTGATCGTGCAGAACGAAGTCTTCGGCGTGATCAACCTGAGTCACTCCCGCGCCAGCGCCTTCGACGAGGAGAGCGCGAAGCGGGTGGCGCTCTTCGCCCTCCCGATCGCGTCGGTCGCCATGCGGACGCTGATGTTCCGCGAGTGCGAGCGGCTGGGGACGACCGATGCCTTGACGTCGCTCTACAATCGCCGCCACTTCGACCGGTCGCTGGAGGACGAGGTGGACCGCGCGCGCCGGTACGGCCACAAGCTCTCCATGGTGGTGATGAAGGCGTCGGTGGCCGCGTCGGCCGCGACGCAGGTCGTCAGCGAGATGGGAAAGGCGCTGAAGCAGGCGTCCCGCGGAACCGACTGCGTGGCGCGCTACTCGGGCGACGAGTTCCGCATCCTCCTGCCTCACACCGGGGCCGGCGAAGCCCAGATCGCGGCGGAGCGGCTCCGGAACGCGGTGGAGCGCCATGCCGCTTCGCGCCGTCGCGGCGTGACGGTGAACGTCGGCGTGGCCACTTTCCCGCAGCACGATGCGGACGACTCCGCCACGCTAGGCACGCGGGCGGAGATGGCGCTGCTCCGGGCGAAGGAAGCCCCGGCGGCGCGCACGGGTACGGACGCGGGCTCGAGGGGCGAGCCGGCGGTTCACTGAACGGAGCCAACGACGTGCCGACCGAACTGCAGAAGGATTCCATGACGCCTCCTCAGGCGGAGCCCGCGCCGCGCGCGAAGATCCTGGTGGTGGACGACGAGGATCAGGTCGTCCAGATCTTCCAGGACCTTCTGACGCAGCAAGGGTACGAGGTCGTGTCGTGCGGGAACGGCGACGACGCCATCGCGAGGGTCACGACCGAGAAGTTCGACCTGGTCCTGACCGACATCAATCTTCCGGGGACGGACGGTCTGGAGGTGGTCCGCGCGGCGAAGGCGGCCGACAAGGACACCTGCGTCATCCTGATCACCGGCTACGCCTCCACGACGACCGCCATCGACGCGCTCCGCCAGGGAGCCTACGACTACATCACGAAGCCGTTCGACCTCTGGGAGACGGCCAAGGCGATCGAGCGCGGCCTCGAGAGCCGCATGCTGGCGCGCGAGAACCGCCGCCTTCTCCACGAACTCGGCCTGGCGAACGCCGGGCTTCAGGAGCACGAGTTCATCCTGCGCCGGAAGGTCCAGCAGGCGACGCACAGCATGGCGGCGCTCCTGGAAGCGGGGAAGGCGATCAGCCAGAGCCTGAGCCTCCAGAGCACCTGCTCGGTGGTGGTGGCGCAGGCGGCGCGTCTGGCCGGCGCGAAGTCGTGCATCGTGTTTCTCTTGGACGCCGCGTCCGACGAGTTCGTGGCGGAGTCGATGATGGGGGTCGATCCCGAACTGAAAGAAAGGCTCCGATTCCAGACGGGAATTGGCCATCACGGGCAGGCCGTCAACTCGTGCGAGCCGAAGATGACGGAGAATCTATTGGAGCAAGTGGGGACCGAGGACGTGCTCTCCCTGCTCCAGGCGGATAACGCGCTGATCGTCCCGCTCATGTCGAGCGAGGGGGCCATCGGCGCGATCACGGTGCTCGACCACGCCGGCGGGTTCACGGTCGAGGAGCAAGACGTCCTATCGATGCTGGCCAGCCAGGCGGCCATCGCCATCGCGAACGCCAAGCTCTACGAGCAGACGAAGGAGCTCGACCGCCTGAAGTCGGAGTTCGTGGCGGTCGTGTCGCACGAGGTGCGGACGCCCCTCACGTCGATCAAGGGCTCGCTGGAATTGTTGAGCGACGACCGCTTTTATCGGATGCCGGATCCACAAAAGGAATTGCTCGGGATCTGCCAGGCGAACACGGAGCGGCTGATCACGCTTATCAACGACATCCTCGACTTCTCGAAGCTGGAGGCGTCGAAGCTTCCGATGACGATGGAGGTCGTCGACCTTCGCCACGTGCTGAGCGAGGCGGTGGAGAACATCCGGAGTCTCGCCGGCATGAAACAGGTCGAGATCGAACTTCGGGTGGACGACTCGGCCGGCTCCGTGGACGCCGACGCCATGCGGATCGGGCAGGTGATCACGAACCTCGTGGGGAACGCGATCAAGTTCTCGCCCGAGAGGGGCCGCGTGGAGATTTTCGCGGGCGGCGACGAGAGTCTGGTGACCGTGTCGGTGAAGGACTACGGACGCGGCATCGCCCCGCGCGATCTGAATCGGTTGTTCCAGCGCTTCGCCCAGTTGGACAGCTCCACCACCCGGAAGGCGGGCGGGACCGGGCTGGGGCTCGTCATCTCCAAGGGGATCGTGGAACAGCACGGCGGGAAGATCTGGGTGGAGTCGGTCCTGGAGCAGGGGTCGACGTTCTCGTTTTCTCTGCCGCGGCGGGCGCCGGGGGCGTAGGAGGGGGGGGTGGGGCGAGGGCGGCTCCAAGAGGACCATCTCACTTTTCCGGCGCATGATCGTAACGATCCAATAGATCATCGAATTCGTGACTTTCTGGCCTGTCACAGTAACAAGTCCGCCAACATGACCCTCACCCCCCCGGCTCCGACTCTCCCCGATCGCGCGCCCTTTCGGTGTGACCTCCAACCAGCGTAAGATGCCCCCACATGAAAACCGTGCTCTCGGTCTTCGGGACGCGTCCCGAGGCGATCAAGATGGCGCCCGTTCTCCAGCGGCTTGCCGCAGAGAAGGGGATCCGCTCGCTCGTATGCGTCACCGCGCAGCACCGGGAGATGCTCGACCAGGTGCTCCGCCTCTTCTCCATCCGCCCCGATCACGACCTCGACCTGATGCGTGAAGGGCAGACGCTAACGCAGATCACCGCCGGCGCGCTGACGTTGCTGGAACCCTACCTGCGCGAGGTGAAGCCCGATCTCCTTCTGGTGCAGGGCGACACCACGACCACCATGGCCGCTTCGCTGGCTGCGTTCTACGCGCGGGTGCCGGTGGCGCACGTGGAGGCGGGGCTTCGGACCGGCGACCCGGCGTATCCCTATCCCGAGGAGATCAATCGCCGCGTCACCTCCGTGATCGCCGCGCATCACTTCGCGCCGACGGAGCGGGCGCGGAGGAATCTGCTCGCGGAGGGCGTGGCCGAGGGGGCGATCTCCGTGACGGGGAACACCGTCATCGATGCGCTCCTCCAGACCGTCAAGACGCCGGGGCCGCTTCCGCCTTTTCTGCGCCGGGGGACGCGGCTCGTTCTCGTCACCGCGCATCGCCGGGAGAACTTCGGCGCGCCGCTCCAGGAGATACTCGCGGCGCTCGGTGAGATCGCCGCGCGCTGGAAGGACGTCGACATCGTCTACCCCGTGCACCGTAATCCCCAGGTGGACGGCCCCGCGCGGGCCGCGCTCGGGAAGACGCCGGGGGTGCATCTGCTGGGGCCGGTCGACTACAAGACCTTCTGCGATCTCATGAGCGCCTCGACGTTGATCCTCACCGACTCCGGCGGGATTCAGGAGGAGGCGCCGTCGCTGGGCGTTCCGGTGCTGGTATTGCGCGACGAGACCGAGCGGCCGGAGGCGGTGGAGGCCGGCGTGGTCCGCCTGGTGGGGCCGCACCGGAAGGCGATCGTGGAGAACACCGTGGAGCTGCTGGAGAATCCGAAGGCGTACGCCGCCATGGCGACGCGCGTGAATCCCTACGGCGACGGGCACGCCTCGGAGCGGATCGTGGCGAAGGTGAAGGAGTTGTTGGGCGTGTAGGGAGCGCCGTAGACCCGAAAGGAGCCGACATCTAGTTCGGCCACGTGGATGGAAACTGCTCCTTCGAGAGCCTCATGGCCCATCACGGACTCTCGAAGGACCCTGGGCTCCACCGCCTCGGTGGAACGAACCGCGGACGTGCTGGTGGAGGCGGCGCGAAAGTTTTTCAGTAGCAACGAACGACCCCCGCAGGTGCTTCTCCTCGGCCTGACCCCGACGCGCAAGCTCAATTTGGACAATGGCTTTCAAGGCGACGGTCCGCGAGGGAGAGCACGCGAGGGAGAGGAACTTGACAATATATCAAGTATTGACTTACAATGGCCGATGAATTCGTAGAGCCCCTGAAGCCGGATCAAGCCAGGATTCTCATCCGCGAGGTTCGTTGTTGTTACGGCCTGGAGAAAGATCCGGTAACCCGCGTGGGTGGAGGCAAATCGATCGATGAACTGCATCGAATGCGGCGTCGCCATGACGACGCGCCTGGAAAACTACAAGTACGAAGCATGCGGGCTACGCTATGTCACCCTAAAGGGCATCGAAGTCAGCCGCTGTCCGGCATGCGGGAATTACGAGGTCGCGATCCCGCGCATCGATGATCTCCATCGACTGATCGCCAAGTGCCTTGTCGAGAAGGTGACCAGATTCACGGGGATGGAGATTCGATTCCTACGGAAGTGCCTAGACCTCTCGGGGGCGAAGTTCGCAAGGCGCATGGGTGTCACCCTGGAGACGGTTTCTCGATGGGAGAATGATGTGGTACCCATCGGCACACAAGCTGACCGGCTTCTGCGGTTGCTGGTAGCACAAGGCAGGTTGGCGACGAGGTATCCAGCGGAAAAGCTCGACCTCATCAACTCGAGAGATGCGAGCGAAACCAGGCTCGGCGTGAAGATGGGGAGCAGGGCTTGGGCCGTGGAGACGTGCGCCTAGCCGGGGCGGTGCCTCAGGACCGTTTGCCGGGCGTGAACTTCTTCTCCACGCATCGCAGCTGCTCCAGCCCGAATTGCGCGTCTTCCTTCCGCTCCGGATCGGCGGCGCCGGTGTGCTCGAAGGCGCGGCAGGCGCGTTCGTAGTCGCGGCGACCCTCGTCCTCGCCCATCAGCCAGCGCGCGATGCCGGCGTAGCCGTGGTAGAGGATGACGCCGAAATTTCCCTCCGGCTCCACCCCGGCGCCGTGGTGTCCCTTCGTGGTGCCGCGGGCCAGTTTCTCCGCCGTGACGAAGGCGCCGTACGACTCGATCAGGTTCCCGAGCGAGAGGTGGTGCATTCCGGAGGCCCAGTAGGCCATGCCGCGCCGATCGGGCGGCTTTCCGAGTTCCCAGCGCCAGCGGATGCAGTCCTCGGCGGCGCGGAGGCCGATTTCGAAGTGGTGCGTCTCGCGGGGAGCAGGATCGTCGGGCCAGCAGTCGGCCAGCGCCGCCGACAAATTGTAGGAAAGGACATTCGCGGCGTCGGCCCAGGTCGAGGCCGTTTCGCCGTCGCCCGCCTGGTTGGCCAGCGTCATCGAGTCGTCGATTCCCGCCTGCGCCACGTCGATCAGGAATTCGAAATTCCGAAGCGGCGATTCGCGGTCGTCCAGCCGGCGCAACGCGAGCCGCCAGAGCGAGCGCCGCGTATCGGGGTCGCGCTCGAAGACGAGCCGCGCCAACTCCCGCGCGCCGCCCCGCGCCGTCGCCTCCTGCAGCAGACCCCACTCCAGCTCTTCGTCGATGCCGGTCATCGCCGCCCCTCGCTATTCATGACCCATCATGTGAAAGCGGACCCGCGCGATCACGCGGGTCACATCGGCCTCGCTCATGTCGGGCCAGATGGGGAGCGACAAGGTCCCCGCGAAGATCGCTTCCGCGACGGGGAACTGGCCCGGCTCCACTCCTAGCCGCTCCTGATACCAGGGGAAGAGGTGGAGCGGTTTGAAGTGGACGCTGCTGCCGATGCCGTCCTCGCGTAGCGCCATCGCGAGCGCATTACGATCGCGGCGCGCTCCCGCGGCGATCGAGACGTCGATCTGGTAGAGATGCCACGCGTGGCGCATCCCCGGCAGCACGGTCGGGGGCGTCAGTCCCGGCACGCCGGCCAATCCAGCCGTGTAGCGCTCGGCGATCGACTCGCGCCGGTCGCGCAACTCCTCCGCGCGCGCGAATTGCGCCAGGCCGAGCGCCGCCTGCAGGTCGGTCAGGTTGTACTTCCAGCCGAGTTCGGTGACGTCGTATTCCCACCAGCCGCCCTTGCCGTAGCGCGACCACGCGGCCGAAGACAACCCGTGGAGCGAGAGCCGCCGCACCCGCTCGGCCCAATCCTCGCGCGCCGTCACGACCATGCCCCCTTCGCCGGAGGTCACGACCTTCGTGGCGTAGAACGAGAAGCAGGTGATGTCGGCTTGCGTCCCGACCGGTACCGACCAGATGCGCGCCGTCAGGGAGTGGGCCGCGTCCTCGACGACCGGGATGCCGTGGGTCTTCGCTACTTGCGCGATCTCGGCGGCGCGGCACGGATGGCCCGCCATCGATACCGTGACGATGGCGCGCGTCTTCTTCGTGATGGCGCGCTCGATGGCGGCGGGATCGATGTTTTTCGTCGCGCGCTCGACGTCGGCGAAGACGGGGCGCGCGCCGGTGTAGAGAATCGTCTCGCCGGTGGAGACGAAGGTGTACGGGGTGGTGACCACCTCGTCGCCCTCTTTCAGCCCGAGCGCGAGGAACGACAGGTGGAGCGCGGCCGTGCAGGAGGAGAGCGCGACGGCGTGGTAGCCGCCCGGATCGAGGTCCGGGGCCGCCTCCGTGTCGCCCGCCGTGGCAGCCGATCCGACGTAGGCCGCGATTGCCTGTTCCAGCTCTTTCGCCTTCGCGCCGGTCGTGAGCCAACCGGAGCGGAGGACCGCCGTGACGGCAGCGACTTCGGCCTCGGTGACCGAGGGACGATGAAAGGGGATGTTTGCTAGGGTCACGGGGTTACGGTACCACAAATTTCCCTTGTCGATCAGCCGGTCCGGGGCGGCTGCATTGCTATCGGTCGGCTTGAAATCGTGTTTCTAGCGGGTTCTTTCGACGCTAGCCAGTTTCTCGCGCTTTTCCGCACGCTCCTAGGTCGGCAGGCTGGGGAAGCGGGCCTTGATAGGTATGGCTTAGCGAGACCTCGGTGCGGGTCTGCGTGACAGACGCCGGCGGTCGCGCCTGTACCGGAGGAGGGTAGCTATGCCGCTGCTTCTGGTGTCTGCTCAGAGTATTTCTTCATGGCGGCTAGCATCGCCCTGCCCACTGCCAGCCAGTCACAGTAGACCGCCCTGGCATCGGCCTCCTCGCCAGTGGGGCAAATGTTGTACTCGTCAAGTTGCGCCCACAAGTCGGCGACCCTAGCCATGCCGGAGAGGGTTGAAGGCTGTGCGAAAAGGTAATCACTCATGGATCCATCCTATCATGATCGGCGTGTGCTTGCGCTAGCATCCATTAGACTATCGGCACCGATCGAAAGTTTCTGAATTCCAAAGCCTCAAGTGTAAGTGCTTCACGTCCAATGGTTTACCGCGCGGTCGCGCTCCAGCCCATGACCTTGCGGTCACCGATGATCTCGTCAGTCCCTCCTGGCTCGACGGTATCCGGACCGTCGTCGAAGCGCTTCAAATGTTGTCCGGTGATGGCCCGCGCCCTTCGATCGGTACCCCGCCGCGGCGATGACCGCCGTGGCGAGTATCAAGGCAGCCTCGTACGCGCACCCGAACCGTGTGTCCGCTGAAATTGCCTCAACCGCGGCGGTCGAACGCTTACTGTGATAGCGGAGTTGGAGTCCACGTTCGTGCGAGTAGTCACCGTCTACTGGAGAGACCCCGATGAGGACCAGGGTAGTGGGCAAATCGAATAATCAGCCGATTGGGTTCGAGATTTCCACGAGCGCCCGGGACGACGGGACGATCGAGGCTGTTTACATCTACTTTTCCCACAGTCCCGTCGCCACCACTCGAGAGATCAAGCACGACGTGCTTCTGGCGGATTTCGATGCGGAGGGGAACATCGTGGGGCTGGAAGTCCTGGCCCCGGTGAAGGTTTCCGAGATCGTCTTGCTGGCTGACCCACACCGCAGGGTTTCCTTCGAGCGCTTCGTGAAGGGTGCCGCGCCGGCCGCGCTCATTCAGGCCTGAAGTTTCGGGATCTGGCAGCCGTGCTTGCCTTTAAAGAGAGCCAGGAGTAGCCTTCCATCGACCCTACGCACGCAACATTGAAGTCAGGAGGGTACCTATGCCCCGTTCCAACCGCAGCACCCACTCCACACTCTGGCCGTCCCTCGCTGTCCTCGCCGCAACGGCGATGCTCCTCGCGCTCTTCGGCTGCGGAAGCGACGAAAAGAAAAACCCCTTGGACCCGGGCGGTGGCGTCACGCCGTCCACGAGTTTCACGGGCTCTCTCACAAGCGGCACGGTATCGGGCACACTCGGGATCACCGTCAGTTCCACCAGCCTCGCCCGCGGCATCCGCGGGGCGGCGGCTACCGTCGTGACCGCGAGCGGTACGCTCAAGATCGTCGGTGGGGGCACCATCTCGCTGACCGGCTCCTACGACACCGTCCTCGACACCCTCTACCTGACCGGGGGCGGGTACCTCATCCGCGGCACGTATTACCCCTCGGATGTTCCTCCGACCTTCAACGGAACCTGGGTGGGACCCGGAGGGTCCGGGTTTTGGGGCTGCATCGTGGGGGACGCGAGCACGGTGAAGGTCTTCTGCGGGACCTTCAGCGCCACGTCGGGGGGATACGGCAAACTCAACATGGTCGTCTATGCCGACACCGCGGTCGTAGGCCTGGCCCAGTCATTCGACAGCGACATCCCGCTCTTCTTCGACGGGACGGTTTCTCGAAACGAGACGAGTCCCGGGATCAAGACCATCACGCTGGGCGGCATCGACGATCTGGGCGCCGTCATGACGGCGACGGGCGAGTTGACGGTCGCCACGAACATGGCAACGGGCACGTGGGAGATCATGATGGATACGACACCAGTCGACGACGGGACGTGGGAGGCCCAACTCACGCCGTAAACTGAAAACCGATCGGACCCCGACCGACCACGAATCGGCCGTAACCAGTTGACAGGCCGTGGGGTGCATGGTACCAATGATCCGCTACTCGGGGGGGCAGCGTCCCGCGGGGCCACAACCCGCGCGGATCCAGGCGGTTGGCGTTGCGCACACCACGGACGGGGTCGAAAACGAACCTGGTTGTTTTGGCCGCGCCTCGCTCCTCGCGCAACGCCGTGATTTTGCTCGCGGCGCTCAGCTTTGCTGTCCCCTCGGCCGTTTCCGCCCAGACCCAATCCCAAGTCAAACAGAAGGTAGAGCAGTCGGGCCGCTCCGAGGGCGAGGTCCGCCAGCGCATCCAGGAGTCCGGGAAGACGGCGGACCAGGTGCGCCAAGAGCTGCAGCAGCGCGGCTATAACCCGAGCGCGCTCGACGCCTACATGCCCGGCGGCACCGCCGGCAAGCCGACCGAGCCCGGCACGTCCCAGCCCAGTCCGCCGAGCGACGCGCTGACGACGGAGCCCAGCGCGCCGGGAAGCGCGCCCCAAGAGCAGCGGGTCGAGATGCGCGCGGAGAATCTCCCCGAGTTCACGAAGGAGATCGCCCGGCGCGTCCCGGCCTCCATGCCGGTACTCCCCTTCGGCTACGAGATCTTCCGCTACTCGCCCACCACGTTCGAGCCTTTGGCCACCGGGCCCGTGGACCCCGACTATCCGATAGGCCCCGGCGATGAGGTCATCGTGCAGGTCTGGGGGGACAACCAGTACAGCCACTCCGCGGTGGTGAGCCGCGAGGCCACCGTCAGCGTGCCCGACATTGGGCAGGTCGTGCTCAACGGGTTGACGCTGGCCCAGGCGAAGCGGCTGATCTCGGATCGGCTGGCCACCGTCTACTCCGGCATCCGCGCGCGGCGGCCCACGACGTTCGTGGACGTAACGCTTGGGAAACTGCGTACCATCCAGGTCTTCATCCTTGGGGATGTGGTGCGGCCCGGCGGCTACACGATCTCGTCGGTCTCGACGGTCCTGAACGCACTCTACAACGCGGGCGGCCCCACGGCCCGGGGCTCGATGCGCGACGTGCGCATCATCCGCCACAACGAGATCTTTCGGCGCGTGGACCTGTACGGCTACATCCTAACGGGGAGCAAGGCGGAGGACGTGCGGCTGCAGAGCGGGGACGTGGTGTTCGTGCCGCCGGTGGGGAAGACGGTCGCGATGGCGGGGCAGGTGCACCGGCCGGCGATCTACGAGCTGCGCCCCGAGGAGCGCTTCCACGACCTGTTGAAGCTGTGCGGCGGAATCCAGTCCACGGCGCTCCTCGACCGCGTGCAGATCGACCGGATCGTCCCGTTCTCCGAGCGGGACGCCCTTGCGGGGCAGGATCGCGTGGCGCTGGATCTGTCGCTGAAGGAGATGCTCGCCGACTCCACGAATAACCCGGAGTTGGTGGACCGCGACATTGTGCAAGTGTTCCGGATCAACGATGTGCGGAAGAACACGGTCACGATTTCCGGAGACGTGCTGCTCCATGCCGGCACGTTTCAAATCCGCCGCGGGATGAAAGTCTCGGACCTGGTGAATGACGCAGGGGGCCTCACGTCCGACGCGTACCTGGACCGCGCGACGCTGGTTCGGACCCACGCCGACCTGTCGAAGAGCATCCACCGGTTCAATCTTGGGAAGGCCCTGGAGGGCGATGCCGAGAACGACCTCGTCCTGGAGGAACTGGATGAGGTCGCGGTGAGCAGCGTCTGGGACATCCGCGACCGGCACACCGTCTCGATCAGCGGAAGCGTGCGGCGGCCCGGGACGTACGAGTACCTGGACGGGATGACCGTGATGGACCTCATTTTCCAGACCGGAGGCCTCAGGGAGTCGGCGCTCCGGCTGGAAGCCGAGGTCTCCCGCGTGGACTCGACGACAATCGCGAACACGAAGGCGGCCGCGATCTTCAAAGTTCCGATTTCCGACGACTATGGGATCCACTCGGTGGATTCATCGTTCGCCCTGCAGAAATACGACCAGGTTTTCGTGAGGGAAATCCCCGATTGGCAGTTGCAGCGGAACGTGGCCGTCACCGGGGAGGTGATGTACCCGGGAATGTACTCGCTAAAGGCGAAGGACGAGCGGCTGTCGTCTTTGCTGCAGCGGGCCGGCGGACTGAAACCGACCGCGTATCCACGGGCCGCCACGTTCACGCGGGCCAAGGGCGGCGCGGGCCGGCTGGCGCTAGACGTCGAGGACGTGGCGCTGCGGCGCGGACGGCGGTACGACTTGGTGCTCGAGGACGGTGACGCGGTGGACATCCCCAGGGAGCCGAAGACGGTGAAGGTGGTCGGAGAGGTCGGACTCCAGGCCAGCGTGCTCTTCGAGCGGGGACGATCCCTTGGGTACTACGTGGGCCAGGCCGGCGGTTACACGGAGAAATCCGACAAGCGCCGGGTCAAGATCGTCCAGGCGAGCGGAAAGGTCAAGTCCGTGAAGAAATTCTGGTTCGACCCCGAGCCGGAGCCGGGCGCGCTGGTAATCGTCCCGACGAAGCCGCCCAGCGAGAAGAAGGAGACGCTGAAGGACATCGCTACGATCATCGGGATCTTGTCCGGCGCGGCGACGACGATTTTTCTCGTGAGCGAGGCGACGAAGTAGTGAGTGGGCAAAGTGGAGCCGCCACGGAACCGGGGATAATCGAATACAACCGGACCATCTGGCAGAACCGCCGAAGAATTCTTGGCATTGGACTGACAACGGGTGCGCTTGCCGGAATTATTTCCTTCTTCCTACCCCCGAGTTACCAGGCGTCTACCACCATCATTCCCGCTGTGGCGGCAGACAAGCTTTCAGCGATAGGGCAACTTGGCGCGAACCTTGAGGACTTTGGTCTTCAGACGAGCCCGAAAGGCAATTCGCCTGCGATGTATCCGGAAATCGTGCGGAGCAGGAGGCTTCTGGAGCAAGTTCTGAGGATGAGCTTTTCGAAGCGCCCTGACGGGAGCGCGCTTCTTCTGATCGACATTGTGCAGCCTCGCGGAAGTGGTGGGAAGAGAGTGGAACTTGCTGTGAAGAAATTGCGAAGTAATGTCGATGCGGCCTTAGATCGGCGAACGGGTGTCCTCACGATCCGTTCACGAGCTAGAAGTCCGGAGGTAGCCGCTGGCGTGGCAAACGCGCTCTCTGAGCTTCTGCAAGACTTTGCCGTTCATTCTTTCACGTCACAGGCGGGGGAGAACCGGCGATTTATCGAAGGTCGGCTCATGGAAGTTCAAGGGGACCTAACTCATGCGGAAGAGGAACTTCGCGCGTTTCGGGAGCGAAATTTGCGCATCGGAAACTCGCCGCGTCTCCTGTTAGAGGAAGGACGATTGGCGCGTGGCCTTCGTGAACAGGAGGAAATATACCTCGCACTGAGGCGTCAATACGAACTTACGAAAGTTGAAGAGCATCGTGATGTACCTGTACTCAACATTTTAGACGTCGCGGCAATCCCGACGCTGCGCAATGCACCACGCCGGGGGCTCGTCGCCGCGTTGGGGACGCTCCTGGGTCTCGCGATGAGCCTGGGTATAGTGCTTGTGCGTGTGGGTCGGTCGCAAGCAAGAGTGAAAGGGCGAGACGGAGTTGGATTCGCAAATTGAGGGGCACGCGATTGTGCAGTCTGCGGGGCGGGCCAAATCTCGGAAACAGATTGGCGTTGCCCTCCCTGGTGATCGGATCAGCGGGAGGGAGGACTACGTCGTGAAGTACAACCAGTTGTCTCTGGCGTCCCCGAGGAGCGCTCATAGTCTCATGCTCCAAATGATGGGTACGAAACCGGGACAGATTCTGGACGTAGGGTGCTCGACAGGTCTCATGGCAGGACGGTTGACGGAGCGCGGGAACTCAGTGGTCGGAATCGAGATGGATCCGGATCGTGCGCGGCTCGCCGAACGCTTTTGTCGTCGGGTCATCAACGCGGACGTATCCTCTGGAAACGTATTCGAGCAGCTAGGAGAAGCGTTCGATGTCATCATCTTCGGCGATGTCTTGGAGCATCTCCTCAATCCGGAGGATGTCCTGCGTCGCTGCAAGGTTTGTCTGAAGCCGGGAGGTTTCGTCATAGCCTCGATACCGAATATTGCGAATTATCGGGTGCGCATAGGACTCCTCATGGGCCGCTTCCGGTACGAGGATGAAGGCCTTCTGGATCGCACTCATGTCCGATTCTTCACGCAGGCTACAGCCCTAGAGATGGTCTCAGCGGCCGGCTTCAGGGTGGTGGAGCGCAGGTTTTCGGCCTACAGGCTCCCCAGGGTGCTCCTCGAAGCGTTGCCCGGTCTGTTCGCTGTACAGTTCGTTCTGAAGGCTACACCCAGTGGCATTGATGATTGCGCAGCTTGAGGCACGGGCCACGGGACCCCTCGTCAATAGGCTCCTGTCGAATACGGCGTTCACCTTCTTGGGGAAGGCAGCAGGATACGCGGGTGGTCTGTTTCTCACTCCGATTGTTTTTCACGTCTTGGGGAGCGAGACCTTCGGGCTCTGGGCTCTGATCCTGCTGCTCTCAGGGCAGTTCGGGCTAGTGGACTTGGGATTTGGTGCTGCATTGACTAAGCATGTTGCCGAGTTCAATGCGTCGAATACACTGCAGAGGATCAACCAACCATTCACCGTCGCAGTGCTCTTCTATGTCACAACATCTGCAGTCCTGGCTGGAGTGCTGTGGACGCATGCGGAAATGATTCTCCGTTTCTTCTCAGTTCCTTCCACACTTTGGGACCAGGCGAGAGTACTTCTCCCACTGACAGCGCTTGTTTTCTTGCTTTCAAGTGTGGTGGGCGTACTTCAAAGTCTCATTAACGGCCTGCAGCGCATGGAGATCACCAACGCCATCGCCGTTCTCCAGGTCATTTCAATGATCGTCCTGACCCTGTTCTTCCTGTCACTGGGGCGAGGGCTCGCCGGTGTGGTGATTGGGCTTCTATGTTCGCTCGCGCTGGTAGTGGGGGGCCTGGCGCTCTTCGCGAAACGTCTACTGCCCTCCCTGAGATTTGAGCTTCCGCGCCGGCGCCGCGGTGGAAGCCACATCTATAGGTTCGGGGCGACGGTTCAGGTGGCTCGGATCTCTGGCATCGTTGCTGCGTACTCGGACAGAGTGCTTATCGGCCACTTTCTAAGCCTCGAGACCCTGGCGAAATACCAACTCGGCTATACGGTTATCGCGCTTCTTCGCGGGATGGCGCTGATTTTTGGCCCCGCTATTGTGCCGGCGGCAAGTGAATTGGCTGAAAGGGGCGATTCGGGGCGGTTGGCGAAGCTCTATAGCAGGGGCAGCAAGTACTCTCTCGCCGTTGGCATCGGAGTTGGCGGAATCATTCTGGCATTAGCTCCGCTCATAACGCGCGCATGGCTCGGACATGAGGACGAGCAGGTCGTGCAGGTCATTCGACTGCTTGGCTTGGGGCACACCTTTCACATATTGACTGGCCTGGGAACGTCGATTTGCGAGGGAATCGGAAAGGCTGGTGTGGAGGCGCGTTTTGGGGCAGGACTGGCGGTACTCCAGATCTGTTTGGGCCTGATAGGTGTCATGGCGCTGGGCCTCACGGGGCTGCTGGCGGGGACAACGCTCGCGATGACGGTTGCGTCAGCACTGTTTCTTCGTAGGTTTCACATCATGATGACTCGCAGCGGAGCTCTCCAGGAAGCAGTCCCCGGCCGAAGGATTCTGTTATCCGGCCTCGTGGCTGCCGGCGCAGGCTTGTTCAGTTCACAGCTGCCCACGAGCCATCTGTTGCCGACCTGGACCCCGGGGTGGTTCTCCTTGGTGGCCTGTACTGGCATATTTGTCGCAGCGTACGCCACGATGCTCCTATCAACTGGCTGCGTCGATGACACGGACCGCCGCCTTGTATCCCGGCTGCTACCAAATAGAAGTACGAGCATTTCTCGTGCGTCGGAACAAGAGATCTGAGCGTGGATTTACGGTATTGTTCAGGGGAGGCGGCGCGGCGAGCCGACACGTTGTCGGTCATAGCTTTCGCCACCCTGCTGGTCATGGCGGCGATTGTGTGGCCGGCGGGCACCGTCGCCGTGACGGGGGTGTGCGTCGCACTAGCCACTTGGGCCACTGCGCTCTTCGCGCCGTTCTCTATTCTCGTGCTTTTGATAGCGTACGTTCCGTTTCAGACGTTCGCAGACTTCGCGCTGCCACCGGCTGGATCGATTTGGATGGGTGCTCTGATTCGCGATGCGTTGGCTGGCATGCTAGTTCTATCGTGGATGCTGCGGCGGGCCGCGGGGCTGGAACGCAACCCGTGGACACGCTTGCCCCAATTGGCAGTAATTTCCTACGTCTCTGTCATGGCAGTCTATATCCCTTTTGCCGCTTCCCTAGCCGGAGCGATGATTAGCTATCGAAATCTGGCACTGTACCTCCTGTTGCTGCCTGCATCAGCCGATTTTGTGAATACGAAGTCTCGGCTCCGTACGGTCGTAGCAGTCGTCCTTGGGGCGTCCGTGATCGTCGGCCTGCTCGGGATTGCCGAGGTGCTGACAAGCCAGGCTGTCTTCGGCTGGCTGGGCTACGATATCGAAGCGCTGATGGGGTCGGACTTGCCTTTCACATATCTTGGATTCGCACGAGCGACGGGGGGAACCGGCAATCCCCTTGAATTTGGACTACATATGGCGATCGCTGGAATTATCTGCATGACGTATGCGTCTAGCAACTGTTTCAATTGGCGGAGGGGCTACCTTGCCGTCGTGCTTGGCGTTGTCCTTCTCGCCCTGGCCCTGACCTTCGCTAGGTCTGCTTACCTGTCCCTATTGGTCGGGATCCTAACAGTGGCTCTACTCCTCAGGAGAGGTCGGTTCCTGGTGCCTCTCTCGGTGCTCGTAGCGGTCATGGTCTGGCTCGCGCAGACTCCCTACGG
>JBBTHR010000011.1:80447-100630 GCA_038060295.1 Candidatus Eiseniibacteriota bacterium
TCGAGGATGATCCTGGAATCACGACCGCGGACCAGAGAATTGAGGTTTGGGGGCAGGTGCTTTCGCGCGGATCATCGCTTTGGTCGGGCTCTGGCCTCGGGACGCAGGGCGGCGCAACCGAACGTTCAGGCGCGACCCCGCTTCTACACATAACAGACAACTACTACGCACTTATCCTACTACAGGTCGGATGGGTCCCGCTAGTGCTTTTCCTATGCATGCTGGTCGCACTTCTGATTCGCCACCTGCGATTGGCTCATTCGACGGGGGACCCTGAAATCAAGGCATATGCGGCCATTTGCACCGCAATCGTTCTGATGGTCGCTGTGAACGCCGGACTGAGCTCTGCCTTAGAGTCCAGAACGATCAGCATCCTTGTGGCCATACTGCTTGGGAGCGCCCTCAATCTGGATCACTTTTTGCCGCAGACCGGAGCGCGGAATGCCCAACCTTCCCGATAGCAGCACCTCCTCTCGAGGGAGGGACGTTGAGCTTTCGGTGTGCGTGGTCTCCTATAAGCGCAAAGATCTCATTGTGAAATGTCTTGATGCGGTGATGAGCACCGTGAGGTCGTGCGCATTCGAAGTTCTCGTTTGTGACAATGCCTCCCAGGATGGAAGCGTTGAACTGATCGGGAACAGGTGTCCGGATGTCCGCCTGATCGAGAATGGGGGAAACGTTGGGTTTGGCGCGGCGAACAACCAGCTAATGAATCGCGCCTTGGGCGATTTCGTCCTGCTATTGAACAATGATTGTATCGTGCAGGAGGGTGCAATAGATGCGATGGTTGAGTTTCTGCGGCACCATCCCCAAGCCGCAATAGCTGGGGGAAAAGTTATATTTCCTGACGGCGTGCTGCAGCCATCGTTCCAACAACGGCTCGAGGACCCTCTCGCGAATTACACGTTTATGCGCTGGAGTCGCGCCAAGCGGCAGGAGAAAGTGCTCAGCTCTCATCGAAGCGTTTCGGAGAGGCTGCGGGTTTCGGCACTGTACGCCAGGGAACAGCGATATGACCGCGACCAAGAGGTGGCTGTCGTAATTGGGGCGTTCATGATGATCAGACGAAAATTCATCGCTGAGGAGGGGGGGTTCGACGGGAGGTATTTCATGTACCGTGAGGACTCGGATTTGTGTGTGCGCGCGAGTAGGGCTGGCTGGAAAGTATTTTACTGTCACGGGGCGCTCGCGGAACACCACCACATAACGAGATACGCGCGGGACCCCGCTAGGGCTAGGTTTCTCGAGGCAGCCTACTGTGAGAGCCAACTGAGGTTTTGCCAGGAGCACTTCGCGGTCTGGAAGACTTATCTCTTGGCGATCGCGCTTTGTGCGGTAGCGGTGCTGCGCATGTGTAGCCTTGGAGCTGCTCTGCTCTGGTCACGACGCAGATTGAGGACGACTGAGTTATTCGGGATACAGCTGAGGCTGATCCCGCTGATTTTGCGAACTTTAGCTGAGCGATCGCCGGCTGGAGGATGTGAAGCGCGGCGCACGTGAGGATTGGTACGGCGGCCGCACACGGGACTGTGGTCCAGCACCCAGGAAGCGAGGAGGAGCAGAGATGGATCTGAAAGAGCTGCCGACAGAGCGGGCTGCGTGCAACCTCTGCGGTGCCGTGACGAGCAAAACGATTGGCCTCAATTCGGGACTGCACATGGTTCGGTGCGTCTCGTGCGGTCTCGTCTACGTGAATCCTCGACCTACACTGAGCGGACTTCATACCTACTATGCGCAATCAGATCTTATGGAGCAACAGAGCTGGGGAAGCTACTACCAACACACCGCAAGCCAGTTGCACGGGCTCTGGAGCGAACGCTTCCGAGATCTCCAAAGATGGCGCACGGGTCCGGGAACGCGACTTCTGGATGTCGGGTCGGGGTACGGAGACTTCCTCCACATAGCGGCCCAAGCAGGTTGGGCTACTACGGGTTTTGAGTTCTCGCCAGTGGTTGCACGCGTCGCGCGCGAGAAATACGGCATCGATGTTAGGGTCGGAGAGCTGGAGACCCTCAGTTTGCCGCCGCAGAGCTTTGACGTCGCTTCATTGTGGCATGTCTTGGAGCATATGCCGGACCCGATGGCTGCGCTGTGTCGAGTGCGAGGATTGCTCAAAGAGGATGGCATCCTCGTAGTAGAAGTGCCAAATCTCAATTTCATCGTGCGCAGAAGTTATAAATTTCCGCTGAACGCAGCGCTCCATCTCTATCACTTTTCGGGCGACAGTCTAAGCCGCGTCGTGCGCAAGGCGGGGTTTGAGGTGCTGGAATGCCGCCAGGGAAATACCGGGATGCTGTACCGGTCAGCGTTGAAGCGGCTGGCGAAGAAGTGCATCTACGCCGCGGGAAGCGCAGCGCAAAGCGTTCTAAAGATAAACGTTTCGGACAGCATACGGCTCTATGCACGGTGCCGTTATTGACCACGTCCACGACGAACACTCTTGAGCCTATTCAGATGAGAATATCTGCGACTGTAATTACTTTCAATGAGGAGCGGGATCTAGACGCGTGTCTCCGGAGTCTCGACTGGTGTGACGAGATTGTCGTCGTGGACTCGGGGAGCCAGGATCGGACTCAGGAAATTGCCCAATCCCACGGCGCGCGTGTTGTTGTCCGTCCTTTCGAGGGGTTCTCTGCACAAAAGAATTTTGCCGCTCAAGAGGCACGTGGTGATTGGATCTTCAGTGTCGATGCGGACGAAGTCGTGGGACCTGAACTGCGCGACGAGATCAAGACGCTACTCGGATCCGGCCCCAAGGAAGTGGGATTTTACGTGCCGCGGCGGAACGTGTGGCTTGAGACGGAAATCCGCCATGGAGGCTGGTATCCAGACCATACGTTGCGATTGTACCGAAGGGACGCGGGACGATGGGAGGGGCACTCCCACGAGAAGGTTGTGGTCACGGGTTCGACGAGAGTCTTAAGGGGGGCTCTGGTTCACAGAACGATCCGGGATTTGCACGACCATTTGCGCAAGGGCTTGCTTTCAGCGGTGCTTGAGCTGAAGGAGGCGAAGGCGAACAAACTCCGGCTCTATGGGTGGTTTCCGGTTTCTGTCCTGTGGATGTGTCTGCGCGACTTCTGGTCCGGATCGAAATCGGAGTTGGGGATCCGGGCCATCTATAAAGCACGGGTGAAGAACCGGGTCGCAGTTCGCTGGTTGCTTCCCCTATACCCAGCGTTTCGTTTTGCCTATATGTACATTTTGAGGGGCGGCTTCCTAGATGGAAACGTTGGGTTTTGGTTGGCGTACAACTCCGCCATTGTGGAGTCTATGAAGTGCGCGAAATTCTGGGAGCACTACGTCTACCATCGGGGCACCACGCCTGCCGGGGAGGCGTCTCTTGAGGATACGAGGACGCTGTACCGGTCGATGTCGTAAGTACTGTCGGTGGACCATCGCCGTCGAGGCCAGTGCCGCGAGGGGACAGGATCAGGCGGACGAGAGATCGTGGCTCTGATGGCTCCCTGCGAAGCCGCGGTCAAGAGAAGCCACATCGAAGTTCAACCCAATCCCGGGGAGGCTCCCATAGCCGCTGGTCCGGAGAACGGAGACAGCATAACGCCTCGGGAGGGCGCGGCCCGTTATCTTCGTTTGCCGAATACACTGGGTGCTGCGTGCGAGGGCGGATCGTGCCGACTGCACTGGTAACCGGCGTGACGGGCCAGGACGGCTCGTATTTGGCAGAGTTCCTGCTGCAGAAGGGTTACCGCGTCGTCGGCATGGTACGTCAGACAAGCAACAACGACTTCCAGCGCATCCGATCAATCCAGGATGCGCTGGTCATCGCCCGGGGCGACCTGCTCGATCAAGGCTCGCTCGTGAACATCCTCAGAGAACACCAGCCGGACGAGGTGTACAACCTCGCCGCGCAATCCTTTGTGCCGACCTCTTTCGCGGAGCCCGTGCTGACTGGCGAGATCACCGCGCTCGGGGTGACCCGGATGCTTCAGGCGATCCGCATCGTGGATCCCCGGATCCGGTTCTACCAGGCCTCTAGCAGCGAGATGTTCGGCAGGGTGGTCGAGTCGCCGCAGACCGAGAAGACGCCGTTCTACCCGCGCAGCCCCTACGCCGTCGCCAAGGCGTATGGCCACTGGATCACGGTCAACTACCGGGAGAGCTACGGACTCTTTGCGTGTTCGGGGATCTGTTTCAACCATGAGAGCCCGAGACGCGGGCTGGAGTTCATCACGCGCAAGGTGAGCCGTGGCGTCGCGAGCATCAAGCTGGGGTTGGCGAAGGAGCTGCGGCTCGGCAATCTCGAGGCGCGCCGAGATTGGGGTTTTGCGGGGGACTACGTCCAGGCGATGTGGCGCATGCTCCAGCACTCCACCCCGGACGACTATGTGGTGGCGACTGGCGAGACGCACTCCGTACGGGAACTTTGCGAGGTTGCGTTCACCCATGCGGACCTGGACTATCGCGATTACGTGATCCGGGACCCCGAGTTCTTGCGCCCGGCGGAAGTCGACGTGGTGGTCGGTCAGCCGACGAAAGCCAAGAGCGTGCTGGGCTGGACCCCATCCCTCCCCTTCCACGACCTGGTCCGGATCATGGTCGAGGCCGACATCACGGCTCTGAGAAATGGTGTGAGTGGTTGATTGTGGTATACGGCTCCCGTAGGCCGGAGCGCAGAATATGTGTCCGTCATGCTTGTCGCGGGCTCCGGTTGGAAATCACGTACGGCCACGAGTCCATAAAGGAGATGAGGACATGAAAACCACGACCCCATTCCACGTCCGCGACGGAGCCTCGACGGCGGTCCTGTCCCCCGGCGACCAGTACGTATCCGACCTAAAGGGCATTAAGACGACAACCACGTGCCGCGTCTGCGACAGCGCCCTGACGCCGATCCTGTCTTTGGGCGAACACTACGTGTCCAACTTCCTGTCGCCAGGCGAGCCGGACGGTGCCAAGGCGCCCCTCGAACTGATGCTCTGCCGCCATTGTCACCTCGTCCAGCTGAAGCATGCGGTCCCAGGCGAGATGATGTACCGCAACTACTGGTACCGCTCGGGGACCAACCAAACGATGCGCGATGCCTTGGCCGATGTCACCAACAAGGTGGAGCAACTCCTCGATCTCCGGCAGGGCGACGCGGTGCTCGATATAGGATGCAACGACGGCACGTTGCTGGCGGCCTATCGCACAGAGGGCCTCTACAAGATCGGCTTCGACCCGGCCGAGAATCTCGCGGAGTTGTCGCGCCCGGTCGCGAGCAAAGTCGTGATGGGGTTCTTCGATGCTGCGGCGTTTCATCGCGACCCGGACCTGTGCACACATCGCCCGAAAATCGTGACGAGCATCGCCATGTTCTATGACTTGGAGGAGCCGAACAAGTTCGTCGCCGACGTGAAGGCGGTCATGCACCCGGACGGGCTATGGGTCGTGCAGATGAGTTATCTGCCGCTGATGCTACGCACCAACGAGCTAGGCAATGTGTGCCACGAGCACCTGGAATACTACTCTCTGCAAGCGTTCGAGTACCTCCTGCGCCTGCATGATTTTGAGGTCGTGGATGCGGAGCTGAACGACGTCAACGGGGGCAGCCTTCGGGCGTACATCCGCTTGCGCTCGGCCGATCAGACGGCCTTCGGGGATAGAACATACCGACGAATGGCGACGAAGCGCGTGGCCGCACTCAGGGAACAGGAGGCCACGCTGGGGCTGGACGACCTTGAGCCCTACACCGACTTCGCTTTCCGCGTCGAGCGCATCAAGGGTGACGTCGTAGGTTTCGTCAAGGAGCAGACCCAGGCAGGGAAGACGGTCTATGTGTACGGCGCGTCCACGAAGGGCAACACCCTGCTGCAGTACTTCGAATTGGATCATTCGTTGATCAAGGCCGCCGCGGAGCGCAACCGGGACAAGTGGGGGAAGGTTACGGTCGGGACGCACATTCCGATCGTCTCGGAGGCCGAAGCGCGCGCAGCCAAACCGGATTTCTTCCTGGTGCTGCCGTGGCACTTCGTGGATGAGTTCCAGGCGCGGGAGAAGGAGTACTTGTTGGCTGGCGGACGGTTCATTCTGCCGGCGCCATATTTCTCCCTCCGGTGACCAGACTCGGGGTGTCGTGAGACTGGTCATCGATTGCCGGCTCCGATTCGGCGTCGGCACCGTCCTTCGCAACCTCGTCCCGCGGCTCGCCTCCCGAGTGGACGAGCTGACGCTGCTCGGCAGTGAGGGCTTGCTGGAAGCGTGGAGGATCGAGGCCCGTAACGTCAGACTCGTTCCCTTCGACTCGCGCGTGTACGGGCCCGGAGAGCAATTGCACTTTCCATACCGGATCCAGCGATCCTGTGACCTGCTGCATGTCCCGAGCTACAACGTGCCGCTCCGCTGGCGTGGGCCCATGGCGGTTACCATCAATGACCTGGCCCACCTCTCGGGCGCGATGCCGACGAATCCCGTCCAGAAGGCCTACGCGCGCTTTTTCATCCGGAAGGCCATCGCTCGATCTCGCGAGTTGCTCACGCTCTCCGAGTTCTCGCGCAGGGCGATCGCGAGCACTTTCCAGGTTCCCGCCGAGCGGATCACGGTGGCCTACTGCGGCGTGGATCCTAAGGTGTTCCATCGGCCCCCAGCGGGCAGCTCGTCCCGCGTGGCCGCGCTGTTGGGTTTCGAGGCGCCGTACATCCTGATGGCAGGGAGCTTGCGGCCGCACAAGAACGCCAACAGCCTGCTGCTGGCGTTCCAGGAACTGAAGCGTAGGTACGGCATCCCGCATCAACTGGTCGTGGTCGGCGAACACAGGGGCTTCAGGGTGAACGCCGCCCGGGTGACGCTTCCGGCCGACGTCGAGCAGGCAGTCCGATTCACCGGCTTCGTGACTGACGAGACACTCCGCCTCCTGTACGGCTGCTGTTCCGTCTTCGTCTATCCGTCACTGTACGAGGGGTTCGGCCTGCCACCCCTCGAGGCGATGGCCTGCGGAGCGCCCGTGGTCGCGTCCAATCGGTCCTCACTGCCAGAGGTAGTCGGAGACGCTGGCGTGCTCGTGGATCCGCTGGACATACCCGTTCTGGCCGGTGCGATCCACCGCGTGGTGAGCGACGATGCGCTCCGGGAGGGGTTGCGCGCACAGGGACTCGCGCGCGCCAAGGGCTTCACTTGGGAGCGAACGGCCGAGACCTACATGCAGGTGTTCCATCGCTGCGTGTCGAGCTGACGGGCATGAAGCGGGTCGCGAGGGTGCGAAGTGCTTGGAGCACGGGAGGCCCGGAACACAGCCGCTTGACTCAAGCCCATCGAGCGGCCATGCTCGACTTCGACATGCCAATGAAGCGGTGGCACCCGTGAGCGCCGAGATCGCGCTGGTCGCCGATGCACTCGTGTCGCGAGGTGGGGCGGAGAAGGTCTTCTCCGTCATGTGTGAGGCCTTCCCCGACGCGGACATCTTCACTTCCGTGTACCTGCCTGATCGTACGCTGGAGGAGTTTGGCCGGTATCGGATCGCCGAACTGGTGGATCGCAGAGTCTTCGGAAGCGAGCGAGCCCTCAAGCGATGGTTCCCACTAGCGGCGCTCCAAATGGGATCGGCGAGCTTCAGCCGGTATCGGGTCGTGCTGTCGTCATCGTCCCACTTGGCGCGCTACGTTCGCAAGGGCTCCGCGACGCACATCAGCTACTGCTATTACCCATTCCGGCTGCTGTTCGAGCCCGAGCGCTATCCCCAAGTCCGCGGGTTAGAGCGCGTGCTTCTGCGGGCGGCTCTGCCTGCTCTGCGGCGCTGGGACCTGCAGCGGGCGCACGA
Source organism: Candidatus Eiseniibacteriota bacterium (assembly GCA_038060295.1). Taxonomy (GTDB): domain Bacteria; phylum Eisenbacteria; class RBG-16-71-46; order SZUA-252; family SZUA-252; genus SZUA-252. The sequence continues at coordinate 88,204 of JBBTHR010000011.1, forward strand.
GGTCGATCGGTTCATCGCCATCTCGGAAGCGTCGCGGGCGGCGATCAAGCGCCACTACGGGCGCGACGCAGACGTAGTGTTCTCGCCCGTCCTCAACGTCCCGGACGCCTTCCAGCCGCACACCAAAGAGGATTTCTTCCTGCTAGTCTCGCGCCTGGAGCCATGGAAGATGGTGGATGTGGTCGTGGAGGCATTCAGGCTCCTCGACGCCCGACTCGTCATCGTCGGCGACGGCCCGGAGCGGAGCGCGCTCGAGCGGCGGGCGGGGCACAACATTGAGTTCGTCGGCGCGATCCCGGACAGTGAACTGGTGGATTACTACAGGCGCGCGCGGGCGGTTATTCACGCCGCGAACACGGAGTACGGCCTGACCCCCATCGAGGCGAACGCCCACGGTACGCCTGCGATATGCTGGGGGGTCGGCGGCGTGTGGGAGACCATGATCCCACACTCGTCGGACCCGCGCAACGCCACGGCGCTCTTCTATCCGGAGCCGACGCCGCACTCGCTCGCGGAGGCGGTCCGCCAGTTCGAAAGACTCCACTTCGACCCGGAGCGCTGCTTCGCGAACGCATCGCGCTTCGGAGGCAAGGCCTTCATCGAGAAGATCACGGACTACGTGCGAAGGTACGGTTGAGCAGCGACGCAGCGAAGCGAGTCATCACCGAGCGGGGGCGGCGGGCCTCGCTCTCCGAAGCTCACGGTCACGGTAATCACGGTCAACGAGGAGCGTGACATCAAGGGATGCCTCCGGAGCGTCGAGTGGGCGGACGAGATTATCGTCGTCGACTCGTAGAGCACGGACCGAACCCGAGACACCGCCGCGCGCTTCAAGACCAGAATCTTCGAGTGGCCGTTCCCTGGATTATCCGCGCAGCGCAACTTCGCAGCCGAGCAGGCAGGAGGGGACTGAGTGCTACAACTCGATGCGGACGCGCGCGTCCCGCCGGTCCTGGCGGACGAGATCCCGCAGGTGATCGCCGATCCCACAGCCCGGACGCATACTTCGTCGCACTGCGATGCCCCCAGGTTGAGCGAGGGCATCCTCGCCGCCATCAAAATGGCCCGTAAAGGTGTGGGAGATCGGGGTGCAGGTTATAGCGCCTTAGCGATTGATGGATCTCATGAGCTGGTAGAAGGGTGAGGAGTGGGTCAACCCGCCCTTCCGACGATGTTCCAGCGCCAGTTGGAGGTTGATACGGCGTTGAGTGCTTTCCATTCTACACAACAGAGGTTCGTCTGGTCGAATCTTGGCTGCGTTGCCGATAGCTCGGTGGCAGGGGGAGATGGCCGAATTGGTCTTATAAGCCCATGATAATCGCACGAGCCCCACTTCGCATCCCCCTCGGTGGAGGTGGGACCGATCTCGCATCCTACTACTCCCGACATGACGGCTTCATCCTCAGCGCCGCGATCGACAAATACGTCTACATCTACGTCAATCATCCCGCTGTAGACCAACTGATCCGCCTCAAGTACTCGAAGACCGAGGAAGTACATACTCCCACGGAGATCCAGCACCCCCTACTCCGCGAGGCTCTTCTTGTCACAGGGACCAACAGCGGGATGGAAATCGCGGCTATGGCGGATGTTCCGTCCGGAACCGGGCTCGGCTCCTCGGGAAGTTTTCTGGTCGCGCTGCTCCAGGCCCTCCATGCGTCCAAGGGGGAAAACCTTCCCACGCAAGCACTGGCCGAAGAAGCATGTCACATCGAGATCGAGCGGGCGAAGCAGCCGGTAGGGAAGCACGATCAGTACATGGCCGCGTTCGGGGGGATCACCTGTCTCGAGATCGCCAAGGATGGAGCCGTCCACGTTAGCCCCCTGGCCGTTGGTCGGCACGTGGCCGAGGAGCTGCGCGCGAACATCCTCCTCTTCTACACGGGCATCCGGCGTGACAGCCACGGCATACTCCAAGAACAAGGGCAGGGCGCCCAGGATGGGAAGCGAAACGTCGTGGACAGCATGCACCGGATCAAGGAGATTGGCCTGGAGATCAAGGACGCGATCCTTCGCGAGGATCTGCCTCGCTTCGGGCGGTTGATGCACGAGCACTGGGAGGCCAAGAAGCGAATCTCCTCCAGGATGTCGGACCCCAACATCGACCGCTGGTACGGCCGGGGCATGGCGGAGGGCGCTCTGGGAGGCAAATTGATGGGAGCGGGCGGAGGTGGATTTCTGATGTTCTACGCCGAGGGGGAAGCCCGCAGCCGGGTCCGCGCGGCCATGGCCGCCGAGGGGCTGCCGGAAATGCACTTCAATTTCGATTTCTCTGGATCGAAGGTGCTTGTCAACCTATAGTTCCCTTCGGGGGCAGGGAGGCCGCATGACAGGCACGGACTACGCGCGGACGTATTTCCGCGAGATGGCCGACGTCGTCAACCGGATTGACTGTAGTGACGTTGCGAACGTAATCGATCTCCTCTACGACACCTGGCTCGACCGCGGCACCGTGTTCATCATGGGGAACGGTGGCTCCGCGTCCACGGCTACCCACTTCGTCTGCGATCTCGCGAAATGCACGATCGTCGAAGGGGCCCCTCGCTTCAAGGTCATCGGCCTCAACGACAACATCCCGCTCAACAGCGCCCTCACCAACGACAACGGTTTTCAGCACGTCTTCAGCGAGCAGCTCGAACCCTTCGTGGGCAAGGGCGACGCAGTCGTCGCGATCAGCGTACACGGTGGCAAAGGCGCCGACAAAGCGGGACCCTGGTCCCAGAACCTCATGCGCGCCGTCTACCTCGCCAAAGAGCGGGGAGCCCGCACGATCGGATTCAGCGGCTTTGACGGAGGCCATCTCCGTGAGATCGCCGATGCGTGCGTCACGATCCCCGTGGACTCGACCCCGCACGTCGAGTCGCTGCACCTCGCCTTGGAGCATCTCGTGTGCGGTGCCCTGACGGAGCGGATTCGTGAGTCGGTCGAGAGCAGCGTTTCTCGATAGAGACGGCGTCATCAACGAGCTGATGTACTTCGAGGAGGCGGGCATCATCGACTCGCCCTTCCACGAAGACCACGTGCGTCTCTTGCCCGGGGTGTGCGAGGCGATCCGCACGTTCCACGACCTGGATTACCAGGTCGTGGTGATCTCGAATCAGCCCGGCGTCGCCAAGGGCCGCCTGAGTCGGGGCGCCCTCGACCGCGTGACTGACCGAATCGAAGATTCCTTGCGGCAGGGTGGGGCAGCACTCGACGCCATCTACTACTGCCTTCATCATCCGGAGGGCAGCGTACCGGAGCTGAGTGGAGACTGCGCCTGCAGGAAACCTAAGCCCGGGCTCCTCTTGCAGGCAGCGGAGGAGCGTGGTATCAACCTTGCGGAGTCGTTCTTTGTGGGAGACAGCGTGACGGACGTCCAGGCGGGCCTTGCGGCCGGGTGCCGTACGGTGCTCCTGGGGCGCGTGCGCTGTGATCTTTGCCACCACCTCGCGGAGCATGGAGTGCAGCCGGACCTCACCGTTCGTTCGCTTCGCGAGGTCGCCCAGCACCTTCTCGAGCAGGAGGGTATCCCCGATGCGGCTCTTCATCGACACGGCTAGCGTCAAAGAGGTCCGGGACGCGGTTCGTTGGGGCGTGGTTCAAGGCGCCACAACAAACCCCAAGATCCTGTCGGGCGAGGGATCGGGCTTCGATCTGCAGGAGCGCATCCTGGAAATCGTGGAGCTGGTACAAGGGCCCGTCAGCGTGGAGATCGTCTCCGAAGACCCGGAGGAAATGCTCGAGGAAGGCCGGATGTACGCCTCGTGGCACGAGAATATCGTCGTGAAGGTGCCGATGGGGCTGGAATCGATGCACGTCGTGAGCACCCTGGAGCGGGGCGGCATTCCGACGAACGTGACCGGCCTGATGGCGACGAACCAAGCGGTGCTTGCCTCCATGGCGGGTGCGTCGTACGTGAGCATCTTCTTCGGCCGGATCAGCGATCTCGGCACCGATCCCGTGCCGGTGATCGAGGAGTCCGCCAAACTGCTCCATCCGAACACCCGCACGCAGATCATCGTCGGCAGCATCCGTAACCTGATGGACATCAACCGGAGCTTCTTGGCGGGCGCCGACATCCTCACGGTACCCTACGTCTTCCTGAAGCAGATGGCGCACCACCCGAAGACCGTGGAGACGATCCAGGAATTCAACAGCGCCTGGGCGAAGGCGCGCGCGGTGACCGCGGAAGGTGTTCCAGAATTGGTCGGGCGTCGCTAGCGCCGTAAGATGACCCCAACAGCGACAGAAGCTGTTCGCGACGCGCGCCAAAGTCCGAGCGGCAGCTCCCACGTTTGTGAGTCCGTCCTGTTAGGCCGTCCCGCCTCTAGATTCGCCAAGCGCGCTCTGGACCTGATGGTTGCCATACCCGGGTTGGTCGTTCTCTCTCCCTTTCTGTTGATCGTTGCTATGCTCGTAAAGCTTACGTCACGGGGCCCAGTCTTATATCCCTGGCATGTGGTTGGACGGGGCGGGAGGCCGTTCCGTGGGTACAAGTTCCGTACGATGATCCTATTTGCGGACTCGATGCAGGAGAAATTGAATGAACATAACGAAATGAAGGGGCCGGTCTTCAAGATGCGGCGTGATCCGCGTGTCACGACTTTCGGTCGCTTCCTTCGGAAATACAGCATCGATGAGCTACCCCAGCTCTGGAGCGTAATCAAGGGAGATATGAGCTTGGTTGGACCTAGGCCCGCGTTCGCCTCGGAGTGGGAGCGGTACGAGCCATGGCAACGTCGCCGGCTCAGCGTGACGCCGGGCATCACTTGCCTTTGGCAGATAAACGGACGAAATGGGATCCGGGAATTTGATGATTGGGTACGCCTGGATCTGGAGTACATCGATCATTGGTCGTTCGGACTGGACGTTCTAATACTGGCCAGGACAATCGTCGCAGTGCTTAGGGGAACTGGCATTTGATGCTGGGCTGACCGGAGGATATTGATGTCGACGATATGCGTCACCGGCATTTGGCATCAGGGCACCGTGCTGACGGGGTGCTTTGCGGAGTTAGGACACAGCGTCCGGGGCGTCTCCGACGGCAAGATCCTCGACAACTTGAAGAGAGGGATCCCGCCCGTTCACGAACCGTCTCTCCCAGAGATCCTGCGACGGAATCTCGAAAGCGGCCGCTTGACGTACACAAAGTCGTTCTCCGAAGCGATCCAAGGGGCGGAGTTCGTCTTCATCAGCACGGACACGCCCGTGGACGTGAATGACGATTCCGACCTGTCGTCGGTTTTCGCCTTGGCGGAGAGCATCGGTCCCCATATCGACCAGGACGCGGTTCTCTGTGTCACCGCCCAAGTCCCGATTGGGACGAGCGCTGCTCTGGCCGAAGCCGTTCGCCTGAAATCGGGCCACCGCTCTTGCAACGTGGCGTACGTGCCCGAGTTCTTGCGACTCGGCAGTGCGGTCGATTCCTTCCGGTCGGCGGATCGGTTTGCCATCGGCTGCGACGACCCAACGACAGCTCAGCGGGTCGGCGCGCTTTTTGAGCCCTTGGGTCGGCCCCTCGTCTATACGGATGTTCGGTCCGCGGAGATGGCGAAACACGCCTCCAACGCGTTTCTTGCCATGTCGATCAGCTTCATCAACGAGATCGCGGATCTAGCGGAGCTTTTGGGCGCGGATGCTCTCGAAGTTGCGCGGATTCTGAAACTCGACAAGCGGATCGGTAGCCATGCCTTCCTGAGCCCCGGCCTGGGTTACGCGGGCGGCACTCTGGGCCGCGATGTTCGGGTGCTCCAGCACTTCGGCAGCGCAAGCGGTGCGGCAACGTCCTTGCTGGACGCGGTCAGGGTGCAGAATTTACGCAGGGGGCAACTCCCGGCCCGAAGGCTTTCGGGCCTGCTGGACGGCCTCGCGAAGCGCCGAATCGGCATTTTGGGTCTCACGTATAAGCCCGGTACGAGCACGATGCGACGGGCAATATCGCTGGAGGTCGTGAAGGAACTCGTGGACCAGGGTGCAAGTGTGGCCGCGTTCGACCCCTTGGCGGACTTGAGCGAGGTCTCGCAGCTACCTCCCATGCGGATCGGTGCGGACCCATATGATGTCGCCAAGGGTTGCGATGCGATTGTGCTGATCACGGAATGGGACGGAATCGACAAAGTCGACTGGCAACGGATTCGATCGCTGATGGCGGGCGACGTGCTTCTCGACACGCGAAACATTTTGGATGCGACCCGGATCGTTGATGCCGGACTCAAGTACTACGGGATCGGAAGGCAGTCGAGTTGGCCGCAGACGAGCGAGGTGAGCGTGTGAATCGTCCCCTTGAGAATCGAGTTGCGATCGTCGTCGGGGCGGGCCGAGGCATCGGCCGGAGCATTGCGCTCGCGTTCGCCGGAGCAGGCGCACGTCTGCTGCTCGCCGCGCGCACGGGTTCGGAACTGAACAAAGTCGCAGAGGATTGCCGAAAGCTGGGCGCACAGGCACAAGTCACGACCGCCGATATTTCCCGCTGGGAAGACGCCCAGAAGTTGGCGGCGGCCGGAATAGACCACTACGGGAGCGTGGATGTTCTGGTGAATTCCGCGGGTATCTATGGACCGATTGGATTGCTCTCGGAATCGGATCCCCAGGCATGGATCAAGGCAGTCGAGGTGAACCTCTTTGGAACGTTCCACGTTTGCCGAGCCATAGTCCCGCACATGCGCCAGCGGCGTCAGGGGAAGATCATCTTGCTCGGAGGTGGCGGCGCGACGGCCCCTCTGCCCAACTTCTCATCGTACGCAGCTTCGAAAGCTGGAGTCGCTCGGCTTGGGGACACCCTGGCGGAAGAGCTGCGCGAGTCGAACGTTCAGGTGAACGTCATCGCGCCGGGTTTGGTGGACACGCAGATGCAGGATGGCGTGCTGGCGGCGGGGGCGAAAGCCGGGGCGCTCTATGAAAAGATCAGGGAAGCAAGAGAGACCGGGAAGGGCGCGGTCTCGCCCGACGTCGCGGCGGGCTTGGCGGTATTTCTCGCCTCGCCGGCTTCGGGCAGGCTGACCGGCAAGCTCATCGCTGCGCCCTACGATCCCTGGCAGGAGTGGGCTGGGAAGATCGACGAGATCAATAGCACGCCTCTATATACGATCCGAAGACTGGATCCCTTTACAATTACTCCACTCATGAAAGTGCTGGCCTGAGCCGTGGGTCTGCTCCTCGCAGGTAGGGTGGCGCTCGTGACTGGCGGCGGGCGCGGAATTGGCAAGAGGATTGCTCTCGGGCTTGCTGGGGCAGGAGCCGAAGTGGCGGTCCTCGGGCGTACCGCAGCCGAACTTGAATCCACGAAGGCACAGATCAGGTCCCTCGGCCGCCGGGGACTGGCTCTGGTGGCCGACACGAGATCCGAAGCAGACATCATCAAGGCGGTTGAAAGCTGCGCGGACGGGCTTGGGGCGCCCCATATTCTGGTGAACGCGGCAGGTATCCAAGGACCGATAGGCAGGTTCGACTCGCTCTCTATGGAGGAGTGGGCAAGAACCCTCCAGGTGAACCTCGTCGGGGTCGCCTACGCTACCCACGCCGCGCTTCGATACATGATTCCTGAGCGGCGGGGGAAGATCCTCAACATCTCTGGAGGTGGTGCCGCGGGGGCGCGTCCGTTCTTTTCAGCCTATGCCGTCTCCAAAGCCGCCGTCGTTCGTTTCACCGAGACCCTGGCCGACGAGGTACGCGAGTATGGCATCCAAGTCAATGTGATCGGCCCTGGGGCGACAAAGACGCGGATGACAGAAGAGGTTCTCGCGGCCGGGGCCAGGGCCGGTGAGAAGGGCCGAGCGGAGGCGGAGGAAGTCTGGCGCACCGGCGGCACGCCTGCGGAGAAGCAAGTCGCCCTGGCGGTCTTCCTCGCGAGTTCCGAATCGGACCACGTCACGGGACGCTTCCTGCACGTGAACGACCCGTGGCCCGACTTCCGGAACAGCCGGGACCTTCCGGACGATCTCTACACGCTCCGCAGGGTAGAACCCGTGCGAGTTCCGGCGTAGCGCGGACGATGGCCCAGCCGCTCCGCGTCGCCGTCGTCGGTTTCGGCCTGATCGGGCGGCGTCGCGCGCAGATCCTCGCCGGCGAGCCGGGGGCCAGGCTTGTCGCGGTCGCGGAGACCGACCAGGCCCGGGCCGCGGCCGCGTCGGCGGATTTCGACGTTTCGATCCAGCCCTCTTGGGAGTCGATGGTGGCGTCTCCCGACGTGGATGCGGTGATCGTCTCCACCACCAACGATCTCCTCGCCACGATCACCCTTCGCGCTCTCGAGGCGGGGAAGCACGTCCTCTGCGAAAAGCCCGCGGGGCGCACCGCCGCCGAGGCGCGCCAAATGGCCGCCGCGGCCTCGGACGCCGGGCGGACGCTCTGTTTCGGATTCAACCATCGCCACACGGAATCGCTCACCCAGGCGCGGCGGATCGTTCATTCCGGAGGGATCGGATCGCCGCTCTGGGCGCGGGCGCGGTACGGCCACGGCGGACGCCCCGGACTGGAGCGCGAGTGGCGCGCCGATCCGGAGCGCGCCGGGGGCGGTGAGCTGCTCGACCAAGGCATTCATCTCGTGGATCTGGGTCGCTGCTTCCTCGGCGAGGTGGAGCGCGCCGCTGCCGTGACGCGGACCATGGTCTGGCCTATCGAGCCTCTCGAGGACAACGCGTTCGGAACTCTCGAGCACGAAGGGGGGCGCGTGACTCAATTCCACGTCTCCCTGAATCAGTGGAAGAATCTCTTCTCCTTCGAGATCGTGGGCGACGGCGGCGCCCTCTGCGCGGAGGGTCTGGGCGGGAGCTACGGGCCCGAGCGTCTTGTATGGCACAAGCGAAAGCCGGAGTCGGGCCCGCCCGACACCGAGACATTCGACTACGAGGCGCCCCTCGCCTCTTGGACCCGCGAATGGCTGGGCTTCCTCGCGGCCGTGGAAGGGCGGTCCGCTCCGTCGGAGGAGCCTTCGGTCGCGAGCGCGGAGGACGGCGTCGCTGTGATGGAGATCGTCGACGCCCTTTACCGATCGGCGCGGTCGGGACGACCCAGCGAGGTCGCCATCTCGGCCGGAGCGCAGGGGAGCGTCGCGTGAAGGCGTCGAAGCCGAGAGTTCTCGTCACCGGCGGTGCGGGTTTCATCGGCTCCCACACCGTGGATCTGCTGCTTGAGAAAGGTTACGCGGTGCGGATCCTGGACAACCTTCAGGAAAGGGTGCATCCGCGAGGAAAGCCGGACTACCTGCCGCCGGAGGCCGAGTTTCAGAAGGGCGACGTGTCCGACCGGCGGGACATGGAGCGCGCGCTCGAGGGCGTCGAGTACGTCATCCACCTGGCCGCCTACCAAGACTACCTCCCGGATTTCAGCACGTTCATCCACACGAACGCCGAGAGCACCGCACTCCTCTACGAGCTGATCGTCGCGAAGAAGCTCCCGGTGCGGAAGGTCGTGGTCGCCTCGTCCCAGGCGATCTACGGCGAGGGGAAGTTTCGCTGCGCGGAGCACGGAGTGATCTACCCGGACTCGCGCCCGCTGGAGCAGCTGCGGCGCGGGGACTGGGAGCCGAAATGCCCGCGCTGCGGACAGGATCTCGCGCCGCTCTGGATCACCGAGGAGACCGTGCGCCCCTTCACGGCGTACGGCATCTCGAAGTACGCGCTCGAGCTGCTCGCCTTCAACCTCGGCCGCCGCTACGGCGTCCCGGCGACCGCCATGCGCTACACGTACGTGCAAGGTCCGAGGAACTCGTTCTACAACGCGTACTCGGGCATTTGCCGCATCTACACGCTCCGGGTCCTGAACGGAGCGCCGCCGGTGGTCTACGAGGACGGGAAGCAGCTTCGGGACTACGTCTGGGTGGGGGACGTGGCGGCTGCGAACGTCCTGTGCATGGAGAGGTCCGAGTCCGACTTCCGCGCGTTCAACGTCGGCGGCGGGAAGGCGATCTCGGTTCTCGACTTTGCCAAGATCGTCCTGGAGGTCGCGGACGAGAGCGGCAGGCTAAGGCCCCTGGTGCGCGGAGACTTCCGCTACGGCGACACGCGGCACACCTTTTCGAACATCTGCGCCCTCCAGTCGCTCGGCTGGAAACCGACCGTGAGCACCACGGAGGTCGTTCGCCGGTATGTCGACTGGGTGCGCACGCAGGCCGACGCCCGCGACTACTACGCCGAGAGCGAGCGCGTCATGCGCGAGATGCAGGTCGTTCAGACGGCCGGATGAACCGCCCCGACGCGGAGGCGCCCGCCCGGGCGCTCATCCTCTCCGCCGGGCGGGGAGAGCGCCTCCGGCCGATCACCGACGACCGGCCCAAGACGATGGTGCTCGTCGGTGGAAGACCGGTCCTCGAGTACCACGTCGTTTTGCTGCGCGAGCTGGGCATCCGCGACATCGCGATCAACCTGCATCACAAGCCCCAGGTCGTGGTGGATCACTTCCAGGACGGCTCCCGCTGGGACGTCACGATCCGCTACTCGGTGGAAGAGGAGCTCCTGGGGACCGCGGGAGCGGTGAGGCGCCTTGAGCCCTACTTCGCGGGGGAACCGTTCCTCGTGATCTACGGCGACAACCTCTTCGACTACGACCTCCGGCCGCTCTTTCGCCTCCACGCCCGCTCGGGGGCGCTCGCGACGTTGGGGCTGTTCCGTGGTCCGAATCCCAGGGCGGGCGGGATCGTCGGGCTGGAGCCCTCGGGACGAGTGTCGCGATTCCTGGAGAAACCGCGCCCGGACGAGATCTTCAGCGAGCTGATCAGCGCGGGGATCTACGTGCTGGAGCCAGGGATTTTCGACTTCATTCCGCCCGAGGGTCCCAGCGACTTCGGCAAGGATGTGCTCCCGAAGCTTGTGGACTCGGAGGAGCCTGTCTTTGGAATGGAACTCGAGGGATATCTCACCGGGCTCGACACGCCGGAGCTTTACGAGCGGGCGCAGGCGGATATCGCGAAGGGGATGCTCGTCCACCCGATCACCACCGCGCGCGGAGCCCCATCGAGCCGATGATGTCGGCGCGGTCGCGCCCCGCGACGTGCTCGGCGTTCGTCACGTCGGCGTAGCCCAGCTTCCCATCGATCGAGAGTCCCGCGCGCGGCCGGTACGAGAGCCCCGCCTCCCAGCGCCACGTGCGCTCGACGATCCCCGATAGCGGCACGTTGTCGCCTACCGTGCAAAAGTGTCTTGATTTCCGACGGTATCATGCCGAAACTTGAGTTGTAGTCGGAATCTAAGACAAAGGAGGGACCGTATGCCAAATTCTTGTGAGCGCCTTCAAGTAAGGCTCGGGCTGCGCTTGAAGCAGGCTCGGGCCAGGCACGGAATGACGCAGGACTTTGTGGCCCAACGTCTTGGGCTGCCAAGACAGGCGATCTCTGAAATCGAGAACGGCAAGCGGTCGGTATCCGCCGACGAGATCTTTCTCTTCTCGCGCTTGTACGGGCTCCCAGTCGAGGACTTACTCCGTGAGGATGATCCGTCGGAGGCGCGGGAGCTGGTCTTTCTTCGGGCTGAGCTACTCAGCGATGACGGTCGGGTGGCGATTGCCCGATTTGAGGACCTTTGCCGCGAGTATCGATGGCTGGAGGAAGTAATCGGTGAAGTACGTCCCGTCGATCTGAGGCCCGTTGCTCCCTCGATGGCCAGCTTCGAAGACGCGTGGCGACTCGCGTCTGAGGAGCGCAAGCGTCTCGACCTTGGTTCGACCCCTGCGTGGTCGCTGCTCGAGGCGCTTGAGGAGCGGGTTGGAATAAAGGTCCTTGCCTTCCTTACCGACTCGGGGCTTTCGGGGGCCTGCGTCCTTGGCAGCTTCGGGCCCGCTATTTTCATCAACCTCTCGCATCCTGCGCCGCGCCGCATCTACACCCTCGCGCATGAGTATTTTCACCTTTTGCTGTCCGGAGCTGATGGAAGAAGCGTATCCGAGGGCGGAAGGATTTGCGGCGCGGAGCCCGAGTCGAAGACGCGCGAAGACAAACTCGCGGATCAGTTCGCGGCAGAGTTGCTGATGCCTCGCGAGGCTATTGAGGAGCGCATCGCGGATTTTCGGCCGCACGCACAGGCATTGTCCGGCAACGACATCATCCGCCTCGCCGTGAGCTTCGGCGTCTCGACGCAAGCGATGCTCTTCCGCCTGGGGAATCGAGGAAAGCTCGGCAAGATGACGCCGCAGGAGTTGTACGCAGACCCGGATCTCCGTCAGATCGATCGCGAGAGCCGAACGCAAGTCAATGACCCGCCCGCGGTGCCGAGGAGGTTTGTGACGCTGGCAATCCTCGCGTTCCTCGCTGGTCACGTCTCCCGGTCGAAGTTGGCGGAGCTGTTGGACGTCCCTCTGCCAAAGGTCGAGGCCTGTGTCGCGCCATTCCGCGAGGGGGACGCCCTGAGTGAGCGGATCCATCACGCTGGTTGATGCGATGGTTGTGATTACCGGCCACAATGCCTGCTCCGGTCCAATCTGAACGCTGATTCCGGGGGAATGTGAACACGTATTC